>JAPPAJ010000313.1 GCA_026705565.1 Caldilineaceae bacterium | reverse complement strand
ACTCTTTATGAAGGGACTTACACTGTGTGACGAACGTGGGAATTCCGCGGCTGCGCTGATTGTCTTTGAAGACGTATTAACACGACTCAACTCTTGTGAAAACGAGAACCTGAAAATGGTAGCTCAGGCACTGGTGATGAAGGCTTCCATACATCAGGACATTGGTCAATACGCGGAATCGAAGTCAGCCTACGGACGAGCTCTGGCCATCTACGCAGCCAACTACTCACATGAACCCCAAGACATGGAGGCGCTGGTGCTCGTTAGCAAAGGCATTGTGTGCCGTCGACTTGGGGAGATACATGAAGCAATTCATTGCTTCGAGACTCTGGTGGACCGCTTCAGTAGCAATGACAACGCTACAGTCCAATTAGCGATTGCGCACGCACTCTTTTTTGTGGGCCACGTCCAGCTTGAGGCGAGGCAAGTAGTCGATGCCATCAACACCAGTAACGAACTCGAAGTGGGATTTGGAGTCCTGGAAGATGCCGTCGGCATCCCCTTCGGATGGCATGCAGGTTGGATGCGCGCCAAGGCGCTTGTGCTTCAAGGTCGCGCGGCTGCTGCCATGGGTTTGCTTCGGCTACTGGTCGTCGGAACCTCCTTGGACAATGAGGAAATGCGCCAAAAAGAGCTGGACAATCTACTGGAGTTGATTGCCTATGGCGCGCCCCCTGGTGACATGGTTCAGGTTCTGTCGAGTGAATCAAGAACGGCTGCCACCTTGTATCCATTGGTGTTGGCACTGCGGCAGCTTGCAGGTGAGGAGGTCAGGGCACCAGCGGAAGTCATCGAGGTAGCTGCCGACATCCGCAGGTTCGTGAAACGCCTGGAAGCAGTGGTGAACGGCGTTGCAAAGTGAGTTGATACCACTGTCTGACGACCGTACCCAAGGCAACCCGAAAACCAGTAACCGATCAAGCTCGGGACCAGAATCGACGTGTCGGGTCGGCAGCTGCGTTGAAAGCTACTCTTCCTCGGCGTCCGTGATGACGGCAACGATGCGGGGATTTAGTAGGTGCCAGCGTTGACCAAATCTGTCTAGGTCTCCTATTGCGATGATCGGGGCTTTCCCCTTGTGCGCGTCAATGGCTCGGTTGTAATCCGACTGACTTAGGGCCGCGGTCACCGATTGGATTTTGTCTTCGATGGACGTACGCAGTGTGACGGTCCCATCCGTTTCACCGTCATCGCGTTGCAACTTCTGTACGGAACATGGCAGGTAAACATCCGGAATTGGCTCTCGGCTGCGAAAAACGCGCGCGGCTTCGGACAAAACAGGCGTGTCGTCGTTGTTGAACCGAACCGTGCTGTGGGCTGTTGGCATCGGTCGTGTCCTGGCCCACGTCACCTTCACTTCAAGTTCGTGGAAGGGCTTGGCCATTTGAGCTAAGGATTCACAAAGGTTGGCACTGGTACCGGAGGCCACGGCATCGGCGAACACCTCTGTGTCTCCGCTCATTGTTCTGTTGATGGCTTCTCGGGTAGCGGCCAAAGCATCATGCAACCGCCAGGTAACTCGCCGCGTGATTGGAGGGTTGATGTCATCGGTGTCTGGTATGAGAGGTTTCTGCGTCGGGGGCGCGACAATCGGAGGCAGTAGGGTTACCACAAAACTACCAGGTTCTGTCTGGCCTAGGCGAACTTGGTTCACAAAGTCTGCTGCTTCCCGGTTGGCACCAGCCCTATAAATTGGCCTGGGATTGTTTACTGAGCAGGCGGCTGCCAGCAGCATGTCCCGGGCGCCGGAGACCAAACTGGTACCCGAGTTGATGTCAACCGTACTGTCTTCCCCATCCACACGTATCCGGATGATGTCCCGATCTGCAGTCGCTAAGTCGTTGTACAACGCAATCTCGCTCATCTCTGCCGCATCGGCAAAAATCTTGATGAGGCGTGCTACAACACTTGCATAGTCCGCGAGATGCTTCGTGCGGGGCACGATTATTTCCGGTAACGTGCCTCCGTTGTATACGTCGGAATGCTTTCCGTAGGTTTCGGTTTTGGACCACCCTTCGGCGCGAGCGTAGGCAGCCAGGGCCGTTGGCGAGATCGCCAGCAGGACAGGCCGGTCGTCGATCCCGATTGTCATTGGATACCCCCTGTGCGTGACTGTTCCATAAGCGACCGCAATCCGGCTACGTCAAACCTGTTTTGCTTTGGTATGTGGACAGTCACACTCGACTGGTTGGTGGTCTCGTCATACCCCAGCAGACTCATCCAGTATGCCCTGTGCCTGATCACCAATTCGTCTGCAGTGATCTCCATCCACTGGTCCGGGTTCTTCGGCAACTCAAGTACCACCAGTAGGCGTGGCGTCTGGGCTTCCAGACGCAACAGGTCGTAGTTTCGGCGTCGCAGTTGAAACCTGACGTGGCCTCCACCGTCACCGAGATTGATGGTCGCTTTCAACTGAAGCTCCAAGGCAGGACGCATCACGCCTCCTGCCTGGATGCGCATGTCAATGCCCTCTCGGTCAAGTTCGTAAGCCGCGGTGACGTAGCCGGCACTCGCTGCCACCGCGTGGGCGTACGCTTTGGACAGTAGCTCCTCTCGGTCTGGGTTGGTCAGCAGGCTATCTGCGGCCACAAGGCGTTTGTCTCGGATTCGGCTTTGGCCTGGAAGTGATGCGCGGATGCGTAGGAGTAAACCTGCTAGGTCCTGTTTACACTAATTGTAGAGTTTCGGCAATCAGGGCCAGGAGAACAAAGGCCCAGTACATCACGTCCAGCTTGTCGAAGCGGGTGTAGACCCGGCGCCAGGCCTTGAGCCGGCGGAAGAGCCGCTCGACCTCGTTGCGCCGCTTGTACAGCTCGCGGTCGTAGTCCCAGGGTGCAAGGCGGTCGGAGCGGGGCGGCACGACCGGCACGAAGCCCAGGTCCGTGGCCAGCCGGCGGGTCTCGTCGCCTTCGTAGGCCCGGTCCATGACCAGGGCCAGTTCGTCGGGCAGCAGGTCGTGGTCGGCCAGGGGGCCCAAGTCCCGCAGGAGTTGGCGGCCGTGGGGCGCGTCCCCGGCCTGGCCCGGCGACAGGGCTCCGGTTACCATTGTGCGTTCATCCGCGGCAACCAGGTGAATCTTGGTGGTCCAGCCGCCGCGCGAGCGGCCGATGGCCTGCGGTCCGTTTTTTTTTGCGCCCCCGTGCCGTCCGGGTGCACCGGCACGATCGTGCTGTCCAGCCCTGCCACCTCCAGCTTGATGCGCAGGATCCCTTCCCGCTGCAACCGGGCGAAGACCTCGTCCAGCACCCCCTTCTTGGCCCAGCGGTTCAGCCGCTGGTACACCGTGTTCCAGGGCCCGAACTGCTCCGGCAGGGCGCGCCACTGGCAGCCCTGCTCGGCCATGTACAGGAAGGCGTTCAGCACCTGCAGGTTGGACACCTGCACGTTCCCCCGTGGCACGGGCAGGCAGGGGGCAATGCGAGCATACTGGGCTTTGGTGAGTTCCATGACCACCGGTCTTCGCGTTTTGGCAGGCTCATCCTCCTAGTCTATCCCATAGTGTCAACAGGACCAGGTGATGTCGTTGACAATGACACTGGGTAGCCGCCAACCTTGGTTTTACATTCTTGTGGGGTAAACGGCATGGTTTCCCTTCGGTTTCCTGTTGGTGGTCGTGGAGGCTAGCTGTGCTTGATTGTAGCAGTGGCTTGCAGGTGATACGTTCACAATTTACGAACAGATGCTGCGCGATCTCCAATCAGGTTTCGATTTGCCGTTTCTCACTGATGTCCGGTGGAGATTCGTTAATCAGAAGCCAGTAGCTGTGCTCCATGATTTGGATGGCAGAAGGCTTTGTGCGCGATGGTCCATCTTCACTGGTTCGTCCTTTTTGAAACCTCAGGGCACCCCGTCCGCTAAGCCGGAGCTAGCACTCCATCGCGAATCTCAAGGCACTGTGCCGTGTCTCTCATCGCCTCCGGATAGTGTCCCCAGTCAGGGGTCGCGGCCACCACCTGCGCGGCATCGGCCATGGCCTCGTACACGCGCATGCGCCGGCTTGCGTCAAGTTCGCTCATCACGTCGTCCAGGAGCAGTAGCGGAAACTCGCCGGTGAGTTCCCGAATGGCCTGTGCCTCCGCCAGTCGCCAGGCTAGGATGCCCGTCCGCTGCTGGCCCCGACTCCCGAACTTCCCCAAGGACCTGCCGTCGTTGAGGAACACCACGTCGTCCCGATGCGGCCCCGCCATGGTATGGCCCCGTTCCAGTTCGGTGCCTAGCATCTCGTCCAGTGCGCACCGGAACTGCCTCCGTTGCGTTTCACCCTCTGCATCGTCGCTCGCTTCGGGTGCCCCTTCTCCATTTTCGAAGTCCACGGCGGCCGACGGCCGGTACCGCACCGACAGCACGTCACCGTTGGCGGTCAGTTGCGCCTGGGCCTGCTCGGCATGCCTGGACACCCTTTGAATCCACGCGGCCCGCCGCCGCATGACCTGTACGCCTTCCTCAGCCAGCTGTTCGTCCAGAAACGCTATCTGCCGCGTGAATGTTGGCGGCGGTGTTGCAGTTCTTCCTCGCCACTGGGCCAGGAGGGCGTTCCGGTTCGCCAGTACCTTGCGGTACCGGACCAGATGATGCATGTACTGCGCGTCCAGTTGGCACAGGGCTACGTCCAGCGCCCGGCGTCGCAGCTTGGGACCATCGGACACCAGTCGGGTGTCCTCCGGCTCCACCAGTACCACCTTCAGGTGTCCCAGCATGTGCGCGGCAGCGACTTCGGCACCGTCCAGGAAGAGGTGCTTGGCCATGGGCGGGCCCAGCCGGCCGGTGCCGAAGAACACGCGGAGGACATGCCCCGTGCCGGCTGCGTTCTCCGTTTCGGCGCGCAGGTCGAAATACTTCGGTTCCTTGGGGTCCAGGCCGTCGTGTATCGACTGCCGGTCGGTTTGCGACCGCAGCGACTTGCTCAGGGCCAGGAAGCAGATGGCATCGAGCAGGTTGGTCTTGCCGGCTCCGTTGGGTCCCTGCACCAGCGTGCAGGGCTCCGTGAAGTCCAGTTTCACCTGCCGGAAGTTGCGGAACTGTTTCAGTTCCAGTCGCCGCAGAACCATGGTTGCCGCGAAGTGCCGCCCCGGAATCTGCAGTCCTATGCCTGCAGCCAGGTGTCCGGCGAGACCAGGTGGCCCACCAGGGCCTCCAGAACCGCCTCGGCATGGGGCGTGGACTTCATCTTCAGATCCGCCTCCAGCAGCATGTCCACCATGGCCCGAACCTGGTCCGGTGAGAGCCGCGCCGCGTTGCGCATGGAGCGCTGCACGGCATAGGGTTTGACCTTCATTGCCTTGGCAATGGCATCGGGACTCTCGCGGGAAAGGCGCACGGCGGCCAGCATGCGCGCTTGGGAACCAAGGGTCGCCAAAATCTGGATCGGATGCAGGCCCTGGGACAGGAGATGGCTCAGGACGCGCATGGCCTCGTCCCGCTGTTGTTGGAAGACCGCGTTGCTCAGGGCAAAGATGAAGTCCTCGCTGTAGTCGGGCACCAGTTCCCGCACGGCCTCAAGGGAGATGGCTTCCCCCTTGGCATGGGCGGCCAGCTTGTCCAGCTCCTGATCCAGGTTGCGCAGGTCGCTGCTGGCGCGCCGGACCAGTTCATCCACCGCCGGGCCCGCGATCCGAAGCCGTTTTTCACTGCATCGGAATTCGGCCCAACTGCGCATCTCGTTGCGTTTGGGTGCCGCAAGGTTCTCCCGGCGCAGTTTTTTTTCCCTCTCCAGGTCCTCGATGGTCGGCACTGCCAGGCCACCGGGCGGAGCCGGCAGTTCGCGGATGCCCTTGAATTCGGGCTTCAGATCCGGTTCGTACAGCACCAGGACCGTGGTTTGGGGCATGCCGGCCAGCGCCGTCAAACCCAGTTGCCATCGTTCCGCCAAGGTTTCCCGGCCTTTGGTTCTGGACCGCCGGACCGAATCCGCGAAGGCGGTCCAAACCTTGTGGGCCGCCACAATCCGCTCGTCCGCCATCACCGGCAGGGCTTGAATCTCCCGCTGAATGTCCTCCAGCGACGCACCCGGAGCCTCCAGCTCCACGTAGTTGAAATCCGCCATGGCCGGATCCAGGCCGGCCTTCAAGTCCTTCAGGAACAGCTGGTAGCGGAATGGATCCGCCCCGGCGCACAGGTGAATCACATCCGGGCCCCGACCGAGACCCGCACGGCCGGCTTGCCGAAGACCCGCAGGGCATACACCTCGGTCGCCTCTCGATCCCGCAGGTCCGCCAGGGTGGTCACGGTCTGCAATCGGGGACCCAGGACCTTGGCCGCTACGCTCAGGGCCGTCATCGACAGCAGGCTGGCGATGAACCGGGCCATGGAGAATCCGCGTCCGGTTCGCCCCAGGAATTGCATCGCCAGCACCGACAGCAGCGCCTGTACCACTAGGTTGGTGCCGCAGTCCGGATGAATCGCCAACCCGCGGCGTCCGTCGTCAATGGCCGCTTGGGCGTCGGCCACCGCCTGGTCCACGTCTTCGACCGACATCTCCCCGAACAGGGTGAAGCCCGACGGATCGCTCAGTCCGCTGGCTTGCCGTACCTGTCCCCGACCGCCCAGCACATGCAGTGTGGCATGCTCCCAGGCATGGTTCTGGCGCGTGCTGCGCACCACCGCCAGCAGGTCTGTCAAAACCGACGATGGGCTGGGACTGTCCATCAGGCCCGTCCCAACAGGTCCAGCGCCTTGGCCGCCACGTTGGCCGGGGTCAAGCCGAACTTCTCGTACAGCACTTCGAAAGGCGCACTGGCGCCGAAGTGATCCAGTCCGATTACGGCTCCGGTCTTCGGATCATTGCCGACCCAGCGTTCCCAACCCAGGGTGGCGGCTGCCTCCACCGCCAGCCGCGGCACATCTGCACCCAGGACTTCCGCCCGATACGCCGCGTCCTGCGCGCCGAGTAGTTCCCAGCTGGGCATCGACACCACGCGGGCCGCGATCCCCTGAGCGGACAGGGCGTCGGCAGCTTCCATGGCAATGGCTACCTCGCTGCCGCTGGCGATCAGTACGATGTCGGGCGCGCCTTCCGTGTCCCTGAGCACGTAGGCGCCCCGGGCCGCGGCCGGCAGGTAACCGCCTTCCGCATCCTCGTGCGGCCACTCCGGCACGGTTTGCCGGGTCAGGGCCAGCACGGTGGGGCCGTTCCGGTTCTCCAGCGCGATGCGCCAGGCACTGGCGGTCTCGGTGCCGTCGCACGGCCTGATCAGGGTCAGGTTGGGGGTGGCGCGCAGGATGGCCAGGTGCTCGATTGGCTGGTGCGTCGGACCATCTTCGCCCAGGCCGATGCTGTCATGGGTCATGACATAAACGACGGGCAGCCCCATTAGGGCCGCCAGCCGCAGGCTGGCCCTCAGGTAGTCGGTGAAGACCAGGAACGTTCCGCCGTAGGGGATCACGCCCCCGTGCAGGGCCATGCCGTTCAGGACGGACGCCATGCCGTGCTCGCGCACGCCGAAACGCAGGTTGCGCGCGTGCCGGTTGGAGGCCAGGAAGTCGTCGGACGAATCGATATCCGTCTTGTTGCTGCCGGCCAGGTCTGCGCTACCGCCAATGAACCAGGGGACCGCCTCCGCAACGGCGTTGAGGGCCTTGCCCGAGGTGTTGCGGGTTGCGTCGCCCTTGCCGGGTGCGAATTCGGGAAGGGCTTCCTGCCACCCCTCCGGCAGATCACCGCTCAGGGCCAGTTCCAGTTCCGCAGCCTTCTCCGGATGGGCCTCCGCATACCGGGCCAACAGGTCGTGGTACGCCTGTACCTTTTCCGCACCGTCCTCGACCGCCCGGCCCATGTGGGCCGCCACGTCCTCGGGAACGTGGAACAGTTCGTCCGTCCAGCCCAGTTCAGCGCGGGTCAGGGCCACTTCTTCCGCGCCCAACGCGGCACCATGGGAGTCCGATGTGCCGCCCTTGTTGGGGCTGCCGTAGCCGATGGTCGTGCGGCAGCCGATGATGCTGGGTCTCGGATCGTTCTGTGCCGCTTCGATGGCCGCCGCCACGCCGGCGACATCCATGCCGTCCACCTGCTGGACGTGCCAGCCGTAGGCTGTGAAGCGGCCGGCCCAATCCTCCGAGTAGGACAGATCCGTGGCGCCGTCGATGGTGATCCGGTTGTCGTCGTACAGGTAGATGATTCGGCCCAGCTGCAGGTGGCCGGCCAGGCTGGCCGCCTCGCTGGCCACGCCTTCCATCAGATCCCCGTCGGACACGATTCCGTAGATGTGGTGGTCCACAACCGGGAAGCCGTCCGCGTTGTAGCGGGCCGCCTGCCACTCCGCGGCCAGGGCCATGCCTACGCCGTTGCCGAATCCCTGGCCCAGCGGGCCGGTTGTGGTCTCCACTCCCGCTGTGTGGCGGAACTCGGGATGGCCCGGCGTGCGGCTCTGCCATTGCCGAAAGTTCTTCAACTCGTCCAGCGGCAGGTCGTAGCCCGTCAGGTGCAGCAGGGCATAGAGCAACATCGATCCGTGTCCGGCACTGAGCACGAAGCGGTCGCGGTCCTGCCAGTCCGGATGCCCGGGACTGTGCCGCAGGTACCGCGTCCAGAGCACATAGGCCGTCTGGGCCATGCCCATGGGCATGCCCGGGTGTCCGGAGGCGGCCTGCTCGACCGCGTCGACCGCGAGCATGCGGATGGTGTTGACAGCCTTGAGGTCCAAGTCGGAAAGATGCATGGAGATGTGTTCCTGAGAGTGCCTGTTCCCGGATTCTAGCCGTGCAGGTGTCGGAGACCGGTTCCGCGCATCGCTTGCCGGGCTCCGGTGCGTCGTCAAACGGCCACGGCCATGCCGTCGGCCCCGGGATCCGCAACTCCGGTTACCGAACCCGCTTCGTCGATGGCAATCGCATGCACGATTGCGAAACCGCCGCGACTGTAGCCTGTCCTCTCCGCCGGATGCATGTTCGCGACACGCTCCACCGTTTGCCTGGGGAACCGGGCATGCATGCGAATGAGGTCCCCCTGGCAGTCGAGGCGCGGGGCATCCACGGCCTCCTTGACGTTCATGCCCCAGAGGAGGGTGTTGAGCAGCACCTGGGCCACACTGGTGATGATCATGGTGGAACCGGGGGCACCCAGGATCAGGCGGGGCAGTCCCCCGCGGGTGACAATCGTAGGGCTCATGCCCGTGGTGCGGCCTTTCCCTGGGGCAATGGAGTTGGGATGTCCCGGCAGGGGATGGAAGTTCACCATGGAGTTGTTGTACATGAACCCCATGCCGGGGGTGACGACCCCGCTGGCGGATCCCAGGGAATGGGTCAGGGATACGCACAGGCCCTGTCTGTCGACCACGGACACGTGTGTCGTGTCCTTGGAGCCCTGTGGTTGGAAGGACACCTTGATCGGGTCTCCGTGCTGGATGATGTCCACCCAGTGATCGGCGCGCGCCGGATCCATCATCCAGTCGGTTGGAACCGCCTCGAACTCCGGATCCGCCATGTGGGGATTGCGGTCGGCAAACGCGGCCTTCATGGCCATGGCCAGCAGGTACAGGTAGCGCGGGGAGTCCGGCTCCAGACCCGGCTCCGTACACAACCGTTCCATGATGTTCAGGATGGCCACGACCGTGGCGCCGCCGTGCGGCGGGGCACTGGCCGACACGTCCCAGCCCTTGAACGAACCGCACACCGGTACGGACGGCGGAAGGGCGTACGCCTCCAGGTCGCCGGCGGTGACAAAGCTGCCGTTGGCCTCCAAGTCGGCCGCCATGCGCTCCTTCATCTCGCCGCGGTAGAAGTCCTCGGCACCAAACTTGGCAACGTGCCGCAGGGATGTGCCGTGGTCCGGATTGCTGACGGGCTGATTGACCAGGGGTGGCTTTCCCGTCTCGGTCAGGAAGATGCGGGAGGCCTCCGGGTTGCGCTGGACGACCTCCAGCGGACTGATGCCGCCTGGTGCCTCAGGCCAGCGCTGCCAGACCCGTGCCGTGCGGTCCATCATGCGCCAGCCGCCTTCCGCCAGGTCGGCGGCCGGTTCGAACAGATCCGCCCAGGGCAGGGAGCCCCACTTGCGGTGCATGTGGTCCAGGGCCTTGACCGAGCCGGGCACGCAGATGGATGTGTAGCCGCAGTCGTTGACCTGATCGCGCAGGATGTAGCCCCAGCCGGTCGGACCAAACCGTTCGAAGCGGTCCGCCCACATGTCCGGGGTGGTGCCGGAACCGGCCACGGCCGGGCCGTCCACGGATTCCGGAGCGGAACTCCCGGGCTGGTGGATCGTTGCCACCAGATAGCCGCCGAGGCCGCACATGTGGGGGGACACCACCCCCTGGATCAGTCCCGCTGTGATGGCGGCGTCCATGGCATTGCCGCCGCGTTCGAGCACGTCCACCGCGGCATCGACCGCGTACGGTTGCGGTGCGCAGACCATTCCCTGCGCCAAAGGGGCTTGAACTTGCATGGAGGGATCCCGTGTTGGACGGATGCGGCCGGAGGCCTGTTCATTATGGCGCAGTCCGACCGTGGAGCCATCGTGACGGTTCCGGTTGCCTTCGGCGCATCCTGTGCCACCCGACCGGTCAACCGCCATGAACGGCCGGGTTGGCAAGGCGGATTGAAACCCCTGCCGGTTTCACTTCACAATGGGGAAGCTCCGGAGTTGCCGTGCTTCCCGGTTCCCGACCGGGACCGGTCGTCCGTCCGCCACCAAGTAGCGGGGGTTTCAACGTGAACGCGATCGTGAACATTCTCAACCAACAGGTGACTTCGGTCGGGGGGAATCCGCTGACGCTGGCGGACATCCTGACCACCGTCGGCCTGGTTCTGGCCTTCTATTTTCTGGCCCGGATCACCACGCGGGGTGCCAGAAACTTTCTGCAAGAGAGGACGCACATCTCGGCCACGGCCCTGCGTCTGAGCCTTCAGATGTTCAGTGGCTTCATGCTGCTGGCGGGGGTCTATGTCTCTCTGTCCGCCCTGGGTCTGGACCTGTCCGTGTTTCTGATTCCGTTGGGTGCCATGAGCATCGGTCTGGGTCTGGGCCTGCAATCGTTGGCCGGGAACTTTGTCGCCGGTTTGGTCCTTCTGACCGAGCGCACCGTGCGCGAGGGCGATATCATCGAGGTGGACGGCATCATGGGCACGGTTCAGGAGACCGGCCTGCGCGCCACCATCCTCAAGACCTTCGGCAACACGGAGGCGGTGCTTCCGAACTCGATCCTGACCTCCCAGCGCCTCGACAACTGGACGCGGTCCGACCGCGTCCTGCGTGTCGAATCGTTTGTCAGTGTGGCCTACGGCACCGAGGTGGAACCGGTCCACCAGGCTCTCATGGAACGCATCCGGAACCACCCGGCAGTCCTGGACGAACCCGAACCCAACACTTTCCTGGTCGAGTTGGGAGATTCCGCCCTGCGGTTCCGGATCCTGTATTGGATTGACGATCCGAAGCAGCGACTGCGTTCCCTCAGCGAGATTCTGCAAGGCATTCACCAGGACTTCGCGGAGCAGGGCATTGCTATTCCCTTCCCGCAGTTGGACGTGCATCTACGCGACCGATTGGCATTGTCCACCCCTTCCACTGGCGCGCGGGAATCAAGTCGGCAAGAGCCCGTTGGGAGTGACGCGGCGGGCAACGCGATCAACAAGGAGGATACGAACAGTACGGCTACGGGCGAAGTGACGGAGACACGGGGATGAAAGCCATTGAGACAACTTGGTTTCGTGCATTGGGCTCCAGTCCTCGTGGTGAAGTTCCACTGATGTTCAGCACCGGTGGCATCAGTTCCGAGGGTGTGGTAGCTTGAATCGTCCGCCTGCCGACGTTCGGACGGCATCTTCAGTTTGAACAGGAGAATACTGTTGTCCAATTCCCAACTGGCCTTCCCGGATCTTGCGGTCCAGGGGTTCCGTGGGTTCCGGGATTTGAAAATCTCGGAGTTGGGCCGCGTAACCTTGATCACCGGGAAAAATAACACAGGCAAGTCGTCGATCTTGGAGGCGTTGCGGATCGGTGCGCGCAAGGCTGAGCCAGCCGCCGTGTTCGACATTCTCGGCACGCGCGCGGGTTATCGCCGCGGTGGTAAGAAAGATACTCATCCCCTTGACTTTGATGGCGATTTCCTCTTTTCTGATCTTTTTCACGGATTTCCCATGTTGGATGATGAATTCGGTCCGATCGTCATCAAGACAAGCAACCCGAAAGATCCTATGGAACTTTCCATGCATGTTGAATGGATGGCATTTACCGATGACTCGCAAAGCACTATGGAATTTGTGGATCGAAATCGAGTTGTACGGGAAGAAATACCCGGGGGGCCTGTCTTGGTAGCCCGCACAAAGACAGACGAATTTGTTGTACGGATGGATAATCTTCACAGTTTTCGCAATCACATGCCGCGTCCTGATTCAAACAGAATGACTTGCAAGTTCGTGAAGGCCAACGGTGCTCCGGAATCTCTGGGAAGGATGTGGGATCGCGCTGTATTGAGGGACGAAGAAGAGGAGGTGGTTAGGGCCTTGAGAGTCATTGAACCCAACATCGCCGCGGTTCGCATGATCGGTGGGGATGACCGCTACGGACCGGCGAAGACGCCCTACATTCGTGTGGAAGGTCTGAGCCGGTATGTGTCAATCCTCTCTTCCGGTGATGGCTTGAATCGCATGTTCACCTTGATTCTTGCACTCTTGGATGCCAGAGGGGGACTTCTACTGATTGACGAGTTCGAGAACGGATTGCATTACACAGTACAGCCAGAGGCTTGGCGCACCATATTCCAACTGGCCGAATGTCACAACATTCAGGTTGTTGCCACCACTCACAGTTGGGACGCAGTGGCAGCCTTTCAAGCGGCGGCAGCTGAAACTCCGGAGGTGGGGGTTTTGCTGCGTCTGACTCGGAAGGGGAGTGATGTCATACCAACAGTATTCACTGAAGAGGATCTTCAAGTGATTACCAAGCAGCGCATAGAGGTGCGGTGACATGACCGGAAACAAGGTGCTGCTGGTCGAGGGTCTTGACGACAAACGGGTAATGGACAGAATTTGCCAAGTACACGGGGTTCCATGTCCAAGCTTGGAATATTTGGGAAGTGATACAGAACTGCTGAAAGTGTTCTCTACTCGGCTCAAGGTCCTGGGCAAGGAAGATGCAGAGGATGTTCTGGGGGTAGTGATTGATGCTGACACCGGTGTACCGAGTCGTTGGCAGTCGCTACGAGATCGGTTAGGCATTGCCGGTTTTCTGGATGTACCTGATCAGCCAGGGCCGGATGGGACCATTGTTTTCCCAGCGACAGAAGAATTGTTGCCGAAGGTGGGTATCTGGATCATGCCTAACAATCAAGATTCAGGCAAGCTGGAGGACTTTCTGGCATTCCTAGTGCCTGACTCCGATTCCCATTGGCAACACGCTGAGGCATGTGTGAATTCTTTAGATCAGCCACTATTCAGAACTGTGGATCGGAGCAAAGCCGTTATCCACACTTGGTTGGCCTGGCAGGCAGATCCTGGCCTGCCTTTTGGCACAGCGATCCAAAGTCGGTTCTTGGATCCCGATGCACCTCATGCTCGACGGTTGGTCCATTGGCTGCGTGAACTGTTCGGATAGGTCTGGTTCGAGCCTTGGGTGTTCACTGTCAGTCGTCTTATGTCACCAAAGACCTTGGGGCCCACAGGTTGCTTGCAAATGTGCGCGTTCCGTTGCATTGCTCTACTCGCCGTCAGCTGTGTTTACAGGTCTGGATTCGTTCCTGTGTCACGGGCATGAAAGCAACCTTGGGGGTGGTCCGGCCGTCCGGTGTGGATGCGGCATCCAACTCTCCCGAGAGCGGTTCAGGTACGGGCCATGTACACCGGGCTACTCCAGGCCTGGGCCTGATCGATCTGGGTGATACGCACCCAGTAGGCCTGCGTGCCTGTCAGAGTATCAACGTCGCGAAAGGTTAGGCTGGCTCTCGTGGGTGCGTCGTTGTCTGGTGCCGGGCCAATCGCGACCTGGCAATCCAGACCTCCCGTTTCGCGTACAAGGGGTGCCTTGAGTACATGGGCCAGTGGGAACGAGAAACGAATCGGAGGGGCGTTGAAGCTGCACATGGTGTGTTCGTCCCCTTCAATCTCCAGCACAAGGCCTGCTCGATTGCCCGCCGTGGCATTCCGCCAAGCCACGCGATCACCACTGGGCTGGTCCACGCGGTCCTCGCCGCCGTGGAAGTTCACTGCCTCGACCGCATGCAGCGTGCCCCTGTCCAGGTTCAGGGAACCGTCCCATGTCACCCGCTGGGCGCGTGCCGTACCGCGTTGGGCTGTGCCTTGCCACAGCAGGCGGATCCGATGCCGCCCGTTGGCTGCAGGGGACGGTCCCGCCAGCTGCCACTGACAAATCTGCCTGTCGTCGCGCAATAGTTCGACCGATTCGAGCGGTGCCGTACCCTCGACTTCAATCGTGGCCAGGGGATCGCCTGCAGTGGTGAGCAACGAACCCATGGGCTGTCCGTCCACCTCGAACCACAGGCCTATGCGTTCCCCGGATGTGGCATAGCACCTCCGGGCGTGCAGGGCCTCCCAAATGCCTGTGCGCGTCAGTTCCTCCGCATAAACGGCGGTCAGACCGTTGCGCACGTTCCGGTTGTTGCGCCAGCCCGGATGGCAGGCGCCGGGACGGCCGGTGATGCCGTCGGTCCCGGCCGTGATGCCGACTCGGTAACCGCGGCGGAGGGCGTCCTTGACGAACCACTCCGACGTGCCGTGGGTGGAGTGGATCTCCGCCAGCCGCTCGATTTCCGGGGCATGCCAGTCAAGATTGGTGGGACGGCCGCCGACATGCATGTTGATTAGCACCGGTTCATGTCGCATGGCCTCCAGGAACGGCTCGGCGGTGGTCAGGTCCGGTTCGGGGTCCGGATCGTCCTCCTGGAAGAACCGGCCCGAGCGGCGCAGCCGGGGCTCGTCGTGCCGGTAGAAAACATTGCGATCCCCGCCGTCCGAGGTCGGCGGACTCCACTCGCAGCCCAGGAACGTGACGAATCGGCCGGATTCGTGAAAGTTTTCCGTCTCGGCCCGGGTCAGATCCCACAGGTCGCGCGACACATAGTGGTCGTTGCCCTGGTGCGTGATGAACTGAAGGCCGGCGGCGTCCCGGGCATAGGTGAAATGCTCCGCCATGGATCCGGCACCGCAGCCGACTTCACTCTGGCCCGAATGCATGTCCCCCCAAAAGCGTCGCCACTTGGGTGGTTCCGTTGCGATCCGGACGGGATTGCTTTGTGCGATCAGGTCCGAGTCCGGCAGGCAAACCTCCAATCTGGTCAGGCCGCTTGCCTTGTAGCGAACAGGCACCTGGACCACAGGCGGGTCTGCACAGGCCACAGCCTCTCCCAGTTCCAGAAGCTGACCGGCTGGTGCCGCGCACAGTTCCCTGACCTTGGGCCGAGCATGGACCGGCATGCTGGCGTTGCCCCAGCGATCTTCGGCCCTGATGGTCACGGTTCCGGTTTCGCCCACCAATCCGTCACTGGGCGCGATGGCAACCAGTCGTACCGGTGGCCCCGGAACCACGGATAGGCCCGCCATCGGCGGCAACCGGTGCCAGTGATCGCTCCGGTCCGGATCAATCAGTACTGCGAACTCCAGATTGCGCAGCCGGAACGTGGGCACGCGCCACCCCTTGCCTCCCTGCGACTGGTCGCCACAGGTCAGGAACACCGTGTCCCCTTCCGCCAACCGGCCCCGTACGACCGTCAGTTCAAGGTGGTGTTGCCAGGGATCGAACGGGCCTTGACGGAAGTACCGCAGGCCGAGTTCGGATGTGGCGGCACTGTTGTGTCCGGACTGAACCGCGGTGGTCGTGAACCCGTCGCTGCCGGAATCCTCGAATTGCAGGTCGGTCCAGTCCAGCGGCCAGGCCCAGGCCAGCGCCAGGCGTCCTCCCGGTCCAAGCTCGGTCTTCCCGATCGTGAATGTGAACTCAAGCGAGACCCACTCGCCGGCCTCGAAGGGCCGCCGCGGCGAACAGGCTGCATGGCCGTAGAGCCGCCTGCGTTCTTTCGGGGATAAGTCGATGTCATGCCAGACCGTGGGTCGGCCGGGTTGTCCGCTGGCGATGATCATGCTGAGGATTCCTTGGCATTCGGGTTGGACGGTGCGGACCTGCTTGGCTGGCTGCGGGGACTTTGCCGGCCGGCCTTGGCAACCCGGCCGGCATCCCACATCCACTCGTAGGGGCATCCCGGGATGATCCGCGTTCAGGCGATGAACGGTCTGAGGAACTGGTGGGAGAGTTGCAGGCCCCGCACCGCCGTGTCCGCATCGGCAGCCCAGACCCCGTCCTCGTGCTCCACGCTGAGCGCTTCGTCGTAACCTGCCTGGAACAGTGCATCCAAGTAGTGGAACCAGTTCACTTCCCCGTATCCGGGCAGCCGGTAGCGCCACCACTGGTTCTGTCTGGTGCCGCTGAGCTGTCTGCCATAAATCCCGAAGGCGTTGCGGCCGTCCAGGAGGATTTCCGTGTCCTTGGCATGGGTGTGGTAGATGCGGTCGGCGAAGTCGCGGATGGGCTGGATCCAGTCAATGCCCTGCCAAACAAAGTGCGACGGGTCGTAGCACAGGCCGAGGGCCGGCGACGGCACGGCGTTGAACATCGCGTGCCACATTTCCGGAGTGGATGCCAGCATGGTTCCGTTGCGCGGCCAGTTTTCGAAGGCCAGGCGTACGTTGCGGGACTCGGCATGGGCCGCGATGGGCGTGTACAGCTCCTTGAAGACCGCAATGTTGTCGTCGCCGCTCAACGACATGTCCTTGCCCAGGAGATGGGTGATGACTCCGATGCCCTGTCCGGATGCCCAGTCGATCGCTTCCGTGACCTGCCGGGCCAGATCGGCCTGTTGGTCGCTATCCGCGCTGAGGTCCGGTGGGACCAGGGAACCGGTGGCGTGGAGGGTCATGTCGAGGTCGCGGACGGATTCCACGGCCGCGTCATTCAGGACCGGCACGTCCAGCGTGACGTAGCCGATGTCGAATGCACTTGCCGCAAAGTCTGCGTAGTCCATGCGGTGTAGCGTGCCGTTGCTCTGAAAGCAGCCCAGGTACATTTGGCCCAATTCCTTGGTACAGGGGGATGTGAGATTGGAGGCCGAGTATTTTGTGCCTCAACTGCAGATCAGCATAGCAAGCTGTGTTCGCCGACACGGACATGATCCCCATGCCGCGGGTCGGGCCGGCCCTGCACGGGCGCATTCGACTGTCCGCGATATAGAATCCGGATTCGTCAAGCCGCGAACAAAACGGATCCGCACCAGGACGCCCCGTGTCAAACCCGTCTGAGACCACCAACCCCGCTCACTGGCATCACGTCGCATACGATGCCCAAATTGTGGAGGGAGCCTGCCTGCTGGTGGAGGTGGAAGGCCGCAGCATCGGCATGTTTCGCTACAAAGGGGAAATAAGAGCCATCCTGAACATTTGCCCTCATGCAGGTGAGCCGCTGTGCATGGGCGCAGTCCGGGGTACGACGTTGCCGTCGGCATCCGGCCGTTTCATGTGGGGTCGGGAGAATGAAGTTCTGAGGTGCCCGTGGCACGGCTGGGAGTTTTCGCTGGACGACGGGCAGTGCCTGTTCAACAGCACGCGCATTGGTCTGGTGCCGACAGAAGTCCGGGATGACGAAGAGGTGTACGTCTACATGCGGCCCAGGCGGCACCGGCCCTTGGACAGCATTTGACCGGCAACATCCGAACGGGCCGCGGCAGCGGGTAGGTGGGATGGTTCGGCACGGCATGGCCATCGCACAACGCGTTTTATGATTTACCTCAAGTAGGACCGCGCAAACAGCCCGGTGCAGGTTCGCACCGGCCATGCGCCCCGTATCGGACAGGACCCGGATGCGCGGACCGCGGTCAGGAGGCACACCATGGAAGTCCAATCCCCACGTCCACGACGTGGAGAGCGGGAGAAGGAAAGGGAAACCCGCTACACAAACTGGCGCGGCATTCAGCCTTTGGCCACCGTGGACCTGGAGCGCGGGTTCGACTACGAGGATGAATGGAATCAGCGCTTCCAATCGTTGCGTGCCGATCCCGCGGCTCGGGAAGGGGTCCGGGAGGGCTTGGAGCGGCTGGAGCGTAGCATGGCCATCGAGACCGGTGTCATTGAGGGTCTGTACAACCCCACACACGGTGTTACACAGACTCTGTTGCGGGAGGGTTTCCGCGCGGAGTATGTGCGCCGACAGGGTGTGGACGTGGAACCGGAGCACTTGGTGACGGTCCTGGACGACCACATGGCGGCCGCCGAAATGGTCTATGCCTTCATCCGCGAGGACCGGCCCATCACTAAGCACGCGATGCGCGAGCTGCATGCCCAAATCACCGCCCACCAGGAAACACACAACGCGGTGGATATGCTGGGCCGGCGCGTGCAGCGGACGCTGCGGCGCGGCGTGTGGAAGGACTTTCCCAACAACCCTACGCGGCCTGATGGCACCGTCCACCTTTACGCGCCGCCGGAGCAGGTGGATCCGCAACTGGATCTTCTGCTGGATCTCTATGGGGCCTACGAGCCGGCTCAACATCCTCTGCTGACAGGGGCCTGGATGCATCATCGCTTCATCCAGGTCCATCCCTTCGCGGACGGCAACGGACGTACGGGCCGCGTGCTCCTGAACTGGCATCTGATCCGCAACGGCTGGCCACCCATCCTGGTCCACCGCCAGGATCGCAACGCCTACCTGTACGCCATGCAGCAGGCGGATGCGGACGACCTTTCGGTTCTGACGGACTTCCTGATCGCCATGACGCGCAAGTCGATCCGCGTCGTCATGGCTGATTTCCCGGTGGAGGAGCGCATGGGCGTGCTGGGACCCGACGACCCCGACTACGTGTACCGCAAGGAAGACGGTTGGCGCAACGGCGTCTGAAACTGGAGTCAGGCACCGACAACCATCAACGGCGGCACGCCTTGGCCGGAGTTGCCCCTGCGCGTGAAGGATGGAAACGCAGGCGGGCGGCCGGCCCGCGATCGGATGCGTTGACACCGCGGGTCCATTGCGTAGCGTCCGCACGTCCAACCAGGGTCGGCTGCCCCACCGAATTCTGCAGGCACCACCGCTTCGGTCCGGCCACGGCCACCGCGCAAATGGCGTTCGTTGGTCTGCGGGCCAACCGGCCGCCTATACTCAACCCGCCGTGAGCCAACGGCGGCACGCACCGCCGTCGGACCCCTACATCTCCGGCGCGCGCGGGCCGGCCTGGGCACCATGGCCACCTCCGCGTCCAGTTCCCCTTTCCAGTCAAGGAGTTCAGAATCCGCCATGTCCGCACAGACTGAAGATCGTCGATCCAAGGTTCCGTTCTACACGTTTCCCGGAAACCGGGAGCAGCAGGAGGAGGCCCTGGCTGCCAACCCCATGCTCAAGCGGTTTGTGTGGTCGCGCACGGCCCTGGCTGGAGACCGGCACCGACCCTACTACCACTATGTGAACCCCGAAGGCACGCTCAACGACCCCAACGGCCTCTGTTTTTGGAACGGGCTCTGGCACCTCTTCTACCAGGGCTATCCGCCGGAGGATCCGCGGCAGCACTGGGGCCATTGCGTCAGCGAGGATCTGATCCACTGGCGCGATTTGCCCTATGCCATCTATCCGGATCCCGAAGAGTGCTGCTTCTCCGGCGCCACGCTGGTCGAGGAGGACCGGGTGATTGCCATCTACCACGGCACCAAGGCGGGCAACATGGTGGCCACCAGTTCGGACCCGCTGCTGCTCAACTGGGAGAAGCTGACCGGACAGGCCGTAATCCCAATGACCGCGCCGGACGGCGGCGAACTGCCCTACCGGGTTTTTGATCCCTGCATTTGGCGCAAGGGCGACTTCTACTACTCCCTGTCCGGCGGCACGCTGCCGCACCCCACCAATGGCGTGCGTACGCGGGCGAACTTCCTGCTGCGCTCCCGCGACATGGAGACGTGGGAGTACCTGCACCCCTTCATCGAAGGGGACACGATGACCAAGCTGGGCGACGACGGGGCCTGTCCCTACTTCTGGCCTATCGGGCAGGGGGACAGGGAACGGCACATGCTGCTCTTCTACAGCCATATGAGCGGCGGCCAGGCCCTGCTCGGGGACTACGACAAGGACCGGGACAAGTTCGTGGTTACCTCTCTCCACGAGGCGAATTTCGGGGCGTCCGGTCCCGGCGGCGTGCATGCGCCGTCGGCCACGCCTGACGGCGAGGGCGGCGTGATCGTGATCTACAACATGAACCCCGGACGCGTGCGGCGGGGCTGGGATCAGATCATGACGCTCCCGCGCCGGCTCACACTGCGCGCGGACGAAGGCCGGGTCCGGGATCAGATGGCGGTGGAGCCGGCCGGCGACATCGAGTCGCTGCGCTCGAACGAGGTCTCCCTGACGGATGTGGCCCTGCCGGCCAACGAGGAGGTTGTCCTCGACAAGGTTGCCGGCGATGCCCTGGAGCTGGAGCTGGAGATCGCCGACGGGGACGCCTCCGTCATCGAACTCAACGTTCTGCGTTCGCCCGGGGCGGAGGAATACACTCGCTTCTCCTTCTACCGCAGTCGCGGCTTCCGCAACTGGGCCCGGTATGGCGGGTGGGAGCCGGCCGGGCTGCGGGCGGCCACCGACAGCATTGCCATGCTGGACAACAGCCACAGCTCCATCCTGGATGACGTCTCCGCCCGCCCGCCCGAACAGGCCCCCGTCTATCTGGCCCCGGACGAACCCCTGCAGCTGCGCGTGTTTGTGGACCGTTCGGTGGTCGAGGTGTTCGTCAACGGACGCCAGTGCGTGGCCCTGCGCTGCTATCCGGGTCGGCTGGACAGCACCGGTATCTCGTTGCGGGCCGGGGGTGCCCCGGCCCAGGTGACGCGCCTGCGGGCCTGGCAAATGGCCAATCTGTTTGCCCGGTGACGACGGGCGGATCGGCACTGCCACCGCCAGCGTAGGTAACCCGTAGGTTGTTCGGAAGATACGCGTATGTTGCGCCTCCGGTCGATCGGCGGATTGCCCGTTGCATCGATTCAGAATGGTTTGTCACTGTTGATAGAATAGGAGTGTCCCAGTACACGTTTGGATGCCGCCGATGCCGATGATCGCGGGTTTCCTGGTATCCGGTACCGGGGGCATGCCTGTTTCAGCTGACAAAGGAGCGAGCTGATGAACCGAATGAGGAAAACCGCCCGCAAGGTGATGGCATTCATCTTGGTGTTCACCCTGTTGTCCTTGAGCTTGCCGGTTGCGACGCCGGTGCTGGCTCAGGACATGATGTCCTGCGACGAGATGTCGGCCATGGCCATGTCGACCCTGGACATGATGCAGGGCATGTCCGCCGATGAACTGGCGGCCATGGCAGCCATGGGGCTGAGCATGGTGGATGCGATGGGGGCGGACCAGACCATGGCTGTGGCCATGATGGGAGCCGACCTGCTGTCGTCGTTCGTGATGGACATATCCGGCCTGCTCGTGGGCTTGTCCGAGGACCTGTTGGGTGACATGATCCTGATGGGGCTCGCCACTGCCGGCATTGACTCCTTCCCCTGGATGACCGTCGAAGAGATGGCTTCCATGGCTTCCATGGGCATTTCCATGGTGGAAGGGATGAGTTCGGCCGAGATGGCGGGCATGGCCATGATGGGCCTGGACATGGCCATGGCCATGTCTCCGGCGGACATGGCAGCCTTCGCGGCCGTGGGCCTCGACATGCTGGCCGGCGTGCCTGCAGGGCAGCTGGAAGCAGCCGTGGCGATGGGCGTGGACATGTTCTGCGGCATGATGATGTAGGCCTCTTGTTTGGCCTGGGGGATGGGATGCGCTGAGGAAGCCGCACCAACGGTCTTCTGGCTGATCCTTCCCCGTTTCACAGACCCCGGTTGTCCCTGCGGACAACCGGGGTCTGTTTGATTCCCGGCTTGGTATCCGCATGCCGGCCACCCCGGGACCTACAGTCGTGGAGCACGCGGTTGACGGCAACGATAGTGGCAGTGCCAGTGGGATCGTGCCAGGATCCGCGATGCCGCCGCGGGCATCCGGAGCACCAAATGACGTGGGGGGCCTATCTCACCCGCGTCATGCAGTGGGTCCAGTTTGTGGTGTTGCGCTCCTCATGGTCGCTCCGGACTGTTTCCTACTCGGCCATCTCAAAGGTTGCGTCGGTGTACCTGCGCGCCGGTCGCCCCCACTATTGAGGTCAAGTGGCAGCCCAGGGGCGTAAACACCATGTAGGCCCACAGTTCGGCGACCGCCACCGACTTTGGTAGGGTGTCAATCACAAGAGTCGACTCCAACGAATGGCGACGGATCTGGGAACAACGGTCGTTGCCGTGTTCGGCAATCCGCGACAAGCGGCCTGAAACATTGCAAGGGCGGATGCCGCGGCTGTTCAGGCTGGCATTGTCCACGAGCCTGCCCTGCCGGGCGACAACCTTGGACGCAACTCGTCCATGCGACCTCGCTCCCGACCGAAGGGCACGCTCGCTATCCCCAGCTGGCCGGTCAGCACCGGAGCGGTGGTCGGATGGGCGACGCGGTCAACAAAGGACGGAGCGGCCGCGAACTACACGGGGAGGTCCATGCGGCAGTCCACATCACCCCGTCAAACGTCAGACCGTCATGATGACGAGCCTGAACAAATTAGCAGCTCAGTCCAGGGGATCTTTGGGGGTGTGTCCTTGCCGGTGCAGTAGGGCCTGGAGCCGTGCGATCTCCGCCTCTGCTTCCCGTACCCGTGTGGCTTCCTGGTCCGCCCGTGCAGTTTCCTGGTCCGCCCGTGCGGCTTCCTGGTCCGCCCGTGCGGCTTCCTGGTCCGCCCGTGTGGCTTCCCGCTCGTGGGCCGTCCCGGCTTCCTGCACCGTCAGATACCACCGCCCCTGCACCGGGTTCCACAACCGCAGAATACCGGTGGCCATGTCCAGCCCCCATTCCGTATCCAGGACGGAACTCCGTCCGATCAACGCGCCGCGCGGGCGGGCGGGTC
>JAPPAJ010000083.1 GCA_026705565.1 Caldilineaceae bacterium | reverse complement strand
CTTCCCGACCTGGAGGCGGCAAGGTCATGAAGGTCTTTAGGGCGATGGCCCCCGCCTCCGCCATCCGGGGGATTTCCTCCATGTTGTCCGGGGAGATGGAACCGTAAAGGCCAAAGTCGATCAGGGCGTGCGGCTCCAGTTGCGTCATTCGATTGCTCAACACGGCCGCCGAATTGACGGGCGGGTCGGAAATGGGCATCTCCAGCAGTGTGGTGATGCCTCCCGCCGCCGCCGCGCTCGTGCCCGACACGAAGTCCTCGCGGTCGGGCCGCGCCGGCGCCCGGATGTGCACATGGGTGTCAATCAGCCCCGGCAGGATGTGGAGTCCCCGGGCATCCATGTGATCACGGGACGAGGGGCGTTCCCCGGCATCGAAGATTCCGGCAATCCGGCCCTCGGCCACGGCAACGGTGGCCGGAATCACCTTCTCCGGCGTTACCACCTGGCCACCGGTAATCGTCAAGTCAAAGTCGCCGGCCATGCCACGGCCCTCCTTCGGAAAAATTCAATGGCTGGAATCCAGCATTCCGTCCAGATGCAGCAGGGCCGTTCCCAGAACCTGGGCTCCGGCCACACAGTCCTCGGGTGGCGTGTATTCGTCGGGGGAGTGGCTCACACCATTGCGGCTGGGCACAAACAGCATGGCCTGCGGGGCAAGGTCCGCCATGCACATGGCGTCGTGGCCGGCTCCGCTGGCCATCCGCGCATAGGCATACCCGTTGTCCTCGCAGGCTGCCACCAGGGCCTGCACCAACAGGGGATCCGAATCCACGGGCGGTTTGTTCGAGGTCTGCACGAATGCGGCCTGCAGTTTCCCCGCCTCTTCCTCCAGTTGTCGCTCCGCGCGATCCAGCACACCCTCATCCAGTCCGCGGATTTCCAGGTTGATGATCACCTCCCCCGGAATGACATTGGGAGAGCCGGGCAGGATGTCCATTTTCCCCACGGTGCCGACGATGCCGTGCTGTTCGGCCACCGCCTTGACCTGGAGAATGTAGGGAGCCGCCATGACCAGGGCGTCCTGCCGGTCCTGCATCAGGGTGGTGCCGGCATGATTGGCGTACCCGTTGACCGTGACCTCGTACCGGCGAATGCCCGCGATGCCCTCCACAACCCCTATCGGCTTCCGTTGGGTTTCCAGACGCCGGCCCTGCTCGATGTGCAGTTCCAGAAAGGCGGCCGGGCCGTCGGTACGCCTGGCCTCGGCGACCCGGTCCGGGTCCAGCCCGGCGTCCCGCAGGTGATCCGCCACGGTCCGACTGTCCCATGCCCGGTGGTGGGCAACGTCCGGGGCCAGGGTTCCCGCCATGGCCCGGCTGCCAAAGGTGGCACCGGACATCGTCGCTTCCTCGGCGGCGAAGTTGATGACTTCGACGGGGTGCCGCAAACGCCGGTTCCCCTGGTGCAGGGCCCGCACGACGGCCAACGCCGACAACACGCCCAACGCACCATCGTACCGGCCGCCGTTGGGAACGGTATCGGTGTGGGAACCCAGGGCCAGGGGAGCCAACCCGCTCTCCGTACCCGGATACACCCAGGTGTCGTTGCCGGCACTGTCCGTGGTTTCCGACAGGCCCAGGGCGGCGAATTCGGCCCGAACCCATTCCCGGCCTGCCCGGTCCTCCCGGCTGTAGGCAATGCGCGTCACGCCCCCCTGGTCATCCGCGCCAATCGTGGCCAGGGTCTCCAAATCTCGTACCAGCCGGTCGCCGTCTATCCGCAGCGATGGTTGCATTGACATCGTTGCAATCAATCCTCTGTTTGTCGCAGGCACATGATGGGGTTGGGTGACCGCCGACCGGCGGTGATTCCGGTGCGGTCCGCGGTTGAGAATAGCACGGAGGCCAGGTTCCGTCGCCGTCGGCTAGAATCGCACCAGTCGAAAGGAGATTGCGGGAGGGCAACCGCGGATGCGGTTGCGCCCGGCTCCCCCACACCACACCCAAGGGGAATTGAGATGCAGCCACTGCCGGAAGGGCGTTCCCTGGCTCAAACCTACGAACTGCTGCAGGGCGCGATTGACGTTCATGTCCATGCCGGTCCGCACCTGACCTCGAGTCCCCGCCGCGTCGATCCCTTCGAGGCCGCCCAGGAAGCCAAGGCCGCGGGCATGCAGGCCATTGTCCTGCTGGATGTGTTCGAAATGACAAACGGCGTATCCTGGCTCGTCAACAAGATCGTGCCCGACTTCCGGACCTACGGCGGCCTGATCCTGAACACCGTCTACGGAGGCATGAACCCGCGGGCGGTGAAAACGGCCCTCCACTATGGGGACTGTGCCAAGTACATCAGTTTTGGCGCCCATTCCACCTACTTTCAGGCGGCCCGCGAAGGACGGTACGTCGACGGCCAGTTCCGCCCCCTGTCGGAGCTCTTTCCCAAGTTCAAGACGGAGGAGCTGGATCGTTGCATCCGCATTCCGGTTGACGAGGATCCGGACGAGCACCTGGACGAGATCCTGACCCTGATTGCCGACAACCCGCAGGTGTACATGGATACCGGACATGTCTCCGTGGAAGAGGCCGTGCGTCTGGTGGACCTGCAGGACCGCTACGGGTACAGCAATGTGATTGTGTCCAGTTCCGTCACGAAGATTGCCTCCATCGAAACCTTGCAGGCCTTGGCGGCCAAGGGTGCGCTGATCGAATTCTCCTTTGCGGCCTACACGGCAGCCACGCCCATTCCCCTGACGCACTACTACGTGGAAAAGGAATACACCTCGATCGACGAGGGCATGAGCGAGGGTCCCAAGGGCGGCATCACGGAAGTGGCACGCTACATTGAAGCCATCGGAGCCGAACACTGTGTCATGTCCACGGACTTTGGCCGCTATGCGCTGTCCACACCGGTGGAAGGTCTGCGCCAGTTCATCGCCTGCATGCTGGATCTGGGTATCCCCGCCGACGATGTCCATACCATGATCAAGACCAATCCGGAACGGCTTTTACAGCTGTAGGACAGGGCGGCCATGGGGACACGGTTGTTGAACTGAACTTCGTTCCTGAGGTGGCGGTGATGTCTGCCGAACCCTGACGAATCAGGGCTGTTTTGAGCGGCAGCCGACCCGGAATCGCGGCGAGTCGGAGGCACATCCACCTCCCCGGCAACAGATCAAGGGACCAAAACCCTAGCAACACGGCAAGGACGGCTTGCCCTGCCTGCCAACAGTCCCGAAACCGTTCACGCCATCAAGCTATCCAAGCACAAAACCGATGGCTGCCAGCTTGTCAGGAGACCATCATCTGCGTCGCCGAGGGCGCTGCATCGGAAACCTCAGATCATGAAAACACACCGACGAGTTTGGCGTCTTCTTGTTGCACAAGCCATGGAGGGCGCGATCCATTGTCAAGATCTGCTGGTCTGGTGATGCAATTTCCAACATGACGCTGTCGCACAGCCCGAATCTGGGAAACTCGTCGGCTGCGCTTGCCACGACACTTTCCACCAAGAGCTCGGTACTGTTGGAAATGACATCGCGGAGATACTGGAACAATCTCGTACGCTCAGGCTCGTCATGGTAACCGAGGAGATTGGATGTCTCGGTCAGTACGTTCGGAGTCACCATGATTCCATTGAACATGCTCAAGTGCTGTTCCAATATCTCGTGGTCGCCCTTCAGGAACTCTCTCAATCTCCTGTGGGTGTCGATGATCGCCAAGTCGACATGACCCGCTATATACAAAACCAGCAAATTACTGTCGATCACGCATTGGCGTCGGCCTGGCACTTCAAGCTACCTTTACAAATCATCAATGTTTTGAATGCGAATTAGGTCTCCTTCGCTGTCCAATGTAAGTTGCTTGTAAATTCGATACGAATCACCAAATTGGCTCGCGTCGTTCCAGTTTCGGTCATATCCTATGGTGATGGACCACTCGTCCCTGCTGTAATCAAAATTCAGCTCCTCAAGACTTACGCGTGAGATCCCTTGGTCTTGAAAGAATGTAACTACCAAATCCCGAGCCCTCTGGACAACTTGCTCAGCCTTCATGTGTCTCCCACCGTAGCCCAATGGTCCATTGAACAATGCCGAGAATCGGCAACACCCGGAATGTTAGCACACACCTATACGGAAAATAGAGCAGACCACCTGCTTTCGGGACTGTTGCAAGGCGCGTGGGAACTGGTGTAGGGACGCGAAAAGGCCGGGAACCAGCCCAAGGAAGTGGAAAGCCAGACTGCGCTGTCCCCATTGACTGTGGCCGGTCACGGTCTCCAGTATCGGATTGCTTCCAGCCTTGATGCCGTCTTCAGGCAAGAAGCCTTGCACCGTATCCGGCAAACCAAAGTGAAACCGCGCGTCGTTCGTGGGCGCGACCAACGTTGACCACATGAAAGGTCTCAGTGACGGCATCGGTAATGGCTCGCCCCCGTCCGCAATGGGCAGGTACAGCCGATCCACCACCGGACCGCGCTAGTCTGAGCCGGCGTCTATGCAGGGCAGTCCGTTCTTGATACCCCGCAGACAGCCCAGGCTGCCGGAGGAGACGACAAGGCTGGCAACGGCCGCTCCACGGCTCAATCGCCATGCCATAGAACCCGACCAACTCCGTAACACCGCTTGGCTCCGTCCCCTCTGCAGTCCCACCCCTGTGGCAAAACCTTGAAGTTCAGGATTTCCAAATGTGCAATGCCAAGTGCGAGCCTACATCGACCTCATTCCTGCCGGGAAATCCCGGTGCTTGGCCGGCGGCATGCCCTGTGCCGGATGCTCAATGGGCTCGAGACGCAGCCTGAGTCCCAGGGCGCGGGTGACCTTCAGCAGTGTTGCCAAGGTGGGGTTGCCGTCTTCAGACAGTGCTTTGTAGAGGTTGCCTCGGTTGAGCCCCGTGTCGCGTGCAAGGGCACTCATGTTCTGTGTCCGGGCGATGTACTTCAGGGCCGCGCGAATCACAACCCCGTCTCCAAGGTCTTCCTCCGCCGCCGCTCTAAGAAACCCTTGGACATCCTGCTCGGTCTGTACGTAGTCCGCGGCATCAAACTCCCGATACTCCTCAGGCATTAGTCTCACTCCTTCGCCATTCGCTTGGCCCGTTCAATGTCTCGCCGCTGGCCGTCCTCGTCATCGGCACCAAGCGGGACGATCAACTGCAGGGCAACCAAGGTCTTGGGCCCTGCTGCAGAAGTTCATGACGCGCGGGCCAGGTCAGGCGATGTCCTTTATACAGCGGAAGCCGATGGTGGCACAGCGGTCGAGGCCGGGATACATCAGCAGCATCTTCTCGTGGCAATCGTTGGGCTGCGCACCACTGGCGTTGTACCAAATGCTGCCCTCCACCCTGAGATGACTGCCACCGCGAATGATGGCATAACGGGTATGGCCATCGTCTCGTTCGCTTTCGGTCCACTCCCACACATTGCCGACCATGTCCAGGATTCCATAGCAGCTGACGCCGCCTGGGTACTGGTCCACCGGCGTGGTGTCGTCGGACCCGCTGTTGCACAGGGAGGGGTCGAAGCGATCGCCCCAGGGCCAGACAGCGAACCCCGCCGCGCGCTGCCACTCCTCCTCGCGCGGCAGGCGCTTGCCTGCCCAGCGTGCATACGCCCGCGCGTCATCCAGATCCACCCACACCACCGGATGCCGCTCCTTCCCCGCCGGTACGGACCAGGTCCAGGGTTCCCGCTCCTCTTCCTCCACGCGCCGCCAATGGCGTAGAAAGTGGGTCGGATCCCGCGGCATGTAATGGGTCTCCGCCAGGAACTCGCGGTAGTCGCCATTCGTCACTTCGGTCTCATCCATCCAGTAGTCGGCCAGCTCGATGTATCGGGGAGGATGGTTCTTGTCCAGGTGGTGGTCGACACCGCCATAGCAGGCCCCTTCCATAACGGTCGAGGTGTTGTGGCGGACGACGAAACGGAAGAGTCCGCCCGGTACACGACACATGCCCTCCGGCACTTCCCCGTCGGTGACCGGGTCCGAGGGAGCTGAGACCTGCAGTGTCAGGTCGGCCAGGGTGACACGGGTGCGGTTAATGCCGGTGCCTTCCATTGCAGACGGCTTCGTTGTCAGGGCAGGTGGACATGCCAAGGCCACGTCGGCTGGCGCGGACACTACGCAACCGGCTTCGCCAGGCTTCAGCGAAAGGGCGAGCCGATGGGAATCCGCGTGTGCCTCCAGCTGGATCTCCATGCCTTGCCAGACGTCGTAGTGACGGAGTTCAAAGCCGCCCTCCGCTGGGGACGGGACCGTCAACACAGGCGCATCGACCGGACCGCCGGACGCGTTGAGCAGCGTGTGCACGGTGATGTCTCCCCAGTGCCAGCGGTGCGCGTACACTCCTTCCACATGTGTGGCGACATAGGGCTTCCAGTTCGGATCCTGGAAGGCCTCCGCGTACTGGCGCAGCAGGCGGACGCAACGGCGCAACAGGGAGCGTTCCTCCGAGGACCAGGGGTTCCACCAACCAAAGATGTTCTCCCACACGACCAGTCCGCAGCCGTGAAAGAAGGCCTCCTGAATGTAGGCCCGCCGATCGAGCGATTCCCGGTCGATGGCTCGAAATGAGAAGCGGGGCTCCAGCCAGCGAATGGTCGACAGCTTGGGCGGCACGAGCGCGGAATGCGGCAGCCAACTTCCGGTGATCGAGTTGAGCGCATCCAGCGGCGGCACGCCTTCCGGATTGAAGACGACATGCGGGTTGGCTCGTTCCAGGGGTACGCGGAATCCCGGATCATCGAAAGCCATTGTGTCGAGAAAAACCCCGTCGGCCCCGATGGCCTCGATCAACGCGGCCAAGGCTTCCGCGTCGGCCATGACAGGGGCTCCCTTTTCGGAAAAGGTGTAGCGATATCCCCGGGGATCCGCACTGGGGGCGGTCCCCGCCTCGCGACGGGTGCCAATGTCCCATGGGTTGTAGCTCACAAAGACGCGTACGCCCCGTTCATGCGCGCGTTCAGTCAGCGCGCGCAGGCCCGGCAGCCCCCCGGGCATGTCGCGATAGAAGTCGATCTGGTTGCGGCCGTCAATGCCCAGGCGCGGGTAGGACTGCCACAGCATGATGAAGTCGTAGCCGCCGAATTCGCGCTCGCCGTCGTCGAGAATCTCGTCGATGCGGTAGCGGTTCGCCTCGCGATCGTAGAAACTGGTGTCGTACATGAACAGAAAGGCCTCGACATAGGCCCGGCGATACCAAGCCAAGTCCTCGCGCTCGAAGATGCGGCCGTCCAGCGTGCGACGCAGTTGCTCACGAATGCGCTCCAGTTCGGCATCGACGGTCTCCGGGCGACCCACATAAGGCGAGAAGTCAATGAACGGACCGGCGCGCCAAGCGGTCGGATCAGGGGACTTCATGGCTTCAATCTCGGAAAGGATCTGTCTTCAGCGGGGAACAGACGGATTTCCAGTCGCCCACTGCCGATGGTGAGAACGCCGGTCGTTCTTCTGCTGCTATCCCCACCAGAGCATGGTCTATTGGGACTACCCGTAGATCGTTCGGTGCAGCTGCTCGGCCTGCTCGCGATGGGCGAGGGCGGGAACCACCCCAATCTTGTCGCAGGCCAAGCGGCCGGTGCAACAGGCAAACCGGACCGCTTCCCTCAGGGACTTCCCTTCGGCCAAGGCGACCGCCAGGCCTCCGTTGAAAGCGTCTCCCGCGCCCGTGGTGTCCACGATGTCCCGTGACAGCGCGATGCCGGCTACTTCAAACATGTCGGACTCGGACAGGACCAGGGCCCCCTTTTCACCCTGGGTCACGATCAGATTCCGGACGCCCTGCGCCTGCAGCGCCTTGGCCAGTTCGAGGGTCGGCGTTGGATCATCCGCCGGTAGGCCCTGCAGAATGCGCAGTTCGGTTTCGTTGGGCGTCAGGTAATCCACATTGCGCAGCACGGTCTCATCGAGATGAGTGGCCGGCGCGGGGTTCAGAATCGTGCGCACTCCAAGCCTTTACATCTCGAGCCGGCCCCGAACACGACCGCCCTGCTGGACCTAATCCGCGGCCACGGGGGCGTCAAGAACGGCCTGCACCGCACCCTGGACATGCAGTTCCGCGAGGACGACGGCCGCATGTGCACCGACCACGCGCCCGCCGTCATGGGCATCCTCAGACGGACCGCCCTGAACCTGCTGCGCACAATTCAACGGAAACTCGAAACAGACGTGTCAATGGGGCAGCTGCGCGACCACATCGGACGCCAACCCTGAATCCTGGCCGCCGCCCTGTCCTGAATCCGACTTTGCATTTGCCCGGCAGACTCAGCAGTGCTGCTACAGTATACATAACTTTTTTATTTTATGGTATTTGATTGTAAAGATCATGGTGTGGTACACTGTACGACAATACCATACTGGGTGCAATCATGGACAACGAAACAAGAATTATTGAATCATCGAAACAGATAGTGGAACACAATGAGCATGTCAACAGGAAAATTCTGGATGTGGTTTTCCAAACAGCTGGTGTTGCAGTACGCTTGGTTGATGTTGTGAGTGTCTTGCATTATGATAATGCAATCCTGCGTGGGATGGTAACAAACACATCCTCAAAGACATTGGATTTGAATCAGAAAGTGGATGAATTGGTTGCATTCACAGATGCATTGTCCGACAGTTTAAAGTCTCTTGAAAATGATTTCACGGAATGACACTCCTATCTATGGTTTGGACAGTTTTGAGCCATTTTCGCACTGCATTTCCGGGCTTGGCGATGCATCCGGCATGACAAGGGGATAAATCGGGGGGAGGCTGACAGCAACTGTGTTGAAAGTCAAGCTCTTGAAGGTTCGGATTGCCACTCCTCCTGCGGCAACCAAGGTGTCCCTCGGCGGGCCACCGCATTCAGGTGCAGGAGGAGCTTGCGCATGACCGCCACCAAGGCAACCTTGCCCGTCTTGCCTCGTTGCCGCAGGCCCTGATAGAAGTGTTGGTGGATGCCTTCCTGTCGAATCACGGACAGCGCCGCCATGTACAGCGCGTGGCGCACGGCAGCCCGACCGCCCCGGATCGACCGCTGGCCTCGTTTGTGTCCACTATCCCGTGACCAGGGCGCGAGGCCCACCAGCGCTGTCAAGGCCTTGCTGTCCCGTTGGCCCAATTCGGGCAGGAAGGCCACCAGCATGGCCGCGGTCAGGGAGCCCACCCCCGGTACGCTGCGGTACAGCGTGGCTTGTGCGCGGAGGGCCACACTGCCCTGCAACAGGGCCTGGTACTCCCTGTCCAGCCGTGCAATCTCCTTGTCCAGCCAGGCCAGGTGCCGCCGGGTGGACCGACCGACGGCCGGCCGGATGCCCTTGTCCAGCCGGTTCCGTTCCTGGACCCGCTGGTCGACCAGTTGTCGGTGCCTACGCAGTAGCTGTTGCAACTCCTCGCGTTCCTCCTCGCTCTCGGACGGACCGGTGTCCGAGGCCGGGAACACTTGGCCATAGCGCGCGAGCACCCGGGCATCCAGGGCGTCCGTCTTCGCCTCGTAGCCACAGGCACGCGCGAAGGCGCGCACCCGCAGCGGATGGGCCACCTGCACGGGGATGCCGGCCGCCCTGAGACGGCTCACCAGCAGCCGTTCATACCCGCCGGTGGCCTCGCACACCGCCTGTGTGGCCCCCGCACGGGCCATGTGCTGCAGCAAACGGCGGAGGCCCGGGTCGCTGTTTTCGAAACGGTGCACGGGACCGTCTGCCACGGACACATCCAACAGGGCCTTTGACACATCGATACCCGCCACCACCATGTTCCCACCTCCCTGCGTACAATGCCGGTATCGTTGTCCTCCACACTTGTAGATGCGGGCCTGACGCCCTTGTATCTGTCCGGAGCGACATCGATTGTGAGAGGGGTGCCCTACTGTGTTGCGGTGCCGGCAGAACCACAGTCCCTGCCGCACCCAGTTGCTGACGGCGCGCCCCTCTCACCCAACCCCACAGATTCTCCGATCTGCAGGTCCAATACAACATACAAGTTGCTGTCAGGCCTCATACCCAGCCGGCACATGGTTCCAGGCGAACCGGCCGGTGCCGGCCAGTTCCTCGAGGTACCGGCCGTTGGCCGCGGTGCCCGGATACAGGCGCACGCGCAGGGTCCGTATGACGATCGGAGGCCCCTGCGTTGTTGACTGCGGGGTGTTGGTCATGGTGTCGTCTTCACCGTGTTCGGTCGAAGGCCCGGGTTGCAGTCGGGCCCTCTCTCTCGCCCAGTAATTATAGAACAAGAGTTCGGATGTCAACTATTCAGATATAAGCCCCTTCAATTTCGGAAAGGATCTGTCTTCAGCGGAGAACAAACGGATTTCCAGTCGCCTGCTGCCGATGGTGAGAGCACCGGTCGTTCTTCTGCTTCTGCCCGCGCCAGGGCGGCCTATTGGGACTACCCGTGGCACTGTTGCAATTGGCGTGGGTTGCGGGGCGCAGGCGCGCAATAGGGGGCCAAGCGCTAGGATAGGTCGTATCACCCACGCATCCCACACCGGACCCCCGCATGGCCACCATCATACAACTCCGCGACCAACCCTTCACGGACGCCTGCCCGACTCCGGACCGCTGCGAGGGCTGCGGCGCGGCCACTTGGCACGGGCACGGCACGGTCCTGCGCACGGTGACCGACCTGCAGGGCGACCGCGCCGTGTCCGTCCGGCGGTATCGCTGCCAGGCCTGCGGCCTCACCGTGACCATGGCGCCCGCGGGCGTGGATGCCAAGGGCCGCACGCAGCGGCTGCGGGCCTATCTGGTCCTGCTGTATTGTCTGGGGCTGAGCCATCGGGGCGTGGAGGAGGCCCTGGCCCCGCTCGGCGTGCAGGTGGACCATGTGACCGTGTGGCGGGACCTGCAGGCCCTGGGCGCCCGGATGCAGGCGCGGGGGCCGGTCGGCACGGTGCGCGTTGTGATGCTGGACGAGACCTGGATCCCGATCGGGGGCGGGAAGCGCCCGGTGGCGGTGGTGACGGATGCGGGGGACGGCACCATCCTGCAACTGGCGATCTCCGACGGCGACTTCGACTGGCAGGCCTGGCTGAAGCCGCTCGCGGGCTGGGGCGTGGAGGTGGTCGTGACGGACGACGACTCGGCCTACGGAGCCCCGCTGGAGGCGCACGGGCTGGACCGCCAGCAGTGCATGGTCCACATGCGGCGGACCTTCACGCGCCGTCTGCGCAAGCTGCCGGAGGAGGTGCGGGAGCGCTATGCGCCCCGCCTGAAACGCCTGCGGGTGCTGCTGCGGGAACTGCCGGCCGAGGGGGCGGGGATCCTGATGGGCTGGCTGGAAGAGGCGATCGACCCGGAGGCGCCGGCGCCCAAGGAGTGGCGGTGCCTGGTGCAACACTTCCTGGAGCGCTGGAACCAGATGCGGATCCATGGCCGCGCCCCGGACGTGCCCGCCACCACGCATCGCCTGGAAGGACGCTTCGGACGCCTGAAGCCCCGGGTCCGCCGGGCTCGGGGCTTCCCCACGCGGGCCGGCGCGCGCAATTTTCTCCATGCCGTCACGCACGTCTGCGCCTGACGGCCCCCGGGCCTGGGGCCCACCAAGATCCCCTCTGGGCTGGCCTGCGCCCCGCAACCCACGCTAATTGCAACAGTGCCCTACCCGTAGATCGTTCGGTGCAGCTGTTCGGCCTGCTCGCGATGAGCGAGGGCGGGAACCACCCCAATCTTGTCGCAGGCCAGGCGGCCGGTGCAACAGGCGAATTGGACCGCTTCCCGCAGGGACTTCCCTTCGGCCAAGACGACCGCCAGGCCTCCGTTGAAGGCATCTCCGGCTCCTGTGGTGTCCACGATGTCCCTTGACAGCGCGATGCCGTCTTCTTCAAACGTATTGGACTCGGACAGGACCAGAGCCCCCTTTTCCCCTTGGGTCACGATCAGGTTCCGGACCCCCTGCCCCTGTAGCTGCCGGGCCAGTTCAAGGGTCGGCGTTGGATCATCCGCCGGCAGCCCCTGCAGAATGCGCAGTTCGGTTTCGTTGGGAGTCAGATAATCCACGTTGCGCAACACGGCCTCATCGAGATGGGTGGCCGGCGCGGGGTTCAGAATCGTGCGCACCCCGTGCCTTCGGCCTAGGGCCATGGCGCGGGCCGCCGCTTCCACCGGAATTTCCAGGACCGACATGACCACATCGCTGCGGGCAATCTGGTCTTCCAGTTGATCGACGAAATCCCCGTTCATGCCTTCATTCGCGCCCATATCGATAACGATGCCGTTTTCGCCGGCCTGGTTCAGGATGATGAAGCCCGCTCCCGTAGAGGCTACGCCTGTCCGTTGCAAGTATGTGGTGTCAACTCCTTCCTGGGCGTAGAGCGCGGTGGCAATTTCGCCTAGCTGATCGTCTCCGATGAGGCCGGCAAATGCAACCTGGGCCCCAAGTCTGGCAGTTGCAACCGCCTGATTGGATCCCTTGCCGCCCGGTCCCATGTCGAAATCCGAGCCAATCAGTGTCTCACCGAAGATCGGCATGCGTTGGGTGCGCAAGGTCATACCCACCACGAAACTACCGACAACCGTGATCAGAGGCCTTTTCATGGGCACCCACCTCTGTACAAAGCCATTGGGAAATTCAACTGCACGGAGCTTGTCTACAGATTGTTCACGTCAAACACGATGGCCCTATTGCTGTCCGAACAGGGAAGACACGCCACCGCCACCGTCGCCTCCGCCCTGTCCCTGGGCATTGGGCATGTGAGCAGCCAGTTTGGCAGCCAAGTTGCTAAGCGTCATGGTTTGCAGCCAGACATGTCCAGGGCCGCTCAACGAAGCCAGAAACAGGCCTTCACCCCCGAACAGCATGTTGCGTACCCCTTTCACTCTTTCAATGTCGAAGTCCACAGAGCTGTCGAACATAGCCACATGACCCGGATCCACACGCAACTGCTGGCCTGGGGCCAACTCATATTCCACCACTTCGCCGGGCACTTCGGCAAAGGCAAGGCCCTGGCCAGTCAGCCGCTGCAGGATAAAACCTTCGCCGCCAAAGAACATGGCTCCCAGTCTGCGCTGAAAATGCAATGCCAGGTCAACCGTGCTTTCGGCCACCATGAAAGCATCGCGCTGCATGATGACATCCCGTCCCCCGTCCAGCTGGACCGGGATCACCTTGCCCGGGGCGAACGGCGTGAAGGCAACCTGGCAATTGGCCTCGCGCGCCTCAAATTTCGTCATGAAGAAGGACTCACCCGTGAACTTGCGCTTGAGTCCGCCAAACAGCCCTCCGGGCATGGTGGTATCCATCTTGATATTGCCCGTCTGCCAAGCCATGCCGCCGGTCTCCGTAATCACGGATTCACCGGCCTGCAACGTAAGCACAACGGCCTGCATGGTGGATCCATGAATCGCATATTCCATAACGCATTCTCCACTGAAATTCATGACGAGATTGTCAACCAGGAATGGGTGTCCGAGCGCGATGTTTTCACAATCATGCCGACACTGACAGGGCATCGGATGCCGTAGGAAGCCCTGGACTACCTGAAATACGACGCGACCCGCTGTGAGGTGACTGTTCACTCCAAGACACGGGGACGCCGTTCGAAACCATCGGTCCAATTGTGCGTTGCAGTGCCGAGCTGCATGGTCCTTGGGCCGTGGGCTTCACCCATAGCGAATGCGCGGATCGACCCACACGTAGAGAATCTCAACCAGTGAATTGACGATGATGTAGGCTGCCGCCACGAACATGACGATGCCCTGCACCAGGGGAAAGTCCTTGGCAATGATGGCGTTGACCAGCATCAGGCCCAGGCCTGGACGGGAAAACACCGCCTCGATGATCACGGTGCCGGCGAGGATCTGGCCGAATTGCAGCCCCACCACCGTAACGACGGGCAGGAGCGCGTTGCGCAGGGCATGCCGGTATATCACGGACCGATCCGCCAGTCCCTTGGCGTAGGCCGTGCGGATGTAGTCCTGGCGTATGACTTCCAGCATGCCCGACCGCACCAGACGGGCAATGGTGCCGCCCGCCCACAGGCCCAGCGCCAGCATCGGCAGGATCAGGCCCTTGATGCCGGGATCACTGAGAACCGGCAACCACCCCAGATAAACGGAGAAGAACAGGATCAGGAGCAGAGCCAGCCAGAAACCCGGTACGGACACCCCCAGCAACGCGATGGTGACCGTGAGGTAGTCGAGCCAGCTGTTGTGATGCAGCGCGGCCGTGATGCCCATGACCGTACCGAACAGGATGGCAAACAGCAACGCGCTGACCGTCAGTTCGATGGTCCGGGGCAGGCGTTGCAGGATGAGCTGGGCCACGGGCTTGCGCGACCGCATGGAGTCGCCCAGATCGCCCTGCACCAGACCGCTCAGATAGCGGCCGTACTGCACATGCAGCGGGTCGTTGAACCCCAGTTGGGTGCGCAGCTTCTCGATGTCCTCGGCGGAGGCCACGCTGTACTCGCCCAGCATCATCATGACCGGATCGCCGGGCACGAGCTGGGTCATCAGAAATATCAGGAGCGAAACGCCCAGCAACAGGGGAAACAGGGCCATCACTCGTTGCAGAATGAAGACGTACATTACCGGGCCCCGGCGTGCGTGCAGTCGGCGGTGTCGGTCACAAGCTCCGTTTCCGGCCTCTCTGGCCGATGTCCGTCCGGCATGGGGATCACGCGACGGCTATCAGTCCGTCTATGGTGGGCTGCCAATCCGCCAACCTCGGTGAAAGACCCCATCGATCCAGCTGGTTGTAGAGGTAAATCCAAGGGGCATCCGCGTGCAGCGTGCGGTAGGCGGACCGGTACAGCTGCCGGCGCCGGTCGGGGTCCACGGTGGCCTGGGCCAGGTTCAGGGTCCGGTCCAGACTTTCGTTGCCGTAGCCCAGCCACCAGGGACCTTTTAGGCCGCCGTGGAACTTTTCCCGCAGGGCGCGAAACGTGCTGATGGGGGAGGAGTCGAAACAGCAGGCGTCGTGTATGGCCTTGGCCTTCACCTGCTGGGCATAGGCCGGCCGATCCGCGTGGGTGGCAATCTCCGTCTCAATTCCAATATGGGCGTACTGCTGCGCCAGGAACGTTGCCAGTTCCACAGCCTCGTCCGGCAATTCCAAGGGAACATCCAGGACCAGGGACAGGCCCTGGCCCCACCCCGCCTCCGCCAGCAAGGCGCGCGCCTTGCCCGGATCGTGGGGATAGGGCGCGACAGCCGGATCATGCCCCGTGTGCTTGACGGTCAAGGGACCGGCCAGGGACAGGGCGGATCCGTGGGTGACCCGATCAATAAGAAGCGCCTGGTCGAAGCCGTAGTTGAGCGCCTGCCGCACCCGGGTATCGGTGCAGACACCCTGCAGCAGGTTGCACATGAAGACGGTGCAGACGTTGCTGGGAGCCGTCCGCAACCGGGTCCGTTCGTCGGCCTCCATGCAGAGTCCCATCTCATGGGTCACCCCCGTGACAATGTCCGCTTCGCCGAGCTGCAGTTGCCGCAACCCCTGCGCGGGGTCGGATTCAACCTTCCAAGCAAGCCGGTCAAATGCGGGTGGCCGGCTCTGCCAATGGTCCCCGTGGGCAACCATGGTCACTGTCCGGCCCGCATCATCGTGCAGCCGATAGGGACCGCTGCCGACGGGATTCTCCAGGACGGCGTCCATGGCTGCGGCCGGCAGGATTGGGATGCTTGCAATCAGGTCCAGCACATCGGCCATCGGTTCCGCGGTGACCAGGCGCACGACATTGCGATCCACAATCGCGAGGACCGCATCACCGAGATAGCCGTGGAAGAGGCCCTCCGTGCCCAGCATCCCGCCCACGTCCGGGGATCGGGCCCGTTCCAGGCTGCCGACCACATCTTCGACGGTGAGGGTTGTGCCGTCGTGGAACTTCACTCCGGCGCGCAGGGCGAACTCCCAGGTTCGGGCATCCTCCCCCACATGCCACGACCGGGCTAGGCATGGCCGGAACCCGCCGCGGGTCCGTTGGACCAGGGGCTCGAACAGGTTGTTCAGGATATTGAGGCTGTCGGCATTGTCGTTGACCACGTGGGGGTCCGTGAGCCCCACCTGCGATTGCAGGATGACAAGGCCGTTGGCCATGGGTCCTGTTCCGTGCCTTGCTGTGGGAGAGCCGATTAAGCGGGGATCGTCAGGCTCTCGATGTCCCGGGGATAGTAGGTGATCATGTCGATGCCGTCCTCCGTGACCACGACGGTGTCCGAATGACGGAATCCGGCAAATCCCGGAAGGAACAGGCAGGGCTCGACCGTCAGGCAGAAGCCCACCTGGATTTCGGTCTGGTCCCCGAGATCCAAAAACGGCCCTTCGTGGCCCTCAATGCCGATGGCATGGCCGATGTGGGTGCGTGTAAGGTCGTAGAGACCGTTCTCTTCCAGAAACGCATTGACCGCCTTTTCCACATCGCACATCCTGGCGCCGGGCCGGATGGCATCGAAGGCCACATCCTGCGCCTGCACCTCGAGATCGAAGTACTTCCGATGGTCGTCCGTCAGGGGTTCGATCATCAGCGTGCGTTCCAGTTCGCTGGTATAGCCGCCCACTTCCGCGCCGGCATAGGTGAGGATGACATCCCCCGGCTTCAGGCGGCGTCCGCCCGCCCGGCGGTGATTGAACGCGGTCTTGGGGCCCGAGGTGAAACTGGCATGGGCCCCTTCGGTCCGGCCGTAGGGCTCCCACGCTTCCGGCAGTGCCTTGATCATGAATGCGGTGCCGTCGCGACTGGCCCGCTGGCCCACGTCCACTTCCGCGGCGCCGGGTTCGATGTAGTCCTGCAGAAAGCCGTGGGTCACGTTCCCGAACATGGCACTCAGCCGAATCAGTTCAATCTCCTCGGCCGACTTGACCGCGCGCATGTCGTCAATCACGTCCCGCACACTGACCAGGGTGGCCTTGGGCACTACCTCGGACAGGTCGGGACCCCGGTAGCCCATGCCGCCGCCCCAGCCCGAGCTGTCGACACCCAGGCGGCTTTCGGCCAGTCCCTTGTCGCCCAGCAGTTCGGCCAGGTACACCATGGGATGCTTCAGGCCCGGGTATTCCCGGTAGACCTTCATCTCCTTGATGTTGGGGTTGCGCACCGGAATGTTCTCTTCCTCCAGGTGGGGCACCAACAGGGCCAGTTCCCCCCGCAAGGGCACCACGAGCACCACCGGACGCTCCGTGGCCAGATGGTGGAAGCCGCTGAGATAGAACGTGCGCGTGGCACCGAACACCACCAGGCCTTCCAGGTTCTGCTGTTCCATATGGGCGCGCATGTGGCCGACGCGCCGATCCAGTTCCTGATCGCTGATTTGATATTTCATACTGAAACTCCGGGCGCGAGGCCGCGCAGGCAGTGGCGGAGGGGGACACGGAGCGGGGAGACCCCGCTCCGTGCCGGAGACGATACAACTACTCGGTTATGGAAACATCGAAGATTTCCGGATGGGCATAGGGGTCGAACCGGAAGCCGTCCACCTTGGAACTGACGCCGAAGATCGAAACGTTGGCATAGATGCCGGCGCCCAGGGCGTTCTCATTGATGATGCGCTGGACTTCCGCATAGATTTCGGCCCGTTCCGCTTCATCCCCGGTTTCCAGGCCCCGGCGCAACAGGGCATCCAACTCGTCGTTGGCCCATTTGGACCAGTTGCGGGTGCCCAAGGTGCTGGAGTGGTACATGCGGTCCAGGAACAGGCCCGGATCGGGGCTGTAGGTGCCAATCAAGGCCGTGTTGAAGGTGCTGTCCATGGAGGCCATGCCGTCCATCATGGCCGTACCCGTCATGACGTTGACCAGGAACTCGATACCCACGCGCTTGAGCTGCGCCTGGATCACCTCGGCGGGCAGTTCGGCGACATAGCCGGGGAACGTGGCGTGGAAGAGGGACAGAACCTCACCGTCCTTCATGCGGTAGCCGTCGTCGTTGATTTCGGTGTACCCCATTTCCTCCAGCAGTTCCACGGACCGTTCCGGGTCGTAGGGGAACATGTTCTCAAAGCTTGCATCGTAGAACTTCACGCCCCGCGTGAGGAGCTGATATGCCACCGGATACACGCCCTTGAACACGATCTGGTCGATCTCCTCCCGATCGATGGCGTGCATGAAGGCCTGCCGCATGCGAATGTCATCCGTGGGCGGGTAGGTGGTGTTGAAGTGAATGCCCCGGGCCAGGCCAACCTTGGGGGCGCCCAGCACCGAAGTGTCCGGGTTGCCCTGCACGCGATCCACGGCGGCGGGCGGCACTTCGTCGATGATCAGGATTTCGCCGGTCTCCAAGGCGGAGAGGCGCGCTTCCTCTTCCAGGATGAAACGGAACACCACCGATTCCAGGTGGGCCGGTCCTTCATGGAAGATCGAAGGGCCCCAGTTGTAGTCGTCGTTCCGTTCCAGCACAACCTCGTTGCCCGGGATCTCGCTGACGAACTTGAACGGCCCCGAACCAGTCAGCGCATCGGTGAAGTTGTCGCCGTGTTCCTCCACCGCCTGCTGGGAAACGATGCCCATGAAGGGCGACGACAGCGCAAACGGGAAGAGCGCGTAGGGGGTTTCGAAGGTCACCTTCAGCGTTGTGTCGTCAATCACCTCGGAGCCCGTGTAGGAACCCAGCAGGGGACCGGCCTGCTTCGACTCGGTCGCCGGATCCTTCATGCGGTCGAAATTGAACTTGACCACGCCGGCCGTGAGCGCACTGCCGTCATGGAACGTCACGTCGTCCCGCAACGTCAGGGTCCACTCCGTCGCATCGTCGGACGCTTCCCAGGCGGTGGCCAGCCCGGCCACGTAGTTGGCATTGTCGTCCAGGTAAATCAGGCGGTCGAAGATGTTCCGGAATACGTAGGCGGCCTGGGTGAAGGCGCTGGCGTGCGGATCGAACGTGTCGTAGTCCACGTTGCGAATGCCAATGGTCAAGGAGCCGGAGCCCATGGATTCCATGGCGGCGTCCTCTTCCATCGCAGGGGCATCGCCCGTGGGTGCGACACAGCCTGCTACCAGTACCACGATGGCTACCAGCCAGATCCAAGGCGTACGCAATCTGTTTTTCAACATGGTGTTGTTTCTCCCGAAAATTCGGCAAGGTAAAACCGCGCCGGCAACCCCGCCGACTGTTGCCGTTGTCCGTCAATCGGGCGGAGGAACCGCTGCGGTTCAATCCACAATCTTACAGCAGCGCAAAATCCGCGCCAACGAGCCGATTCGCCCATGTGCGGCGCAAAGCGACCAAGCTGGATGCAGGACATCGGCAACCGTGAAACGCCGGTCCCCGGGTGCGCCGCCCGTGCCCACGGTGCCTAACGCACCTGCATGCGCGGGTCCAGGGCATCCCGCAAGCCGTCGCCCAGGATGTTGATCGCGACCACCACCAGGGCAATGGCCAACCCCGGGAACGTGGACAGCCACATGGCTTCCCGCAGGTTGTAGCGTCCCCGGCTGACCATGGCGCCCCATTCCGGGGTGGGCGGCTGGGCTCCCAGCCCAATGAAGCTCAGGGAAGCGGCGCCGAATATGGCGCTGGCCACCTGCAGCGTGGACAGTACGATCACCGGCGCCAGGATGTTGGGCAGGATGTGGCGCAGCACGATGCGCCCGTTGGAACTGCCGATCAGGCGCGCGGCGTCGACGAAGTCCAGCTGGTTCTGGGCGAGCGCGCTGCCGTGGACAATGCGGGTGAAGGCCGGTATGGCGCTGATGCCCACGGCGATCATCACGTTCTCCAGGCTGGCTCCCAGGATAGCCACGATGACGATCGCCAACAGGACGCCCGGAAACGCCAGCAGCAGATCCATGGCGCGCAGGATGACGAAGCTGACCACACCGCCGTAGAAGCCGCTGAGCAGCCCCAGTATCAGGCCGGCGATGGTGGAGATGCCCGACGAGATCAGGCCTACGCGCAACGAAATCCGCGCGCCCCAGACCACGCGGCTCAGAACGTCGCGCCCCGTGTCGTCCGTACCGAACCAGTGTTCGGGTCCGGGCGGCTGCAGGACCTTGTCGGCATCGATGGCCAACGGATCGTAGGGGGCGACCACGGGCGCGAGCACCGCACAGACAATCAGGACGGCCAGGAAAACCGAGCTCGCGGCCGCCGCCCGGTTGCGCAGCAGGGTTCCCAGTATTTGACGAAACGAACCGCGCTCGGTGTTCATGGCGGCGTTGTCCCGGTGGATTCCGGATTCCGGCGTGGGGTCGGGCCAGCGTCCGTGGAAGGGAATGCCGGCTCGGGAGTGGTGTCCTGCCCCCGCATCAGAACGTAGAGGGTGCCGTCATCGGCGACCTCGGTGGCGAATGTGGCGAGACGGCGCCGGTCCGTCAGGCACTGGCCCGAGTCGAGCGCGAATTCCCAGCCATGCCAGGGGCAGACCAGGATCTCGTTTTCCCGCCCCCACCGGAACGTGCCGGGTACCGAGGGCAGCGTGGTGCCCCGGACCGTGCCACGGCAAATGGGGGCTCCTTCGTGGGGGCAGTAATTCAGAACCGCTCGGAACTGCTCGCCGACCCGGAAAATGCCCAGCGAACGGCCGGCAACGTCCACCTGAAGACAGGTGCCGTCGTGTACGTCATCGGTACGACCGACCCGGTGGCGCCGGAGGGCAGAGGCGGAGGCCATGGAAATCAACTTCCTGAAAGGTTCAGGGGTTGCAAGGTGCTGGAAGGGCTCAGGCCCACTCCGTGAAGAAACGCTTCCAGTTTTCGAAGATGATCATGTCCTGCATTTCCTTGGGCACACGGGGCAGGCGGGTACCTTCCACCAGATCGTTGATGCGTCTCAGGCCCTCTATTGTGCCTGCCACCGTGTCGAAGGGAAAGTCCGTGCCGAACAGGATTTTATTCCCAACGCCATACTCCATCGCCGTAACCAGGGATTGCCAGTACCGCCAGGAGCGGAAGTGAATGGCCGAAATATCGGCAAAGAGATTGGGTGCCTTGCGAATGAGCACAATCGTGTCGGCTTCCCAGGGATGTCCCAGGTGGGCCAGGATCATTCTCAGATCCGGAAACGCCAGCGCGATGTCTTCCAGCTGCAAAGGCAGGCTCCAGCGAATCCTTGCCTTCCGGGGGAACGTCGTGCCCTGGTGCCACAGGATCGGCAGTCCCAGCTCCTGGCACTTGCGGTAGAGGGGATAGTGGCTTGTATCCATGGGATCGAAGCCCTGGTAGGCCGGCGCCAGCTTCAGCCCCGTCAGGCCCAGGGTCTGCACGCAGTGTTCCAGCTGCTCGACACAATCAGGCCGATTGGGATCGACGGAAGCCCACCCCTCCAGTTTGTCCGGATGCTGCCGCACGTAGTCCGCGATGACCTCGTTGGGCACATCAAATCCGGTCGCGGGAGCCTGCAGGCCGAACACCACCACCTTGTCCGCTTCCGCAGACGCGGCCCAATGGCGTTCCGGCCGGGCATCGAACAAATCCCGTGGGGGCATGCTGCGGTCAAAGGTCTCTGCGGCCAAGCCCATGTTGGCCTGCCACGCCTGTGCGGCATCCTGCATCACCTCCGGCGATACATGGTCCGGGTACCACATCACATGGGAATGGCAGTCGACGATCATGTTACAGGCGTTTTCTGAAGGTAGGAAGTGTGGTTGGACGGGAAGGTCGGACACTCAATCGTAACGGTTCGGCAACTGTACCGACAGTTCAAGCCTTGGCCATGGAGCCGGGTTCGACAGCCAAGGCCCTGGTGCAAGAGAAGCAACCCGCACATGGCCGCGACGAGCATCTTTGCCTCCCTGACACAATCAGGTGTGGGAATCACGGATGGCAGGGAAGACGAGTAGCGGCCGCGGCGACCATGCAGGGGATCGTGCGTCCGGCGTGGACCCCTGAACCGCGACCACGGCAAGCAACCGGAGGCTCGGCAATGTCCGTTTTGCCTCCGTGCACAGGCTCTCCTGCATGACCACCTGTGACCGCCATCTGCCACAACTCCGCCATCCACCCCTGCCATACCCATGTGTGTCAACGGGAAAAGTCCGGGAAGGCAGCATCCGTCGCGGCCGTGCGCATGCTGCGCGTCGTTCCCAAGATTGATCCGAGAGTGGGCCCCTTGGCTGCAGGTACGATGCCCCGATCCTTCCGGAGGTGGGAGGAAAGAAAAATGGGAGGCGCAACTCAATCAGGACTGCTTTGGTTGTGCAAAACGAAGATGGATTCACCACAGGCCGAAGTCGTGGCCTCGCACATCCCGGACTGGTCGCGGGACGCGGAGCCGACCATCGGGCCGCAGCGACGAGCGGTAGCACAATCCCCCTGCCTACCATCAGCGATGTGCCCTCCGGCGGTGCGCTACCCGTACCACCAGCACCATCAACTCGCCGTCCAGCACTTCGTACACAATCCGGTAGTTATCGACCCTCAGACGGCGCAGTTCCCGCTCCCTTCCCTTGAACAGAATGCCAGTCAATGGCTCCTCGACGGGTTTGTCAATGGCCTCAATGAGGCGTTCTTGACATCACCTGGTAAACGAGCCAGTTCCATTGCTGCGCTTTTTTTATCCGAACGGAGTAGCTCACGCCGAACCTCATCCCAATCCAAAACCTGATCGGAGGGGTCACGCAGTCGCTCTATCGCCACTGACAGGTCGTCAAAATCCTCCAGGTACTGCTCGATGGCTTGGCGGACCACTTCGGCTCGGCTGCAGTCGAGTACGGTAGCCGCCTCATCCAAGGCTACAGTCTGCTCGTCCGGCAAACGCACAGTAATTTGGGTTGACATCTTGCACTCCCTTGAATGTCATTGACATCCAATCGATGCCATTGACACCAGCAAGGTCATGATCGTGCGGTTGAGGCCACTTGTCAACCTCATGGTTTGGACATAGGAATGAGGCCGCAGAAGCGACATCGTCGCACCGCCACCTTCCCCGTACCCGGACTAGTGTTCCGTCCCGGAAATAGCCATGCATAATCTCTGGATCTTGTGGAGGATGGAGTCGGCGGTCGCGGTCCACACAAAGGGCCGGGCCCCGGGGTTGTAGTGGTCGGTGAAGCGCAGGATCTTCTCCTTGAGTTGGGTGACGGAAGAGAAGGAGCCGCGGCGGATGGCCTTCTGCGTGATGAGATGGAACCAGATCTCGACCTGGTTGAGCCAGGAGGCGTAGGTGGGGGTGAAGTGGA
>JAPPAJ010000226.1 GCA_026705565.1 Caldilineaceae bacterium | reverse complement strand
TGCCGTCTTCCGAGGCGCCTGCTCAAAGTCGGCATTGTCGCCCCCAGCGGCAGGATCAATCGTCGGCACGTACTCAATATGGCAGAGGTCGAGAGGTTACTTGGGTGACCTCAATTTGATGTGCCGCACCTACTGTGCAGCCGAGAGGCGTGGAATTTCGCAACTATTTCCTGCGCCGGCAGAAGTTTTAGCTTCAGAAGCCGTCGATCTTGCAAGGCTACAGAAAATCGGCACTGCTTGGTACAGTGCGTCGGAGTTTGGTGTCGCACGGGTCGATTCGGATGCAGGATTGCTGTCGGTTTCCGATCACAGTTGAGCGAGTTGAAGGCAAACTCCCAGACAACAAGCGGTGTTCGAACTTGCGACCCCGGAAGGCAATCGTCCGGTCGGATCCGCAACCGTGGTTGTTAAGATCTGGAGTGGAACCGATCCTTCAACAAGCCTGCTCGGTTCGGGCTCGGTTCCTGGGCTGAACTGAGCCCTTCTCCCAACCACAAGGGGATTGCAACATGAACATGAACCGAAGGAAATTCCTGAGCGGAGCCGCCCTGGCTACCGCCGCGGCGGGAGTTGCTGCCTGCACCATCACCCCGGAGGAACTCACCGAACTGACGGCGCAGGAAGCCTCCCTACCTGAATTCACGTGGCAGATGGCCACCAGTTTTCCGCCTATTGCCGACATCATCGTGGAAATGTCGTTCGCCTTCGCTGAACACGTCGCCGCCATGACCAACGGCAAATTCCGGATTGAACCGCGCCTGGCCGGCGAACTGGCACCGCCCCTGGAAGTCATGAACGTGGTCGAACAGGGAGCCGTCCAGTGTGGTCTGACCGCGTCCTATTACTTCATTGGCAAGAGTCCGGTGAATGCGTTCGGGACCTCTCTGCCGTTTGGCTTGACGGCCCGCCAGAACAACGCCTGGTTCTACGAGGGTGACGGTTTGGCATTGTTGCGCGAGTTCTACGCGGATCGGTTCGGCATCATCCAGTTCCCAGCCGGAACCTCCGGTGCCCAGATGGGGGGATGGTTCAATCGTGAAATCCGTTCACTTGATGACATTGTGGGATTGAAGATACGGATTGCCGGCCTCGGCGGTCAGGTGCTCGATCGGCTGGGAGCCACGGTGCAGGTCCTGCCTGGCGGAGAGGTCTTCCAGGCCCTGCAATCTGGGGCCATTGACGCCACGGATTGGATCGGACCCTATGACGATCTGAAGCTGGGATTTCACCAGGTGGCCCGGTACTACTACTATCCCGCGTGGTGGGAACCGGGCGCACACGCCGAATTCCAGATCAATCTCGAAGCCTGGAACGAACTACCCGAGGAGTATCAGGCGGCCGTGGAACTGGCGGCTCTGGCCAGCAATATCGTTGTCACGGCCCGGTACGATGCCAAGAACGCGGAAGCCCTGCAGGAACTGAAGACACACGACATACAGATCGTTCCGTTCCCGGACGACTTCCTGCAAGCCGCCGAGATCGAGTCCTTTGCCATCTACGAAGCGATTGCCGCGCGTGATCCGGATTTCAACGCCATCTTCCGGAACTGGAATGCTTTCCGGATGAGTATCCAAGAGTGGTTTGGCCTGTCCGAGGCAGCTATGACCAACTACCAGTCCGTGCTGTAGCCACGTGTCGGGCCGCACTGGTGCCGACGGTGAAGTACCGGAGACAACCGGGCCTGTGTTTGTGAAACGTAGGCCCGTACGGTCTCGGCGCAGACTGCACCTATCGGGGGTGACTCGGTTTTCCAAGTGGCCTTTCACAATGCAGCCGCCCCAACTTCAAACGCGGGAAGCAGTGTGAACCGGCGGTGGCGCATCGTGTGAACCTCCAGTCCTGGGAATTGCGAACTCCTCCAACCGATGCTCGTTCACGGCTGGCTGCACGAGTTGAACAGTTGCTTCAATCCTGGTCGCCACGACAGATGTAAACCGATTATGGTATGTCAATCAAGCAATGCATAAACCCAATATGGCTTCCACCACCTTGATACTGGGAGGTGCTCGATCGGGAAAGAGCACCTTTGCCGAAAAACTTGCAGATCCGGCTGCCCAACCAATTTTTATTGCCACGGCCCAGCCAGATGATGCAGAGATGGCCGATCGGATTCGGCGCCATCAGGAACGACGTTCCCCTCACTGGCAGACTTGGGAGATACCTTTGTCAATTGCGGAGGCTCTTGCCGGCATCGACTCGCCCGATACAGTGGCGGTGGTGGACTGTTTGACTTTGTGGATTAGCAATCTGATGCAGGCCGAACGGGATGTGGCATCGGAAAGCCAAACCCTGGTGGAAGCGCTGGCATCCAGTCCCTGTTCCGTAATCCTGGTCTCGAACGAAGTCGGTTCGGGCATTGTTCCTGTTAATGCCTTGGCCCGGACATTTCGCGACCACATGGGACATTTGCATCAACTGTTGGCGGCACAGGCTGACCATGTCTACCTGATCGTTGCCGGGATACCTCTGACCGTCAAGTCGCCTGGATCCACACATCCAGCCGCCTGATGTACGGGAGAATCAAACAACAGTGGTGTAAACAGAGTTGGCGACAAGCACTGGCGACCAGGGATGGCAGGGCGCTGGCAAGGTTGTCACGGGGCCCATGAGCGGCTCTGTGGTCGGAAGGGATTCCGCGCCGCCATCTTGTGCAACCACCGGATTGACGCGTTTGGCCGGAATTTCCGCTGTAGGTCGGTCAGGAAGTTCAGGGCGACGCACCGCAAGGCCGCCATCCGCGACTGGGTATCAAGTCAACGATGCCAATCAGGGAGTCAGTCCGCGGGAGCGACTCCGCGAATCAGGCGTGGGCCGCAGTCAGGTCCGCGATGCCTTCCCATTCGCGCCACATGGCCGTAAAGCCCCCGAGGTCCAGTTCATCCACGTTGCGGTGCTTGATGCGGCTGATCACCGCGTGGCGTACATGGGGGGACAGGTTGGGGCCGCCCGTGTGCTGAATCAGATGGTGGCACAGGAAGGCGTCTCCGGCCCTGCCCGTCAGCATGACGGGATCGCCGGTCAGGTCCTCGATGTCGGGGTCGCCCTGGGTCAGTACTTCATGCCCCATCCGCCGAAAGAAGTCGCGGGACTCGATGTGGGATCCAGGCCACACCGTGAAGTTGCCGCTGTAGGGAGTCGGCACGTCCACCAGATAGACAACGGCGATGACGGTGAAGTTGCGCAGGTACGAGCCTGTGGGGGCACCGTTGGTCCCGGTCCCAACCGCATCCAGGTGGCCTTCGATAGGGGATGCCTCAACCCCTGGCGCCAGTGGGAAGCGCGGGGCAATCTGCACTTCCTCCACCGGCTGCATGTTGCCTGGACCCAGCAGGTCCTCGGTCAGGTCCCGGACGGCGGTGCGGTTGAAGACATCGGTGAGGATCGGGGTGTGACGCAGTTCGTGGCAGTGACTGTCCTCCCGGTACCGGGTAGGATCGGCTCCGGTCTTGCCCACTTCGCCGATCGAGTGGTTGATGGTCCGCAACGCGGCGTGGACCACATGCAGGGGTACCGCGGACGGAATGTGGAGAAACCCGTTCTCCACAAATTCCTCTTTCTGTTGTCGGGTCAGCAGGTGTTTCATCCGATCAATGCTTCCCTGCCCGGTCATGGAGGAAGTGAAGGGCCGGAAGTGCAACTGCGAGGGAACCTGTCGGTTGGCATTTCCCTCGTGGCGGCGGTCGGTGCCGGGAACGCCAGCTTGAGATGTCCGACGGATTGGCGGCGGGAGTTGCAACGGTCATGCGCGGGTGCCGGTTCGGGATCGGAACAGGCGATCCCGGTTGGTTACGTACCGCGGGCAGAGGCCTCCTGGCGGAGCGATGTGCTGACCGACCGGCCAATGAGGTCCATCTTGTTCACCAGATCGATTCGGTCCCGCAGGTTGTACAGGTCCGTGGGGTTCAGGATGATTTCGAACAGATTGCAGGAATCCGCCAGGCATATGATTGCGACATCGCGCGGGTCGGGAATTTCATCGCTGAACAGAATTCGCATGATGCGCAGCCGCACCTCCTCCACCCACGAGCCGTCGGCCATCGGGTAGCGGCGGGAGAGGGAGACCAGCCGGGACAGCAGAATCCGCCCCTCGGTTTCTGACACGATGACATTGCGTTTGACCAGGCGGCGCAGGACCCGGCGTCGGATGGCGTTGCCCTGCCGCGCAAAGTACCGGATCCAGTAGCTGGCATCATGGATTTCGGTGTCCAGCATCATGTCGTTCAAGGCGAAATCGAGCAACGAGTCGCCGGTCGGAGTGGGATCGGTCACGACAAGCTGGCGTGGATCCGTGTCGATGTGGCCTTCGAGAGCCAGATCCATCAACACGGCTCCCGACAGTACGACATTCAACGTGTGTGTCGAGATGCGGGTGGTGATGTCCCCGCGTTCCTCGTCCAGCAGCAACAGCAAAACCTCTTCCGCAAACCTCAACATTCTTTCAAGCCTCCAACAGGCACCTGCGCGACCGGAAGCCGCTTTTTGCCGGATGGCGCGCAGGACTGCTCAATCTTGCGATGAGCGAACCCGGAGGCACATCGGCACACACTTCAACACTCGACATTGTAACGGTCTGAAGCCAACTTGGGGGATTGTCCTGCGGGGCCGGCAATGTATCCGCAAGCAATCAAGATCGCTGCGACCCATCGGCACTGCAGATCGGGATCGTCGGCTGCATCGGTTCCGTTGACTGGTTTGGAGTATTCGGATTAGGGCTCCGGCCGCCTCGCGAACCAATCACACGGGTAGGCCCAACCACCATGCCGGTTTTGCAATCGTGAAAGCCGAACGCTACATGTCCCCGGGTTGCCGTTGAGTGGGACGCCGACGTCGACCCTGATCGGGTACCCAACCCGCGATACTGCTGGATACTCGCGCTCCTCTGCGGCTGAGAGCCAGCGCCTTCAGGTTTGGGAGGCGGATGCAACTGCATCGCCTTGCCCGTGAGCAGGACCAAGACGGGGAAATTCCGCACGGACCGCAGCAACCGGACAGGGCTGAACCTGTTCGTGACAGGGACGGTTCGCATCACGGACAGCCGTGTATTTGACCGGCTTGCATCAAGCATGGCCAATCACGCGTGCTCCTTGCGGTCCGGTCACAAACTGTTACCCCATTGATGGCTACAATCTTCCTTAACGGTGTGGGAGGAGGACAAGAAGCCAATGTTTCGGCAATACCCGCGCAAGGTCTTGCTGCTTGTATTGATGCTGGGCAGCGTCGCGGCGGGAGCCTGTGCCGCTTCTCCAACGGAGGACGGCGCATCCGCCGCGCCGGAGACAGCATCCCGCGATACCCTGGTCTTTGCGGACTACAACTGGCCCAGTGCCCAGATCCAGAATCGAATTGTCCAGTACCTGGTGGAAGAGGGATACGGTTATCCCACCGATGTCGTGTTCGGGGAGACACTGCCCTTGTACCAGGGATTCCGGACGGATGATATCCACGTGTCCATGGAAATCTGGTTGCCCAATCAGGTGGAGATCTGGAGCCAGGTGGAGAATGACGGTGTCATGGTTGCCGTGGGGGAAAGTCTAAGCGGCAGCTGGCAATCCACCTTTGTCATTCCCGCCTATCTGCAGGCGGAATATCCCGAATTGGACAGCATCGAGGATCTGCGGGAAGAGAAGTACAAAGCGTTGTTTGCAACGGCGGAAACAGACGGCAAGGCGCGTTTGGTCAACTGCGTGATCGGCTGGGCCTGCGAAGCCGTGGGAGCTCGGCAAATTGAAAGCTACGGCCTGTCCGAACACGTCCATGTCGTGAACCCGGGCGGCAGTGCGGCGCTGTATGCCGACCTGTTTGGTGCCTATGAGCAGGGCCGGCCCTGGCTGGGCTACATGTCAAAAACGGATGATCCGGCCCAGGTGCTGGATTTGGTTCGTTTGGAGGAACCCCCCTACAGCGATGAATGCTGGGCCACGACCAAGGCCTGCGCCTATGTGGATACCACGATGCTGATTGCCGTGCGGCCCTGGCTGCTGGAGCGTGCCCCCGATGTGGTGGATCTTCTGCGCGCCTACAGTATCGACTTGGACACCTATCAGGCGATCTTTGCGTGGATGTTCACGAATGAAACCTCCGAAAACAATGCAGCCCTGTGGTGGCTGGCCAACCATCCCGGCATTTGGGGCGAGTGGGTGACCGAGGCGGCTGCCGCCTCGGTCTTGCACGCGCTGGAGGCAGGAGAGATCCCTGATGGCTGGCCGGTCCAGTAATCAGGATACGGAGATTGGCAACGGAGAGTCGAGGCAGGACATGCCGGACATGCGGGGACGCAGCCTGATCATGCCGGCAGGGCGAACGGGACAACCGATCTCCGGAGGCCGGCCGCCGGTGGCAGCGGCGTGGATGCCACAACTCCAGGGTCGGAGCCAAGTGCTCATTTCACGGCACTGCCAATTTTGCTTGGTAGGATGGAGGACATTCGGATTGGCCTCCGAGTGAACACCCGCATGCCTTGGGCACTCCCTTGGCGTCGCCGCGGAACCGGAACTCCGGGGAATTCGCCCCCGACGTCATGGAATTTGACGCCAAGGAGACTTATCATCCACATTATTTGGCCCTGACGGTTGCGACAACCAGGAACAGGTGGTGCCGTACCCGGTTGAGACCAACAGAATTTCGAGGAGGACGATGTGTCAGACAATGGAAGCCGATGCCCGATGTCGGGCGCCAACACCGCACTGGGGAGTTCCCCGAACCAACGCTGGTGGCCGAATCAGCTGAACCTGAAGATTCTCCACCAGAACTCGCCGCTCTCCGATCCCATGGGCGGAGAATTCAACTACGCCGAGGAGTTCAAGACCCTTGACCTGGACGAACTCCATCAGGACATCGAGAAGGTGCTGACAACGTCGCAGGATTGGTGGCCGGCCGACTACGGCCACTACGGTCCGCTGATCATCCGGATGGCGTGGCACAGCGCCGGCACCTACCGCATCGGAGATGGCCGCGGCGGCGGCGGCACCGGCACGCTCCGCTTCGCGCCCCTCAACAGTTGGCCCGACAACGCGAACCTCGACAAGGCGCGCCGTCTGCTCTGGCCCATCAAGCAGAAGTACGGCCGCAAGCTCTCGTGGGCCGACCTGATGATCTTCTCCGGGAATGTGGCCTTGGAATCGATGGGCTTCAAGACGCTCGGATTCGCCGGCGGGCGCGAGGATGTCTGGGAACCCGAAGAGGACATTTACTGGGGATCCGAGACCGAGTGGCTTGGCGACGAGCGCTACAGCGGCGACCGGGATCTCGAGAATCCGCTCGGTGCCGTGCAGATGGGCCTGATCTACGTGAATCCGGAAGGACCGAACGGCAGGCCGGATCCGCTCGCGGCCGCCCGTGACATCCGGGAGACGTTCGCCCGCATGGCGATGAACGACGAGGAGACGGTGGCCCTCATCGCCGGGGGCCACACCTTCGGCAAGACCCACGGCGCGGCAGACGCGGACAAGCACGTCGGTCCCGAACCCGAAGGCGCGAGCCTGGAGGAGCAGGGCCTGGGATGGAGGAACAGCTTTGGCAGCGGAGCAGGTGCCGATGCCATCACCAGCGGGTTGGAGGGGGCCTGGACCTCCGAACCGGCAAAGTGGGACAACGGCTTCTTCGACAACCTGTTCGGCTACGAGTGGGAGCTCACGACGAGCCCTGCCGGCGCGAACCAGTGGATTCCCGCCAACGGGTCTGCCGCAGGCACGGTGCCGGATGCCCACGATCCGGCGACAACCCATCCTCCCGTGATGCTCACGACCGACCTGTCGCTGAGGGTGGATCCGGTCTACGAGCCAATCTCGAGGCGCTTCCACGGGAACCCGGACGAATTTGCGGACGCCTTCGCCAGGGCGTGGTTCAAGCTGACGCACCGCGACATGGGGCCGCGCTCGCGGTATCTCGGTCCGCTGGTGCCGGCGGAGCCGCAGCTGTGGCAGGACCCCGTCCCGGCCGTCGATCACGAATTGATCGACGCACAGGACATCGCCGCTCTCAAGGCCACAATTCTCTCGTCGGGACTGGCCGGCTCCCAAATGGTTGCGACGGCCTGGGCCTCAGCTTCAACATTCCGCGGCACCGACAAGCGCGGCGGGGCGAATGGGGCGCGCATTCGCCTGGCACCGCAGAAGGACTGGGAGGTCAACTCTCCGGCTACACTGGAACCGTTTCTGCAGACCCTGAAAGCGATACAAACGGACTTCAACAACAAGCAGGCCGGCCGCAAGCAGGTCTCACTTGCGGACCTGATTGTCCTGGGCGGATGCGCAGCCGTCGAGTGGGCTGTGAAGCGCGCCGGACACAACATGGAAGTTCCCTTCTCACCGGGGCGCACGGACGCGTCGCAGGCACAAACCGATGTGGAATCCTTCGCCGTGCTGGAACCGACCGCGGACGGATTCCGCAACTACGCCGGTAACGGACACCGGAAGTCGGTGGAGGAATTGCTGGTCGATCGGGCTCAGATGCTGACGCTGACGGCGCCCGAGATGACGGTGCTTGTTGGTGGCCTGCGCGTTCTGGATGTAAACGTTGGTCATTCCAAGCACGGATTCTTCACCGAGAAGACCGGGGTGTTGACCAATGACTTCTTTGTGAACCTGCTCGATATGGATACGGAGTGGCAGCCGGCCTCGGGAGCCGAGGGGGTGTTCGAAGGCCGTGATCGCCGAACCGGCTCCCTCAGGTGGACCGCCACTGCCGTTGACCTCGTCTTCGGTTCCAACTCGCAGCTCCGAGCCATCGCGGAAGCCTACGCCTGTGACGATGCGCAGCAGGCATTCGCACGCGACTTCGTGGCTGCTTGGGACAAGGTAATGAACCTCGATCGCTTCGACCTCTTGTGATGCCGGCAGGCAGAAAGAACCGGCTTCCGGTGCCTATACCCGATGGGGACCAATAAGGAAAGCACACGAGCGGCCGCAAGGCCGCTCGTGTGTCCTCATCGACGATCTGCACGCCGCGCAATTGCGTTGGCGGATTGCCGGGATTCGGCTGGCGACCCCGGGCGTGCAGCGCCGTCGGAAGCCCGGTCCAGTGGCGGACCTGGCATTGGTTCTGGGCGGGAACCGAGACTTGGCCGCCATCTCCACCTCCTGGATGCGAACACGCAGTCGGTATGGCGATGAAGTGGACTCTGTTCCAGCAATACGATTCCCTGTCCAAAGCCCAACTCCGCTCCGGATTGAAGTGGCTGTACACGGAAGGCATTGCCTCCATGGGCATGGGCAGCATTCTGGGCGGCGGCTTCCTGACGGCGTACACCCTGCTGCTGGGGGCCAACGTCTTCCAAGTGGGGTTTGTGGGCGCGGCCCCCTTCATATTCCAACCTCTGCAGCTGGCCTACGTGCCCGTGACGGACTATCTGCGCCGTCGCAAACTGCTCACCCTGCTGCCCTGGATTCTGGTGACCTTGTTGTGGATTCCGGCGGCCCTGTTGCCGTTCTCGGGCCTGACGGCGTCCCGCCAGGTTTCCGTCCTCATGGTGATTGTCAGTGTGCAGGGCGTCCTGCGCCCTCTCATTGCCGTCAACTGGCAGAGTTGGTTGCGGGATCTGATTCCCGGCCGGCTGATGGGAGCGGTCTTCTCCCGGCGCCTGGCGTACGGCACCATCGCCGCGATTGGGCTGGGCCTGTCCGCCTCCCTGTTTGTGGACTATTGGCGCACCACCAGGGACGTCGATGCCCAGATCCAGGGGTATACCCTTGTCTTTCTGTCATGTGTGGCCGTCCTGGGGTTCCTGAGTCCCTGGTGCATGGCCCGCATCCCGGAACGCCGCAGTCAACCGGGGGTGCTGTCGGGACGCTCCCGCTGGACGGGTTTGGGAACCCCCGTGCAGGATCGGGAATACCGGCCCATCCTGTGGTTCCTGTTCATGCGCAACTTCTACACCGCGTTGGCGGCACCCTTCTTCGTCGTGTACATGCTGGAGAAGCTGGCGTTTCCGCTGTCGCTGGTGATCGGCTTCGGCACCCTGTCGCAGGCGGCCAACGTGTCGATCCTGTCCGTGTGGGGCAAATATGCGGATCGGTTCGGGGCCAAGGTGGTCATGATGGCCAGCGGTTCGCTCATGCTGCTGCTCCTGCCCCTCTGGTCTCTGGTGTCCAGTGTGAACCAGGGCGGTGTCGGTGCCGGCCTGCCGGTGTATTTGCTGATTGGCTTCTGCATGGTGCTGCAGGGTCTGGCCACCGCCGGAACCAACGTCGCGTCGGGGATCATGACCATGAAACGGGCCGGGCACCAGCGCACCAGTGCCTATCTGTCCCTGGCCTCCATGGCGGGGAACCTGGGCGCCGGCCTGGGGCCCCTGGTGGGAGGCCGCCTGATCGATGTCCTGTTGCAACGCCAGTTGACCATCCACGTGGATTGGATTGGACCCAGCGCGTCGGTGGAGTTCGCGGGCCTGAGCCTGGGGGGCTATGAGTTCCTGTTTCTGCTGGCGTTTCTGCTGGGCCTGGTCACATCCAGCCTGCTGGCCCGCATCCATGAACTCCAGGATCACAGCCGTTCCGTGGTGCTGGACGAACTGTACAAGGACTCGGCGGCCACGGTACGGGCCCTGAACTCCATCCCCGGCGCCCGGTTCCTGCAAGTGCCGGTGAGTGTGGTCCGGAGCGTCCCCGGGATTGATACCGTGTTGGGCCTGACCCTGTACCAGTTTTCCTCCACCATGCGCCTGGCCGTGGCAACTTCCCAAGTTGGTTCCCGGTCCGTGCGGAACCTGTCGTCCTCGGTCCGCGGCAGTCTGGCCCAAATGCTGCAGGGACGGCGCAACCTGGGAACCCACGCGGAGGAAATTGCCTACCATGCGGCGCGGGCCGCGACCCAGGCCATGGAGGACACCGATCTGGATCCCCGTCTGGTGGTACAGGACAGCCTCAAGGGCATCGTCCAGGAAATGGACCACCGCCTGGAAGGCCAGCGCTCGCGGCGGATTCTGCGCGGCACGGTGCGGGGTGCCGTTCGGGGGACATATGAAACCCGGCAGGATCTGGAGGCCCTGATCCCAACGATTTACCAGGCTGGCATGACTGCAGCCGCCGAACTGGGCATCCAACCGGAGAAGGGGGATGCCCTTGTCCGCGGGGCCATACAATACACCGCGTCGTACATTCGTCCCCGGCTCAGCCGCAACGTGCGCGCCCAGTTGGAAACCCTCAAATACCGGCCATCCCACGGAAGGTCCAAAGCCAGGGCCTGAAGGGGCAGCGCGATCCCGGCGGTAATCCCCGCGCGCAGTTTGACTGCAGAACCACAACGGTGGCCATCCAGGACGCGGTGTTGGCGAAGGCCGCGTTCGCAACCGTGAGCAAGAAGACCCCACGCGCGTTTGTGGTGTACTCAAACAGTTCCGCTGCCAAGGTGGCAAACTCGGAAGGCATTGGGGGATTCGGCACAGTTGCGGAAATCCATAGTGCCCATTGATGTGGAACTATGGTGCCTCCTATCGGGTGCGTGATAGAATTCTTGACTAAATGTTGAAGGATTGAAATGCGTCATGTACGACGAGTACGCCGAAGTGAAGGAGAAATACGCAGCAGTCATCAAGGATCTGCTAACCAAGCGGTTCGGCGACGAAATCGTCTTCGACCCCATCGTGATCCGAGCGGATCCGGCTTCGGAGCCCGATCCTGAACATCCTTCATTGTTTGCTTACATCGCATACGATGGTGACGCCAGCAAAATGGACTCGAACTTCAGGTTCGAATTCACTGAGGAGCTTTGGCCTCATTCGATTGAGCTCGGCTTTCCCAGCGTACCTGTGCAGGAATTCGTGCCAAAGGAAAAGTGGGCTGGGTTTTGGCCGGGCCTTAAGGCATGGATAGGTTGATGCACGACGACTTGCTACGCTTGGCACGCAAGCTTGTTTCCGAGCGGATGGGTGATGTTTCGGTCCAGGGCGAACAAGCCAACTTGCGTTGTGCGGTTCGATGTGCCTACTACGCGCTCTTTCACATGTTGTCAAAACAGTGTGCGGACTTCTTTGCTGGCGAGGATCCAAATCAACGGAGCAGACCTGCCTGGGTGCAGGCCTACCGCGGATTGCAACATGGGATGGTTCGGAACCGCTGCGGCAACAGCAACTACATCATTCGGTTTCCGACGGAGATTAGGTCTTTTGCCGAGAAGTTTGTGCAGTTGCAGAAATTGCGCCATTCCGCCGATTACGATCCGGAAGCCAGGTTCGTAATTGAGTCGGTGTTGACTGCCATTGAGGATGCCGCATCGGCAATGGCCGCGTTCGAGATCGTGAGCGAAAAGGACAGGCGGGCTTTTGCCGTGTATGTGACCACGCCTCTGCCGCGGTGACAATCCCGGCAGGCTCCAAAACACACCGGCAGGGGGGCCCGGGCGAACCCGGATGCCGGGAAGGTTGGGCCTCCCATTCAGCTCAACTCGCCGTGCCCCTTCAGATGTACACCCCGGGCCGCACGTCACCGGCGGGATGTGGGTCGGTGTTCAACTGGCTTCCTCGACCGGTGTCACGGGAACCTTGGGCACCGGTGTGAGGTCGTACTTGCGCCAGTGGTACTGGAACTCGTCGGACTTCCAGTCTCGGTACACTTCATCCCAGGTCAGGCGTCCCTGGTGTGGTGTCAGGACCATGTCCGAGACCGGATCCGAAGCTCGCTGGTAGCGGTAGTCAACAGACAGCCGCAGCCGATTCCCCGACAGGTTGGGCAGGCCCCGGTGGACCGTATGGCTGTGGAAAAACAGGACGTCACCCAACCCGAACGGGCTAAACACCCACTCCCCGTCCACATCCCCGGTGTGGGATTTCAGGCCGCCGGCGCCCAGGGAACGCGAGACCGGCAGGATCCCCAGCTTGTGGGACCCGGTTAACACACTCAGGCCGCCCAAGCTGTGGGGACAGGCCCCCAGCGGCATCCAAGCCGTCCAGACATCGGACGTGCCCTGAATGTGTATATAGTCCTGATGGGCCGGCGTGGTGTGTTCCGTGGCAGAAGGGAAGATCATCCGTGCGACGTTGCTCGGCAGCAGCAGGATGTCCGGGCCCAACAGAACTTCCATGAGTCCCCAGATGGCCCGGTCGTGGGCCAGCGTATGGAAGGACTCCAGACACATGATGCGGTCATAGACCGGCTTGTGCTCCGGATCGCCGGGGACATGGGCAGGATGGCTGGTAATGGCTTCGAGCGGATCGGTGCCGGAATCAATCCAGCCGACTTCCTGCAGCACGGCGGCCATGTCCTTCCGGGTTTCCAGAATCGGATCCCTGTCGACGAGGTCCTCCAGGAACAGGTATCCATCGCGGTCCGCCCGGGCGCGTAGGGCATCCGGATTGTCCAGCAGGTTGTTGGAAACTACGAATGGCTCCATGGCGGGATCCTTCCAAACTGGGAATGGGATTCAAGGGGCAATGAGTAGAAACAGGCTTTGATCCAATATGAGTGTCGGATCAAGAGCGGACGCAACAACCGCCACCGGCCTTCCCGCGGCACCGGGGAAGCTGCACGGCGAGGGACGATCCCGTTGGGGACTCCGAAGACCCCTGAAAGAGTAGAAGCCCAGTTCTACTGAGTGCCATTCAGGGGACTTCAAGACGAGGATGTCAAGCGGGCTGAATCCTACGCCGCGTCGTGCAGGCTGTCCCCCACGAAGTTGCAGGCCGGGATGCCGACCACTACGCAGAGCATCGGTAGCATCCATGGGGGAGACGGCCACGGTTCCTCAACGGCGCACAGTTCGGACCCATTAGTAGGTCCAGGTCCGGGCCAATGGCTGTTCCGACTGGATCAGGCGCTGCAGCAGGCGGTGCCTCATCTCGGCCAGAGCCGACTGGCAGGCCGGGTCGCCGGAGACGTCCCGGTATTCACCGAACTCGGCCTCCAGGTCCCACAGGACTTCACGGCCGTCCGCATGGCAGATGTACCGCCAGCGCTCCGTGCGCAGGCTGCGCCAGCCGGTCATTTCCATCAGGGCGTCCTGTTTCGCCGGTGCGGCCTCGAGATCGCCCAGGCACGGGACCAGGGACTGACCCTGTACCTCCGGCGGAATCTGCAGGCCGGCCAGTTCGAGCAGGGTCGGCACGACATCCACAGCCTCCACAATGTTGTGTACGGGGTGGCCGACGGTGCGGCCGGGGGCCCGGATCAGGAGCGGCACGCGGCTCACCACGTCCCTGCCGGGATAACCCTTGTACCACTGGTGGTACTCGCCGAGCCGCTCCCCGTGATCGGAGGTGAACACCACGATGGTGTCCTCGGCCAGGTCCAGCCGGTCCAGTTCCGCCAGGATGCGGCCGACGTGGTGGTCCACTTCCGAGATCATGGCGTAGTAGCCGTGGCGCGCCGTCCGCAGCGCGTCGGGAGCGAACTGCGGGTCCTCCCTCTTCCCCCATTCCGGCGGGAAGGTCGGCACGGACAGGCTGTCCCGGTCGTACAGGTCCAGGAAACGCTGCGGGGCCACCCAGGGGTTGTGGGGACTGTAGAAGCCGGCGATGCACAGGAACGGTTCCGCGCGTTGTTGAGAGCGCTGCAGGTAGGCGATGGTCTGTTCCGCCACGAAGGCGGTGTGGGTCATGTCGTCCGGCCCTGCGAACGGAACGGCGTCCAGACTCGAGTTGCGGTCCCAGGTTTGAGGATGCGGCACCGGATCCTCGACCCGCATCGTTTGGTTCCAGATCAGATTGGTGGGCGGTGGGCCCAGGCTGATGTGGTCCAGGGCTTCCGGACACCGGGCCCGGACCCAGGCCCGGTAGGCGTCCTCGTATGTGCCGGGCTCGTCCGACACCTCCAGGTGGTCGAAGCCGTAGTCCGGATGGACGGACCGGTGATCGCGGTTGGCGTGCGGCAGGAAGTGGAGCTTGCCGATGTTGGCGCTGACATAACCGGCGGTGCCCAGCATGTGGGGCAGGGTTTGGAGGTCTTCGGGCACCGGTACGCCCATGTGGGTAATGCGCAGGGCTCCGGGATAGCGGCCGGTCAGGAAGCTGATGCGACTGGGCATGCAAACCGGGTTCTGCACGAAATGGTGGTCGAAATTGGCGCTCTCGGCTGCCAGCGCGTCCAGATGGGGAGTTTGGATGTCCGGGTTGCCGTTGGCTCCCAGGCCGTCCCAGCGCTGCTGATCGGTGTAAAGGATGAGGATGTTGGGTCGCTGCATGGGTGTGTGCCTTCTTCACGGGCCAGGGCTGGATTGTAGCCATTGCACCTGAGCGGTCACCGAAAGGACCTGGTTGCTACAATGGGACTCCCACTCAAGAAGCGACCTGCGCGGATGCCCTCCGATCGCCCCCACATCATTCTGATCATCACGGATCAGCAACGCTACGACACCATCGCCGCGCTCGGCTTCCCGCACATGGACACGCCGCATCTGGACCGGGTGGCACAGGAGGGGACGGTCTTCACCCACTGCTTCGTGAGCGCGCCTTCTTGCGCTCCCTCCCGGGCCAGTCTCTTCACCGGACAGTATCCCCACACCACCGGCATCCACCGGAACGCGGACCACTGGGAGCGCGCCTGGGTCGAGGACTTGGCGGCCGGCGGCTATCGCTGCATCAACATTGGCAAGATGCATACGTGGCCGTACGACACGCCACTGGGCTTTCACGAGCGGTATGTGGTGGAAAACAAGGACCGTTTCCTGGAGGAACGCTACTGGTTCGACGAATGGGACAAGGCCCTGCATGCACGGGGCCTGACCAAGCAGCAGCGGGTTCTGTACCGCCAACGCGCGGATTACGCGCGTTGCCTGGGGGCTTTCGACTGGGAGTTGCCGGCGGACATGCACTCCGACAACTTCGTGGGCGATCTGGCGGTCTGGTGGCTGGACAGCAAGCCCCGGTCCGAGGAGCCCTTGTTCCTGGAGATTGGATTTCCCGGTCCCCATCCGCCCTACGATCCGACACCGGAGGCCGTGCAGCCCTACCTGAAGAAGGATTTGCCGATTACTCCGGTTTCACAGGTGGACTTGGACGGCCAACCACCCCCTTTCCGGACCATGCGCCGGCACAACACGGAGGTCGACCACGACTCGGTGGTGCACATCGAGGATCCCCCGATCGAACTGCGCCATCGGCAGCGCGCCTACTACCTGGCCAACGTATCCATGATCGACCGTCAGGTGGGCAACATCCTGGACGCCCTCGAGCGCAACGGCTACCTGGACAATGCCGTGGTGATCTTCACCTCCGACCATGGCGACTGCCTTGGTGATCACGGCCACAGCCAGAAGTGGACGATGTACGAACAAATCGTGCGCGTCCCGCTGTTGGTCTGGGCTCCGGGCCGGGCCGCGGCCGGTCACTCGGTGGACGGGCTCTGCCAGCAAATGGATCTGGGGCCGGCCATCCTGGAATGGGCCGGCTTGGAACCCGATCCGGGCATGGAGGCCGTCTCCCTGGCTCCGGCCCTGTCCGGGGACTCGTGGACCGGCCGCGACTATGTCTATGCGGAACACGGTCGGGACGGCATTCTGCAGGAGGCCGAGTTTATGACCATGGTCCGCAGCCCGCGCTGGAAGCTTGTCCATTTCGCCGGCGAAGCGTTCGGCCAGCTCTTCGACCTGGAGAACGATCCTCTGGAGGAACATTGCCTCTGGCATGATCCAGGGGTTCAGGTCGTGAAGCAGGTCCTTCTGGATGAACTGCGCGAGTGGCATATCCGCAGCGCAGTTCACACCAAGGACTGGTTCAGTCGCTGGCGTTGAATGGCTGTCCGTCCAATCCACCACCATTCCGGCCCATGACTCTGCAAGGGCGCAGGAACGCCTTCAACGGCCTTGAGATCGATGGCGAGGCCATTCCCGACAGGGAGGCGGAGTTGCGCGCCCTGCTTCCCTCCAGGATGGCGCGGTGGCGGGAAACCGGACTGAGCCTGATTTGGCTCAGGGTGCCGCTGGCCAAGTCCTTCGCCATTCCGGCAGCCGTGGAGCAGGGGTTCGTGTTCCATCACAGCCAGACCGATTACGTCATGCTCACCTGTGCCTTGGAGCCCGAGGCGTTCATACCGCCCTATGCCACGCACTTCGTGGGCGCCGGCGGGGTTGTGCTGGACGACCGGCAGCGGCTGCTGGTCGTCACCGAGCACTTCCGGGGTGATCGGACGCGGCCGTTTTGGAAGTTGCCCGGCGGCCTGCTGGATCCCGGCGAGCATCTGGAGGCCGGGGTCCGGCGCGAGGTACTGGAGGAAACCGGCATCGAGACCCGGTTCGACAGGCTTGTGGTGGCCTGGCACAACCATCGCTACCAGTTCGGCAAGTCCGGGTTCTACATGGTGTGCCGCCTGACACCGCTCACATTCGACATCCGCAAGGACGACTTCGAGATCGACGATTGTCGCTGGATGCCCCTGGAGGAGTACCTGGCCAGCCCGCACGTGGCCAGCTTCAACCGCGTGATTGTCGAGGCGGCCGTGGCCAACCCGACCCTGGCCGAGACCGTGCTGCCCTTCTATCCGGATCCTGACCGGCACGAGTTCTTCTTTCCGCCGGCCCCGTGGCCGCTGGCATCCGAGGCCGTATCATGAGTCTGGCGGGCACGATCAACCAGTACCACGGGTTCGAGGTGGACCCGGTGTCCCTGCCGGAGGCCGCGGCCCGGTTCGCCGCGCTGCTCCCCGGCGCCCTGGAGGAATGGCGGCAGGCCGGATGCCGACTGGTATGGCTTAAGGTGCCGCTGGCCCGCGCCGCATTGATCCCGACCGCGGTGGCGGAAGGCTTTGTCTTCCACCACAGCAAGCCGGATCACCTGATGATGACGCTGTCCCTGGTGGAAGACGCCTATGTGCCCCACTATGCGTCCCACTACATCGGTGCCGGCGGCGTGGTGATCGATGAACAGGAACGCATCCTGGTGGTCAGCGAACGGTACCGGCGGGACAGTGCCTGGCCCCATTGGAAGCTGCCGGGCGGCGCCCTGCACCAGGGCGAAAGCCTGGTGGAAGCCGCCATCCGCGAGGTACGGGAGGAAACGGGTGTGGAGACCCGTTTTTGCCACTTGGCCGCCTTCCGCCACTGGCACGGCTACCGTTACGGCAAGTCCGACATCTACATGGTCTGTCGCCTGGCACCGCTCTCAACGGACATCCGGAAGCAGGATCGGGAGATTGACCGCTGCGAGTGGATGCCGCTGCGCACCTATCTGGCAACCGAACACGTGCACGAGTTCAACAAGTCCATCGTGCGCGCCGCCCTGGCCGACGACCACTTGGTGCCGGGCTCCCTCCCCACCATGAGCCTGCCCGGCAAGCACGAGTTCTTCTGCCACCCGGCCTTTGAAGAGGCCCGGTCGGCGGAGTCCAACTGAAATCCCCTCCCCCAAAAAAGGCGGCCAAGACCAACGGGATCCGGCGCGGCCTCCTCGTCGGCCTGAAGTCGTGGTGCCGCTGCATGACCCTGGATGCCCTTGGGTTGCCCGGCGGGCATGGCCCCCCATGATTTCCGACCGGAACGGCAAATCGTCCGCCCTTGGGTTGCCTCCTTTGCAGGACCCGTTGAAGGCACTGTTTCACTTTCGTCGATGTCGGGCCGAGACCCGGGAGGCGCTTGTCAATCGGTGTGCCGTTTGGGCATTGGCGGCGGTTGTCCCGGCTCCGGGCCGCGCGGCGGTTCCGGGTTGGCGAACAGGGGTCCGGGCATCAGGCGGGATGTGACCGGTCGGGTTGTCTCCGCATCATTTGCATGAGCGGAGGACCCACCATAACAAACAGCAACAGCCGTCGGCAAAGTTGTGCTGTTTTGAGGCTTTTGGATTGCAGCCATAAATGAAAAGCGGGATCGTCACCTCGAATGATAAAATTATATTATTTTATTGTCGATACCAACTTGCCAAATGCCGATATCGGTGGACTTGCGTTATGAATTCGTGCATGAATCGGACCCGGCACCGGACCAAAACCAACGAAAGTTATTAAACGGTGCCTCATCTCCCGGTGACCGCGGATTGTGGCATAATCCCGAAGTGCCTTTGCCCTTCGTCGCAGTCTTCATCGAGCAGGCATGGCAAATGAATAACTGGCGCCTGTATGCCATAGTGGCGCTCGCAATTGCTGTTCTGGTTACCGGATCGAGTTTCTTCCTGGTCTCCAGCCGGGCAGGTAGTGCCCTGGCACCGAACAGTCCCGTCCTGACGGCACTCGATATGGGTGCTGTCTCCCTGGACTGGGATGATGTACCCAACGCTGCCGAATATGAATTGCAGTACCGGGATATAGACTGGAAGCCGTTGCCGCACAAGGATGTGCAGGTCACGATGCAGGGTTCCAGTGCCGTCGTCCAGGGCCTGCCCGGTGGTTCCGAGTATGCCTTTGCGGTGCGCATGCGTGCCGCGAACGGCAACTGGTCGGCCTGGTCGGAACCGCTGTACGATGTGGCCTTGCCGGCAGAAGCACCGCCTGTTCGTCCGACCCATCTCAGGGTGACGAAGCGGGAGTTGGGATCCGTGACCCTGGACTGGCAAGGTGCAGCCCCGATCGATTCCTATCAGATCTCCTACTGGCATTCGTCCGAAGAAGGGGATGCATGGGTCATCCTGCCCGCGGAGGACATTCAGGTGTTGATGGATTGGTCGGATGGATCGAGGGCCATTGTGAGTCAATTGCCGGAGGACCCCGAGCGCATCCACAACTTTGCCGTACGGGCCTTTACCGAGGCTGGGTTTTCCGACTGGTCGGAGGTGGTTCGGGCACCGGACTATCTGACAGCACCCGAGAATCTCATCGGCTGGTACCGGGATCCCGGATTGGTCAGGCTGGAATGGCTTGATGTGGCGGGGGCCGCCACGTATCAGATACTGTATTGGCATGAGACGCCAGCGGCCGCCCAATGGTCGGTCCTGCCCGTGGAGGGAGCCCAGCTATCCATTGACGGCTCGGGGGCCAGGGTGGATTTGTCTCCGCTCAGTTCCGACAGGACGCTGAATTTCGCGGTACGGGCGGTCAATAGTTTAAGTACCTCTCCCTGGTCGAAAGTGGTGGAAGTTGCCCTCGAGTTGGGAGTGCCTCAGGGGCTCTGGGGACTGCGGAAACCGGATGGTGCCGTCTGGCTGGACTGGAATGATGTGTCCTCGGCACAGATCTACGATGTGCGCTTCTGGTACGAGCGCGCAGGCGATCCGCAGTGGGTGATACTGCCTGTAACCGAAATTCCGGTTTCGGTGGAAGGTTCCGGGGCCACACTGGAACAGTTGCCGGACTACGCCTCCTATTACTTCCAGGTGCGGGCGGTCGATGGCGGTGGCGAACCATCCGACTGGTCCGAAGTATTTGAGATGTCAAATCCAGGGGGCACGGATTTCCTGTCCCCCTTTGAGACTCCCATTGCCACCGTCCCCGTGGCAATACCGACACTGATTCCCACCGCCACCGCCACCGCCACACCCACCGTGACCCCGTCACCGACGGCGACGTTGACACCGACAGCCACGCCCACCCCTACGCGTGCCAGAAGGCGCGGCAACTCGGGCCAAACTCCCGCTACTCCGACCCCCACCCCCACCAGATTGCCTGAGGCCAATGGCCAGGATTGCAGCGGTGGACCCGACACCGCCTGCCGGCTCACCATGGGCTCAACAATCAGGGGTCAAGTCAGCGACGGGGATCGTCTTGACGCCTTTGAAATCCCGGCCGCGGTAGACACCACCAGTATTCTTGAGTTCAAACTGACATCGACCTCGATATCGTTTGTGAGAATTAGAGTTACCCCGGAAGACAATGTTGATGTCGACACTGTGGCTGCTTCTGAAGAAGAAGGCTATGCCTATGATCCGGGTGTCAGTGATGGGACCCACAATTACATCACCCTGGAATTAAATTTCACTGACGAAATCGATGACACCGCGCTTGTTAAAATTAGTCAATTCAGTGGAACTGCGACCTATACTCTTACGTTGAAAGAAAAAGAATAGGCGGAACGACCTGTTCCGCCTATTCTTTGTGAGTCTGGGTTCGGCAGAGTCAGCTGACCCCTGTGGCCTCCGTGGCGGGACCGCCGATGGGCAGCAACTCCATGCCTTCCTCGCGGATGCGATATCCCTGGACCATCAGGCTGGGGCGTCCAACGCTTTGGCCGAACCACTGCTTGTTCTGCGGATCGCGATAGCCGACGCGCACCAGGCGACGCGGCTTTTTGGTCTGATTGATGTAGGAGCCGTGAACCGTATTGATACAGAACAGAACCACGTCGCCGGCCTTGGCCGGTACCGGCACCGTGTCCTCGAGACTGTATTCGTCGGTGGGCAGGTGCGGGGTGCAGGGCGTTCCATCCTCCAGTTCCGTAATGTGTTCCCGGAATCCCTGTTTGTGGGAACCTTCCAGAAATCGGATTTCGCCGTTCTCGTGGCAAGTGTCGTCCAGATGGACCAGGGTGTCGATGAAGCGGCCGTTCTCGTGCCGGTAGAACGGGTTGTCCTGGTGCATCGGGAAGGGATGACCGGTCTGCGGCGGTTTGATGTGCAGTGTGGAGTGGTGAAGCTCCACATTGGGGCCGATCAGGTCGGCGATGGCCTCTGTCAGCCGGTTGTTGGTGACGGCCCGCATCCAGGCATCCGAATAGAAGTGGAGGTCGTGCATGGCCGTCAGCTTGGACTTCTTCTCGGTTTCAGGGTCCATGTAGGCATTGCGCCAAGGCCCGCTCCAGCCGGGGCTGGTGAAGGCCCAGTCCTCGACCAGGCGGTCCATCTCGTCCGACAACTCGGCCGTCTCTTCGGGCGTGAACACCTCGGGGATCCGGAGGTATCCGTTTTGGTGGTAGAACTCGATTTGTTCGGGTGTGAGCATGTTTGGGACTCCTGACAGGGGGCTACTCGATTGTGGGGGCGAACCGCGATCGTAGCATAGCGGGTTGGGACAGCGCGAGCGCACGCCACTCGCCAAGCAGCCCGGAATCGATAGTGATCAGGCACCGGCAACTACGGTGGAAAGTGGCTTGAAACGGGTCTGTTGGGGATTCTGGAATCCCTAGGCTACGCAATAAGACCCCCAATAAGACCTCCATAAGATCCCCAATAAGACCCCTTGGATGCAGGGATGTTTCTTCACTTACTCGGACTGCGCTCGTTTCCACCGGGCTGCCAGTCCCCGGCCGTAGGACTTTGCCAATCCCTGGTTACGCAAATCCGCCAGCGTACGCAGAATCTGCCGTCTGCTGGTGCGGGCCCCCAAGCTGGAGACAATTTCCCGCAGGGGCATGCCATCTTCCGCGCGGTCCAACAAAGTGAGAATTGCATCCTGCCGGTCGCTTGCTTCGTTCCCACCGCGGCGCGGCGGCACGTAGTCGGCGCGCCGGAAACGCACGGTCACGCAATCATTGTGTTCCTCGATCTCGATGCGGGACAGGCCGGCGGACTTCGCCAGGTCTGCCATCTTGAGCGTCCCGCGTCCCCATTCCTCGATGATGCCGCGCCGGTAGAAGGTACGGGCGATCAACGGGTTCCAGGGCTTCGACTCATGCGGACCGAACAGGTCGGCCGGAGTCAACCCAAAGTGCAATGGGCCGATCGATGTCACTTCCAGGCGGTCGTCGTACATCGCCAGCCCGATCGAACCGCCACCCAACGCGTAGTCCCGATGGCAGATGGCGTTCGCCATTGCCTCCCGCGTGGCAAGCGGAGGGTAGAGTGGTTCGTCGATGCGGGCCATGCGGCCCGACTCGAAGCGGCTGGCGATCGGCACATGATCGCGCAGGAAGCGCTCCGCGCTCGCGAGCAGGGAGAACGCGTTGCCGTTGAACTGCCGGTTGTCCAGGAACTCCGACCGGTCGAGGCCTCGGAAACGGGCGACGCGCAGCAAGCATTGCGGCATCTCGAACTCAAGACGCTCTGTGTGCCCGAATAGCACAGCCGCTGCCCGGAACAGAACACCGTCGCGGAGCAGTCCCAACCTTCGCAGCAGATCCTCGGGATCCCGGCCGCCCGGCTCGTTCAGTCGGCCGATGTGCACGGCCTCTGCCACCGTATTGCGAATTTCCGCCACGTCCAGGTCGTCGATGGTCCAGCCGTCGGCGGGTTGGTTCTCCCATCTCTGGTGGCTGTGCATGCGCTCGAAGAGCGTTCGGTTGTATTCATCGGCTGACATGGCCCGCGTGGTGTTGCCAACGCGCAGAAAGGCGGTTCCTCGATATCGATAAGGCGGTGAAGAACCCTGACCAACGTGGATCGCGATCACCTCGCGATTCTCTGCGATCCGCACCCGATCCACGGTTGGGAACGCGGGTGGATCGATCCGCTGGATTTCGGCGCTCACTTCCTCAATCGTTCGCTCAGCCACCTGCTGGCCCACGACGTTGCCTTCCGGCGTCACGCCGAACAGTATGTGTCTGCCCCGCTGGTTGAGCATGGCGCACATGGTTTCCGCAGCCTCCTTGCGCGTGCCCGTCGTGCGCTTGAACTGTTCCATTAATCGGCACACTTCGGTACCGACGTTGGTACTTCGCTCTCGGT
>JAPPAJ010000212.1 GCA_026705565.1 Caldilineaceae bacterium | reverse complement strand
TGATGGACATGAACTTGTCCAGACTCGGCCAGGTCCGCACGTATAGGTCCAACTCCGGCACATCGTCACGAAGCCGGACCGGAACGGGCGGGTTCAGCTGTCGTTCAAACTCCTTTGGTTCCTCCAGCGGCGGACCGGCCGGAGCCTCGTCCTCTCGGACACGACCCCCGCAGGACGCCAACTGCAGGACCAGGGCAAGCAACACGAGGCTGCCGAGAATGCGCAACGGAATATCGAGCTTCATGTCCCTGAAATTCCATCAACAATCCAATTGGCGGCCCCCGTCGGACGCCTGGACAAAATGACCTGGGCGGATTCGCCCGGGATGCCGACCATGAGACGCCGCACATGGACCATGTGCCGTCCAACAGGAAGATGGGACGTCATGTCTCATTCCGGCGCCGGGACCATCCACGCATGGTGGACAGCCCCGGCGGTATTGGATTGCAGTCGCAGTGTTAGTTGCCGGTCGGGGTCAGACTGAACATTACGTACTTGAATTCCGGCCACCAGGTGAACGGAACCGCGTAGACATTGTCCGAGGTCGGCCATCCATCCCAGTAGTGCCAATTGAACGGCATCACGTAGGTGGTCTGGACAATCGCCAGCCCCGGCAGGTGTTCGAAGTACAGGCGCACAGCCTGCCGATACAGATCCTCGATGGCCGGATCGTTCGGGCTCATCTGTTCAATCTGGTTCATCACCTCGGTCAATTCGGGGATGTTGACGCGCCACCGGTTGCCGGTATTGGTCTTCTCGCCAATCGGGGTGATGTTGGTGTGCTTCCAGTCCGAGAACGTCAACGGCCCCTCGGCCCAGTCGCCGCAGAACCAGTGGGAGCTTATGTCGAAATTACCGTTGTCCAGGGAGGCCCACATGGCCTGACCCTCGATCCGCTTGACATTGGCCTTGATGCCCATCTTGGCCAATTCCTCAGACAGGTCGAAGGCGATGTTGTACTCGGTGTTGGCAAAGCCCGGGACATTGATTTGGAACTCCATCGGGTTGCCTTCGCCGTCAACGCGAATGCCGTCGTTGCCGGGCATGAAGCCCAGTTCGTCGAGGATCGCATTGCCCCGGTCAATGTTGTAGTCAAGCTCGAACTCGGCCCGGATGTCCTCGAAGGAGTACTTGTCGTGCACACCCCAGTCGGCCCAAGGGAAGCGCGCCGGAACCGTCGGCACGCCAAACAGGAGATCGGCCACCTTTTGCCGATTCACCGCGGCGTTGATGGCGTGGCGCACCTCCGGCAGCGACAACGGGTACTTGGCGTTGTTGAACCAGATCGCCCGCGGACACGGATCGCGCCAGCCGGCCAGCTGGATCGCCGGGTTGGCGTCCACCGCAGCCTGCATCAGTGTGGCGTCGCCCAGTGCATGGGGATGATCAATCTTGTTGACCTTGACGTCGGCAATCTCGGTTTCCGGCACCCGCTCCAGGCGCGTGACGTAGTAGGTGGGCCCCACTTCAACACCCATGCCGTCCATGCCCCAGTAGTTCTCGTCCTTGACCCAGATGTTCATCGCCTGATCCGGAAATTCCTGGTGGAGCTTGTACGGACCGGTAAACACCGGAGGAAAATTCTTGAACTCAAGCGGATCATTGCCTTCCCACACGTGCTTGGCCTGAACCGGGAAACCCCAGGCCCGGGCGAAGTTCATGTGGAAGCGCGGGTTCGACTTCGTGAGACTGATGACCGCAGTATGGTCGTCGGATGCCTCGACAGAGGCGACCCACTCCTGCATGGTTGAACCCATCCGCAACGCGATCTCGCTCTGCACCATTTCAATCGTGAACTTGACATCGTGCGCCGTAAAGGGCGTGCCGTCGTTCCAATGAGCCTCGGGCCGGGTCTTGATGGTCAGCTGTGTGAAGTCGTTGTTGTAGTCGTAACTCTCCGCCAACCAATAGACGAATTCGCCCGTGGCCCAGTTGATGTTGAAGAGATGCTCCTGGGCCGCCTGCCAGATGCCGGGGGCCGCGGCATTCGGGGCCAACAGGTTGTAGCTCTCCCAGACATCCCAATTGCCGCCGATTTCATTGACAATGACGGTCTCGTTGCGCGGCGTGGGAACGTACTCGCCGGCTACGCCTTCGTCGGCCTCTGCCACAGGTTCGGAAGCACCGGTATCGGGCGGCGGGGCAACCGCACAACCGGCCAACGCCGCCAATGCCAGCATCAGCAACAAGGGCAACAATCTCAACTTCATGGCCTCACTCCTGACAAAATTAAGGAAACAAAGAACAACAGGCGCGATCCAGTCTTGGCTGCGTTCACGCCGAAGCCGGGAGGTCGCGCCGTCCCTTGGCGTGTGCCGACCCTAAATCGAACGCAACCGACCCGGCCGCTGAATTGAAGTCTTGAACGGCTCAAGTTAGCACGGATCCGCACACTGTACAAACACAAAGACCGTTCAGGGAGGTGGCAGGGGCATCGAAACCGGGACCTCGCGCCCCCCTTGCCTGGAGGAATCGAGAAGGCCTTGGATGATCACGTTGGTCATCAGCGCCTGCCACGGATCTATCGGCGAGGGTCCGCCGGATTCGATTGCGGCATAAAAGGCTTCGCACTCCCGCTGGAACTGCACGTGCTGATGACTCGCCTCCACGCCCAGCCTGATGTCCGACAGGACACCCCAACTGTCGCGGAAGACGGTGAGCTCCGGGGTCAGGCGCAGTCCCCCTTCCCGTCCCAGCACAAATGTTTCGCCGACCGAATCCATGTGCATGGCCCACACCGACTTGATCACCATGGCCGCACCGTTGTCGAAACGAACCCAGCCGGCACCAAACTCCTCCACGTCAAGCTGCGCGGGATCCCATTGCCAGTGCACACCCCGGGTCGGAGGGCCGCCATGGCCGATGTGGGTCAGGGTCATCCCGCTGACCGACACCGGCTGCGGGTGATCCATGAGCCAAAGCACGGCATCCAGGGCGTAGACCCCGATGTCGGCCGTCGCGCCAAATCCGGCGGTCTTCTCGGAAATGAAGGTGCGGCCGGGAATGCCCCGGCGACGCTGGGCTACGGTTTCCGCATAGTAGATGTCCCCGAGGTCGCCACTCTCCACCACTTCGCGCGCGGTCATCAGATCATCGGAAAACCGTGTCTTGATGGCACACATGAGCAACCGGTCATTGTCGCGCGAGGCCTTGACCATGTCCGTGGCGTGATCGAGGCGGGCCGCCATGGGCTTTTCCACCATCACATGTTTGCCGGCATTCAGGGCATCCACGGTCGGATCGCGGTGCGCCTGGTTGAACGTGCACACATGGACCGCATCCAGATTGTCCTGGGCCACCAAATCCCGGTGCGAGTCGAACGCCTGAGGAATGCCGTAGAGGTCGGCCATTTCCCGAGCCTTGCCCGGAACGACATCCGCGACCGCCGCGACCTCCACATGATCGAGGGTCTGCAGGGCACGCAGGTGGGCACGCGCGATGCCGCCGGCACCGACGATCCCGGCGCGAAAAGAGACAGGACTCATAATGGGTTTCGACGTTGCGGGGAGAGGAAGGACACGGAGCCAAGGACCGCTGAAGTTTGCCTCCGACGGCCCTGAACACGCGGTGGTTGTAGTATACAGGCTGCTTGCCAGGCGTTGCCGTCGGCCTGCGCCGCCTTCAGGCCATCCCCTGTCCCCGACCCGCCCTCCCCGAACCAACCAGGTGCGATGAAGCCGCTCGTCTCGTATGTGATCACCAGGGCGCTGATGTTTGTCCTGAGCATCTGGGGCGCCTTCACACTCGCTTTCTTCTTTTTCCACCTGATCCCGGGCGACCCCGTATCGGCCTATTTGCAGCAGTTGGAACAGCAGTTTTCGCAGACGGTTGATGCGGCCGATGCCGCGGCCATGGCCGCGGAGATGAAGGCCAGGCTGGGCATCGACGGTTCGCTGCCCGAACAGTATTGGCGGTTTCTGGGCAATGTGTTCATCCGGTTCGACCTGGGGCCTTCGTTCATCAACTTCCCCAAACCGGCCTTGGAACATATCCTGGAGAAGCTGCCCTGGACCCTTTGGCTGCTCGGGACGTCCACCATCATCTCGTGGATCCTGGGTTTCGTTGTAGGCGGCATCATCGGCACCTTCCGAAACAACTTCGCTTCGCAGTTTCTGATCAATTTTTCGCTGGTCATATCGCAGATTCCCTCCTATTTCACTGCGTTATTCGCCCTTTTCCTGTTTGGGTACTGGTTCGTGTTGCTTCCCACCAAGGGCGCGTACGATCCCGGCATCGAAAAGGACCTGTTCAATCCCCGCTTCCTGCTCTCCGTGGCCCGTTATGCCATCATGCCGGCCATGGCGGTGGTCATGGTGGGTGTGGCCGGCACGCTGATTTCGACGCGCTCCCTGGTGACCACCATCCTCGGTGACGACTATCTTCAGTTTGCCCATGCCAAGGGGTTGCGCCGGTCCCACATTCTGATGCGCTACGTGCTGCGCAACGCCATGCTTCCCCAAATCACCGGTCTTGCGCTGTCCCTGGGCTTCGTGTTGAACGGGTTCTACCTGGTCGAAATCATCTTCAACTATCCCGGGATGGGATCGCTCTTCCTCTCGGCCATCCGGCTCCTCGACTACAACCTGATTTTGGGAATTGTGCTCATGAGCATCACGGTGGTGCTCGCAGCCACGTTCATCATCGACTTGTTTCTGCCCCTGATCGATCCCAGAATCAAGTTGAACGACTGACGGTGCCATGTTCGTCGTTGACGCCTGGAAACGCAGCGGCTATTTCCGCGTTGGCAGCATCATGCTCGCGGTGTTGCTTGCCATCGCCGTACTGCAGCCGTGGTTGAGCCAGCTTGCGCTCCAAAATCCCGATGTGTCCCCCATGTCGATGGGCACCTTCGAACCGTACGCCGATCCTTCGCTGCGTCACCCTGCGGGCACCGACAAACTAGGCCGGGACATGCTGGCCCTGCTGTTTCTCGGGATTCGGGTTTCGATGCTGATTGCCCTGATCGCGGGTTGCACCGCCACCGGCATCGGCATCTCGCTCGGATTCATCGCCGGCTACAAGGGAGGATGGGTCGATGCAGTGCTGCGCACCGGCACGGACATGGTGTTGGTCATTCCCAGCCTGCCACTGCTGATCGCGTTGGCGGCCTATCTGCCCACGATCAGCATTCCGGTCATGTCCCTGCTGCTGGCCGCGTTCGCCTGGCCGTTCACCACGCGCATCATCCGCTCACAGGTGCTTACGCTTAAGCAACGGCCTTTCGTAGACTTGGCCCGCACCAGCGATCAGGGCGACATGAGCATCATCTTCCTGGAAATCATGCCGAACCTGCTGCCGTTCCTGGGGGTGTCCGTGGCCGTGGGCATGAGTTCCGCCATGCTGGCCGAAATCGGCCTGCAGCTGATTGGCCTGGGGCCGGCCAGCATCAACACCCTGGGCCTCATGGTCCAGCAATCCGTGCAGTCCGGCGTCCTGGCCATTGGCAAATGGTGGATCCTGTTTGCACCGGTAAGTTGCCTGATCGCGTTCTTCGTCGCGCTCAACCTGATCAACATCGGTCTTGAAAGCGCGTTCAACCCGCGTCTGCGGTCCGTAACCGGAGATTGACGATGACCGACGCGAGGCCCCTCCTCACAATTGAGGACATGCGCATCCACTACGACAGCGTCCGTGGGGCGTACAAGGTGGTGGACGGGGTGGACATCGAGGTGCATCGCAACGAGATCTTCGGCCTCGCCGGGGAATCGGGATGCGGGAAGTCCACATTGGTGGAAGGCATTCTGCGCCTGATCGAACCTCCCGGCCACATCCGTTCCGGGACCGCGTTGTTCCGCCCGTTTCCGGAGGATCCGGAACGGAGCCTGGATCTCGTGCAGCTCGACTATCACGAAATGCGCGAGATCCGCTGGAAGCACTTGTCGTACATCCCGCAGGGTTCCATGAACTCCCTCAACCCGGTCATGCGAATCCGGGACCAGATGACGGATGTGGTGATGCACCACGAACCTGGTGGCCAAAACGAGATCAATCGCAACATTGCGGCCGCCTTGGAAATGGTCGGTCTGCCCGAGTCGCTGGGCACCCTGTATCCGCACGAACTGTCCGGTGGCATGAAGCAGCGAGTCTGCATCGCGATGTCAATGCTCCTGCAGCCGGCGCTGGTTGTGGCCGATGAACCAACCACGGCATTGGATGTCAACGTGCAGAGGGCAGTCCTGGAAACCATTGCCCACCTGCGCGATCAGATGGGGGCTGCAGTCGTTTTCGTTTCGCACGACCTGGCCGTCCACGCCGAACTGGTCGACCGCATGGCCATCATGTATGCCGGAGTCGTAATGGAACTCGGCACGGTTTACGAAATCTTCGACAACCCCCAACATCCGTATACCAAACGGCTGATCCACTCCATCCCCGCCCTCGGCGGGCCCCGCGAACGGCTCGAATCCATCCCGGGCATGGCTCCGTCGCCGCTGGCATGGCCGGAAGGATGCCGCTTTCACCCGCGGTGCCCCGATGCCGTGCCGGCGTGCAGTTCGACCACGCCCCGCACCATCGAACTGGACACCGGACGCAAGGTTACCTGCCATCTCTTCGATCCGGACATCGACCTGGAGCAAGGTTCGGCATGAGCGAAGCCCTGTTGGCGGTGGACCGGTTGTCGGTGGTCTTCAAGGACACCGGCCTGTTCCAAGGCAACAAGACCACTGTGGCGGTCGACGACGTCTCGTTCGAGCTCCCGTCCGAACCAACGCTGGTCACGATTGTCGGCGAGAGCGGATCCGGCAAGTCCACGTTGGCGCGGACCATTCTGGGCCTCCAGCGGTCGGCATCGGGTACGGTTCGGTACCGCAACCGCGACCTGTCCGGGTTCCGCGGAGCGGACTGGCACGCCTTCCGGCGCGAGGTTCAGCCGGTATTTCAGGACCCCTATGCCACCTACAACCCGTTCTACCGCATCGACCGCGTGCTGAAGGTCCTGGTACGGAAGTTCGCTCTGGCGTCCAACGACAGCGACGCCGAAGCCCTGATCGAGGATGCGCTGCGTGCCGTCGATCTGAGGCCCCAGGATGTTCTGGGGCGCTATCCCCACCAGCTGTCGGGCGGCGAGCGACAGCGCGTGATGCTGGCCCGCGTCTACATGATGAAGCCGAAGCTCATTGTGGCCGACGAACCGATCTCCATGATTGACGCGGCGCTCAGGGCTCTGTTCCTCAACATTCTCCTCGACTTCAGGGATCAGGGCATTTCCTCCATCTTCATCACGCACAATCTGGCTACCGCGTACTATCTGGGCGGCCGCATCATGGTCATGTGCCGGGGTCGGATGATCGAATACGGCGACATGGACCAGGTGGTGCTCCATCCGTCGCATCCCTATACCCAGTTGCTAATCGACTCGGTCCCCAGCCACAATCCGCATCACCGGTGGCAGGAGGAACGAAGCGAGTACGCGGTCGACGCGTCCGAGTTTGTCTTCTCCGAACATGCCTGTGTCTTCGAGGCCCGTTGCCCACATGCCATGGACGTCTGCCATCTTCAGCGGCCCCCGTTCGTGACCGCGGACACCAAGGCCTCCCAACAGAGTGCCTGTTTCCTGTACCACGAAGAATACCGTCCGGACCAAGCTTGAGCGCACCGTTCCATGCTTCGGCCAGCCGGGGACCAGCCGCAACCCGGGCCGATGCCGACGAAACCACCTCAGCCTGACGGTAATGTCCGTGCCAGGCGCCCTGTGTTCGTGTTGACCTACTTGCCCATGATGGGCATCATCATGGCGTTCAAGGACTACCGGTTCGATACCGGTATCCTGGCACGATCGCCAACTGCAGTAGCCGCCGGGCAAGCACTGGGTCTGGGCCGACGAGGCCAATCTGGTCATTGCCCATCCCGACGGCCTGGCGGCAGACACCAGTCCCTACAACCCCAACAGCGACCGGATGTTCGGCAACCAATTCAATGTCTACCTACCGGGACCACAAGCAGGTGGGAGCCTGGGAAGTCACCAAGATCATGAACGATACGGCATATCCGCCGCGGGCGTTCGACAACGAAGTCAAATGCCCGCCGATCGAAACCGAAATCGCCCAGGTCGTGGCCGTCTGCGACGAGTTTGTCAAGCCCATTGACGGGGGTGTGCAAGCTAGCCGACAGTGCCGCGGAGGTCCGCCAAAAACTGAACGATGCCGGTGCACAGGTCATCATCAACAAAGTGCAACGGCAACTCGCCTCCTGGCCCGCGGACAGGCATCCTGACACCCTCACGGTCCGGTCGGCTCCAATGGCCGCTCGGACCGTGTTGGGACAACCGGCACCGTCTGCGCGCCGTCTTGAGTCGGCGTACGGGTTACAATGAATGCCCTTACTCCAAGACCCTCCTGGTTGGAGACCAACTGCATTTGGGAGACTGCAATGGCATATTCGCACAAGAACAAGAAGGGTGTTACCTACTACCTTCACGCCAACGAGCGTGCCACGAAGACGGGCAAGGTAACGAAGCTCTACTTCTTCTCGCGGGACGTGCGTCCCGAAAAGGCGGTTGACGAGCTGCCCGAGGGCCGCCGGGTGGAAGAGACTGCAACCGGTATGTTGGTCCTCAAGAAGGAGTAGTCCGGGAGAAGGCCGGAGCACTCTCCTCGAGGTGTCCACAGTGCCCGTGCCAAACCCCGCAAGACGAAAAGCCCGGAGCGAACGCTCCGGGCTTTTTGCTTCCGATCCAGGGTAGCGGACGCTGCCTCCATCGATTGACGTTGTCGAATCGAACGCGCCTGGGATCAGGTCATGGGCTCCAGTACCCGGGAAGCTACATGGCCGCGGTCAAGGCCTGATCCAAGTCCGCAATGATGTCATCGATGTGTTCAATGCCGATCGACAGACGCACGTAGTTCTCATTGACTCCGGTGGCGGCCTGCTCCTCGACTGACAGCTGGCTGTGGGTTGTGGTCGCGGGATGGATCGCCAGCGTGCGGGCGTCGCCGATGTTGGCCACGTGGTAGATCATCTTCAGGCTGTCGATGAACCGACGTCCGGCATCACGGCCCCCGGTCAGTTCAAACCCGACCAGGGCGCCGAGGCCCCCGGTCATGTAGGTGTTTGCGCGACGGCGCTCCTCGCCTTCGAAGAAGGACGGGTAGATGACCTTGGTGATGCCTTCACGGCCCGTCAGGTAGTCGGCCACCTTGGCCGCATTTTCGCAATGGCGCTCCATGCGCAGGGGTAGGCTCTCGAGCCCTTGCAGGAAGAGGAAGGCATTGAACGGGCTCATGCATGAACCGAGGTCCCGCAACAGGGTGACGCGGGCCTTGAGGATGTAGGCAATCGGACCCAGGGGCTTGACCGCCTCGATCCAAACTGCGCCGTGGTAGCTGGGGTCCGGCTCGGACAGGAGGGGGAACCGGTCCTGGTGCTTTTCCCAGTCGAACGTTCCGCTGTCGACCAGCACGCCGCCGATGGACGTGCCGTGGCCGCCAATGTACTTGGTGCTGGAGTAGACGATGATGTGGGCACCATGGTCGAACGGACGGCAAATCACCGGGCAGGCGGTGTTGTCCACGATCAGCGGGATGCCCAGGTCCTCACCAATCGCAGCCACTTCCGCGATGGGAAAAGCCTGAAGTTTGGGATTCGGCAGGGACTCGGCGTAATAGGCTTGGGTCTTGTCATCCGAGGCGCGCCGGAAGGCTTCGGGATCCGCCGGATCGACGAACCGCACCTCAATGCCTGCCGTCTTCAGTGTGTTGGCAAAGAGATTCCAGGTTCCGCCGTACAGGTCCGTGGAACTGACCACGTTGTCCCCGGCCTGGGCGATGTTCTGAATCGCAAAGGTCGACGCGGCCTGGCCGGACGAAAGGGCCAGTGCCCCGACGCCACCGTCCATGGCCGCCACGCGCTTTTCCAGAACATCGCAGGTCGGATTCATGATGCGCGTGTAGATGTTGCCCAATTCCTTCAGGGCAAACAGGTTCTCGGCATGCTGAGTGTCGTTGAACTGATAGGACGTGGTCTGATAGATCGGCACGGCCACCGCACCGGTCACAGGATCCGAACGATAGCCGGAGTGGAGGACCACGGTCTCAGGATTGGTGTAGCTTGGCAGGTTGTCGTTCGACACGGACGTGCTCTCCTTGGCAAGGCCATTGGAATGGGCAAAAAAAATGCATGCGGTGACCGGGTCGAACCTGCGTCGAACCAGCACACAGCACGCGGGGCCCTCGGATTATAGCCAGAGGCGGACGCAGGCGCCAAAGGGTTAGGCTCAGGGAAACCTGCTATCCGCCCCCGCCGGAAGCCCGACAGGCTGTCTTGCGGGACCCACTGCACCTGGTTTTGTCCGGCCCAACCTTGTGGTTGTGGCCCAGGCCACGTGAAAGCCTCTGGGTTCAAACGCGCATTCAGCGACGAGTCCGGAAGCCACCGCATCAGATTCTGATGTTGGCCAAGTCACTACGAGTGCAGATCGACCTCGCGTTCCCAGGTTCCGGCAACGGTAACTCCATATTCCTTCACGCCTCCGGTGGCGGCGGTGCCTGTCACGGCAACTTCGACGCCTTCACCGCCCAAGCGCACTCCTTCGCCGTAGTCCGTGTTGAAAAAGTGAAAGGCCAACCCCGCGCGCTCGCGGTCCGAATTGTTCTTCTTGGTCGCGTGGGCCGTTCCGTAGTTGAAAAACACCGCGCCGCCTGCCGACACTTCGCAGGGCACTTCTTCGCCTTCCAGGCCCTCGATGTGAATGTGGTGGTCCGAATCGGGATCGCGCGTGTGATCGAACACCATCCGGTGGCTGTTCGGAATCACATGGAGCGTGCCGTTTTGAATGTTGGCATCATGGAGCGCGATCCACATGGCCGTGCCCTTGGTCGGATCCTGCAGCCTGAAATAGGCGTTGTCCTGATGCCAGTCGGTACCGCTGCCGAGACCGGGAGGCTTCAGGAAAATCTGATCAAGGTGGCGCACGAACGGATTGCCAATCAGGGCGGAAATGCACGCAACCACCTTGGGCGCAAACGGTAAGGCCCGTATCAGGTTGCTCTTGTCGTTAAGCGGAATAATTTGGTAGTTGACCTTGGCATCGGGATCGGTTGAAACGTTGCGGCCAAGTCCCTCCCGCTTGAAGCGCTCGAGTTCGCTCAGCAAGGCCGCCACCTCGCGCTCGTCGAAAAGACCGGGCACGACCGTATAACCGAAGTCCCTGAAATGCTGTACCTGACCGTCCGAAATCACGGCATTCTCCTTTCGCATGAAGGTTGTAAGGAATGGGCATCCTGCCAAGCAGGCATGTCAAGCAACCGGTTTGCCAAGCCGCAGGCAATTCCGGTTCAATCCATAGGATAGAGGCTACAGCCGCCGTCGACCAGCAGTACCGAACCAGTCATGTAGGAAGCCATCGGGGAACACAGAAACAGAAAGGCGTGGGCTACCGACTCCGGGGTTTGCATCTCGCCCAGGGGAATGGCCTTCTGGGCCCTGGCCTGGTAGGAGGAATCCGTGTCCCATTGCCGTTTGGCCATGCCCACGCCAACGATGCCGGGCGCCACGGCATTGGCGCGGATACCGCGGCTGGCCAGTTCGCGAGCAAATCCCCGCATCAGGGTGCGCAAAGCCGACTTGCTGGCGGTATAGGCCGTAATTTCGGGCCATGGCACGTCCTGAACCCACGAGGTGGTGTAGATCAGGTGGCCGCTCATGTCCATCGCCAGCCACTGTTCGACCGCGGCCCGGGACACCAGGAACGCGGATCCGAGATTCAGGTCGAGTGTTTCCTCGAAGTCCTTCGTGCCGAAGGTTTCGATTGGTCCCGGCCGTACCAATCCGGCATGACAGCAGACAACATGCGGCATCTGTTCCGTGCAGGCCAGTTCAGCAAAGAACGCGTTCACCTCGGTTTCCGACGTGCAGTCGACCTGCGAGCTGTCAACTCCCTCGTCAACCACACCGGCACTGGCCAGTGCCGCCCTAATTCTGTCCACCGGTTCAATGTCCACTGCGCGAACCTGCGCGCCGTGTTCCGCCAATACCCGGACCATCACGCGCCCGATGGCGCCGGCCCCTCCGGTGATCAGTATGGAAAGCCCCGTCAAATCAATCAGGGACGACGCGACGGGAGAAGAATTCGGCTGCTTCATACGAGTTCCGTGCCTGTGGCCCCAGGCCCATGGTCTACCAAGGTTGCAACACTACCTTCCCGCATTGGCCTGTGCATTGCAGTTCCCAGGCTTCCTTGAGGTTCGTCAGCGCAAATCTGTGGGTGATCATGCGATCGATTGAGTCGCCGACAAGCCCAATCTGATCGAGCAGACGATGCGTCGAGGCCCGGTTGTAGTGCCAGGATCCGATGATGGTAAGGCCCTTGAAAAGGACGGCCCCGCCGAGATGAACCGACGCGTGCCCCTTGGAGGAGCCGACCACAGCCACCCGGCCCTTGACGGCGGCAGCCTCAATGCAAAACTCCTGTCCGGGCACCGTGCCGGAACACTCGATGGCGACATCGACCCCGCGCCCATCAGTCAAATCCACGACTTCCGCCAAGGCCCCGTCGCGACTCGGATCAACGACATGGTCCGCGCCCAGATCCAAAGCCAGTTGCCTCCGCCAGGGATTGGGATCGCTGGCCACAACCAGCGACTTGCGATGCCTGCCGTTAATGACGGCGCCCAACCCCACCGGTCCCAGGCCGGAGACGAGGACGGCGGTATCGCCATCCACCTGCACTCGCTCAAGTGCTCCGAAGGAAGGTCCCAAGCCGCAGCAGGCCATGGCCGCGTGGTCCAATGGCATGGCATCAGGCACAGGCACCAGCTGGTCGGCAGGTTTGAGCATGTACTGGGCAAACGTACCGACAGCGGCATCGCCTTCCAATTCGGCCTCCGCCGCCCGTTGTTGCCGGCAATGGATGTACTCGCCTGCCAGGCAGACACGGCAGTGTCCGCAGGGAAGCTGAGGCATTACCACCACTCGATCCCCCGCCTTGAAGCGGCCCGAGGCGGCCGGGTCCTCCACAACCCCGGCCGCCTCGTGCCCCAACACACCTGCGGCCTTGCCTTCGGCGTAGCCATGGTACTCGTTGCACATGGGGACACTCAGCAACTTCACCAGTACCCAGTCCCCCCTTGCCGCCGGCACCGGCCTTTCGATGCACTGGACCGCCTTGTCGGCAGCCAACCTCATTTCAATCATGTGTCAACATCCTGTTGCGCGGCCGGAACCACAGTCCGGCGAACCGACCCGGCGGTCGCACGGGTCCGGAGACATGATCCGGTTTCGGATCTGCGTGCCCCGTCTATGGCCGCACCTCCTCCTCCGCGCGCCGGACCAAGGCCTTCATGTAACCAATGGTATAGGCCGTGCCGACCCGCGGATGGCCGGCCATGTTGGGAATGTGGTCGGGAATGAGCACGCCGTCGAACCCAACCCTTTGAAGTGCCTTCATGGCCTTGTACATGTCGAAGTACCCGTCGTCGACAAACGTTTCCACGAAGTGGGGCAACGGGGCATCCACATTCCGGAAGTGCACCTTGAAAATCTTGCTGCGGCCACCGAAGTCCAGGATGGACTCCTCCACGCCCTTTCCCATCAGACTGCCGCCTTCCAACCAGCAGCCAATGCAGAAACAGATCCCCACATTGGGGCTGTCCGCCACCTGCAAGGCCCGGTCGTAGCCTTCATGGCTGGAGAAAATGCATCGGGGTACCCCGGCCAGTTCCGGCTGAGGGGGATCGTCCGGATGAATGCCAATGCGCACACCTTCGCTTTCCGCCACCGGTGCCACTTCCGCAACAAATGATGCGTAGTTGCTCCAGATTTCGTCGGCGGTGTACCGCCGATCATGCGAAAACGGCAGTTGGAATCTCCGATCCTGCCAACGACCCGATGTCGCCGTCGCCAGATTGAACCCGCGGGCGTCCGCGCCACCGCGGGTCAACTCCCGCTCCGTGCTCCAGATGCCGTTGGCCATGTGTGCATAGGTGGTGTACGGGATTCCGGCCTGGCCCAAGGCACGCAAATGGCTTTTGTACTCGGCAACCTTGGCATCCCGGTTCTCCAGGTTGAGCACGATTGCATCCTGGTTGTGGACATCCGAGTTGCCGAACCCGTAAATCTTCAGACCGTGATTCTCAAACAGGCGACGGCGGGACGCGTAGTAGTCGTAGTGGGCGTTTTCTCCGGTCGTCCAGAGCACAACGTAATCCACACCCATCTGCCGTACAAACGCCAGATCCTCCTCCAACGGTTCAGGCGACATCTGTGCAGCAATCTTCATTCCCGGCGGGATTTCCAGCATCGATGCCATGGGGGGACTCCTTGCTTGTGGACAGGTTCCTGCCCGGCGCAGTATGCATCACCGAGAAAGTCGCCCGATACACACGCCCATAGGGCAACGGAACCTCCAAACCGGCCAGCCAAGGCCCGGGAACGTTCGTGGGTTGGGACAGACAGTTTGATCCCTGCGGCATACCTGGCGCGGTCAGGGTCCGGCATCCGGCTGGGGTAAGATTCGGCCAAGTTTCCTCTGATCAATGTGCCGGACAGGCATTCAGGAGCATGCAATGAAACTCCTCTCGTTTTCGGATGGCGGTGAAAGTCGACTCGGAGTCCTGCAGGACGACGGATCGATCGCCGACGTGTGCAAGGCCGATGCCGAAATCCCGACCACCATCAAGGGCCTCTTCGCCGCGGGATCGGATGCAATGGATCGGGTCAAGGCCGCAGCCGCCGGGATTTCAACCGAAAACGTTCTGAATCGAAGCGGGGTGGACATCGGCCCACCGATTCCGGATCCCGGCAAGATCCTGTGCATTGGGATTAACTACAAGGATCACATAGAGGAAACCAACTCCGAGACGCCCGAGTTTCCAGTCGTCTTTGCCAAGTATGCCAATACGATTGTCGGTCCCGAGGCCGATGTCCAGCTCCCGACCTATTCGACCAAGGTCGACTACGAAGCGGAATTCGCCGTCGTCATCGGCAAGACTGCCCGCAACGTGGCCATGGAGGACGCGCTCGACCATGTCGGCGGTTACACCTGCCTCAACGATGTGAGTGCCAGGGACCTGCAGCAGCGGACCTCGCAGTGGGTCATGGGCAAGTCGCCGGACACCTTCGCTCCGATCGGCCCGGTAGTCGTCACCAGCGACGACGTGCCCGACCCGCACAGTCTCGACATCAAGCTAAGGCTGAACGGCGAAACCATGCAGTCCTCCAACACCAAGCACCTGTTGTTCCGTGTGGAGGACCTGATTGCCGACATCGCCCGTGTCATTACACTCGACCCCGGAGACATTATCTCGACCGGGACGCCCGGTGGAGTCGGTGCCGCCCGGGAACCTGCGGTGTTCCTCAAGCCGGGAGACAGCATGGAAGTTGAAATCAGCTCGATCGGCATCCTGCGGAACGGAGTGGTACAGGGACTCTAGACACCCGTACGATACGCCCGAGCGGTGGAGCCGCGGCGGCATCCGGAGGACCAAACAGGCAGGAACGGAGGGACATTCCCATGGAAAGTGAACTGAAGACGCGTTTGGACTTCGAGTTCGAGGCCGGCGAGGAGGTGACCCAGGAGCAGATCGACTCTTTCAACCGGAACGGATTCATCGTGGTCCGAAACGCCCTCGACACCAACCAGGTCGACCACCTCCTGGACGTCATCATGGAATTGAAGGCGGACCTCGAGCGGTCGGATCACCGGAGCGACACCTATGGTCTCAACATTCGCCCGGTGGTGGACAAGCACGACGCTTTTCTTGACCTGTTGGAATGCCCGACCACGTTCCCGAAGGCAGTCCGCTTCCTGCAGCACTTCAACCTCCAGCTCTTCACCTCGCATCTAATCATGGTGCCGCCGGATCCTGAACGAAGGGCGATTGGATGGCATCCCGACGGCGGCAAACCGGGTATCGGCTTCTATGGTCGCAGGGCCCTGGCCACGCTCAAGGTGGGGTACTTCCTGCGCGATCTGAAAGAGAGCAACATGGGGGCCTTGATGGTGGTACCGGGTTCCAACCGGATGGACGGCGGTCCGTCGTTCCTCAACGGGGGTGATCCGGTCGGAGGCATGGAATTGAAGGTGGCAGCGGGGGATGCCGTCATCTTCGGCCAACCAACCTGGCATGCATCGGCACCGAACCATTCCCACCAGGACAGGGTCGCGCTGTACTACGGCTACGGCTACCGCATCCTGCGGCCGATCGACTACGAAACCATGCCGCGGGAGATTCTTGACAAGTGTTCGCCGATCGGTCGCCAGTTACTCGGCCACAAGTCAAGCCACCTGGGATTCTACCTGCCCACCGATGAGGACGTGCCGCTGCGGGAGTACTACCGGGAGCGCTGGGGCGAGACCTGGCAGGACCTGTAGCTCCAGAACACGCATGGACACGAAAGCATCTTGATCAAGGCGTTGGTGTTCGATGTCTTCGGCACCCTGGTGGATTGGCACACGGGTGTGCGCCAGGCCGGGGAACTGGCCGGCCGCAGCGTTGGGTCCGAACGGGACTGGAGCCAATTCGCCTTGGACTGGCGTGCGGGTTACGGCCCGGCCATGGCCGCCGTCAATGACGGACGAGCGTCCTGGCAAACCATCGATGGCATCCACCGAGCCATCCTGGACGAGTTGTTGGCCGGTTATGGCTTGGAAACGCTGACGGAAGCCGACAAACAGGAACTCAACAAGGTTTGGCATCGGCTTCCGGCCTGGCCCGATGTCGGCAGGGGCCTGGACCTGCTGCGCCGGAACCATCTGCTTGCACCGCTGTCCAACGGCAATGTGTCGCTGCTGATCGGTTTGGCGCGCACCAATGGCTGGCAATGGGACTGCGTTCTGTCCAGTGAACTGGCCGGGAAGTACAAGCCTGATCCGTCCATCTACCGGACAGCGGCCAGGTTGCTGGATCTGAATTCAGCCGACATCATGATGGTGGCGGCCCATGTCGGAGATCTGCAGGCTGCGGCCGCCACCGGCATGGCCACGGGGTGGATTTACCGGCCTCTGGAATTCGGACCGGCTGCTCCGCCTCCGAAGTTCGATGAGGTGTCGCCAACAATCGCTGCGGACTTGGTTGCACCCGACTTGACCACCTTATCCCGGCAACTGGTCGGCTTCAACAACGGCCATAGTGCCGGCACATGACGGTCTGGCCGAAACACCGGATGCCAGGTGATCGAACCGCACCGCGGTCCCTGTGCGACGTGCCCCACGGGCTTGGCGGACCACACGTGCCCGCTCCACGGCCGCGTACCCGTACAGTCCCTTGACAACCATCGGGGGCTCCGAGGCGAAACAGACCATTTGCCGGTAGCCGAACCCAGGCCTGAACCCGCTGTCCGACGCGCACCCCTGTGTCGTATCAGTGTCGGCCAGACCGGACTCAGGCAATGTCCTCCGGATCAATGTAGGCGGCCACAAGATGTGAATTGCCGCCGGTGTCGCCGTAGTTGGTGTAGTCGGTGAAGTAAATCCTGCCGTCGTCCAGCAGCAGCCAGGACGAGTAGCCGTGGTCAGGACCCGGCTTCTGGTCAGGATGGTTGCCGTGAATCTGAATCATCCGTTCCCGCTGGTAGTGATCCGGCAGCAGGCCGGATGATGCCTCCCACGACCAATCGAAGTCGTCCAACGTTCGATTGCGAATGGAGCAGGACACCCTGGACCACCAACTGCGCCCGCCCACATCGGCCTGGCCCCAGGCCGTGTACCCCGACAAGTCGCCCGACCGGATGGCATTGCCCACCGGTTTGGGTTCCCTGAAGATGCACATGTTGATGACCGTCTCGCCATCCACCTTGACCTGCAGCCAGCCGCGGCGGTGGTGGAGCTCAAGATCCCGGGACCGGGTCATGTCGACCGGGTGCATGAAGTCGTGCCCCGGACGCGTCCGAATGCCGTTGGGACCGATCTGAAGGACAACTCCCAGCTGGGATATCGACATGAACGAATTCGGCGTGGACGGGCCGCCCTCAACCCGTACGCGGGCAGCGAACCTCACCTCGCTGAAGGCATTCTCGGGCGGCAGCAGGCAGTAACGGGCCTCATGGCCGGGCAGATTCCGAATCTCCAGCTCGCCATCTGCCAAGTGCGCCTGGTACTTGCGTCTGGGCCCCCCGATTTGATAACCGAGTTCGGACTTCAAGTTGCCACACCAGCCGTAGGTTCCCAGCGGCCCGTTCATGTGGCGGCCGGTCACGAACACCCGTCCGTCCGGGAGCTGCTTGCCGTAGGGTCGGTCCAGGGCGAAGGGACACATGGCCGGCTTGGACCAGCTGTGGCCGTTGTCCTCCGAAAAGGACACGAAACTGGGGGTGCCGGCATGATGGTTCTCCCGCAGGATGCAGGCCAGCAACCGGCCCCCATCCATGATGACGATGCCGCCTTCGCAATAGCGGTAGTGCCCGTCGTGGGCCACTACGGCGCGTCGTTGCCAGGTGTTGCCACCATCCCCGGAAACCGTCAGGATTTCGCCCAGTTCCTGCGTGTCGCCAAACATGAGATGGGTTCCGACCCCGAGGGTTCCATCCGGGAGATCCAGGATTCGATCCGGCTCGAAGCCCAGGATGGAAGGCTCCCGGGGACTGCTCCATGTATGGCCTTCGTCCTCACTCCACCAAATCCAGTTGCCGGTGGGCTGGTCCTCGTGGAAGAAGGAATGATCGTCGTGATCGCAAATCGCCGCCAGGCGGCCGTCCGCCAACTGGCTGAGGCGCGGGGTGACCAGACGGTGGTCGCCGGCCGCCATCACCGCCCGATCCACCTCGGCGCGCTTGTGCCAGGTTCGGCCGCGGTCCTTGCTGGCCAGGATCGTGATGACCTGGTCGGTCTGGGACCAATGGGCGTCGGTGTCCGAATAAATCAGAAGGAACGTACCGGACGGCGTTTCGACGATATCGGGGTTCTTGGTAAACCGTCCCGGGCTGCGCCAGATGTCAAACACCTTGTGGGCCACGGAGCGGGGATGAATGTGCATGGGCACCTTTCCTAAGGGGAGCTAATCAACATGTCTGGCTTCCCGGCCGGGAGCCGGCTTGGGAGTCACGCGAAGGCCGTCGCCACCGATTTGGTCAAACCGCTGCCCTTTGCCACAAGTTCCGCGCGCCACTCGTCCCAGGTTGGGCGCCTGGCATCCCCGGCCAGGGGAATCCGGGCGCGATTGGGAGCCAGCTTGTTCTGCATGAACATCTCGCTGGCTACAACCTGTTCCGACAGTTCGTGCTCGTCCAAGGTGCGCGAATATCGGATATCGATGCTCCACCGTACGGCGTCCGTGAGATTGAGGGTGCTCTTGTGGAAGGTCAGGTTCGAAAAGAGGAAGATGTCGCCCTTGCGCATGGGCAGGGGCACGGCAGTGCCCATGGAGTCGATGTCGCGGTTGGTGCGCATGTTCATGTCCGCTCCGCGCTTGCCGTGCAGAAGGCCCCAGGTTTGACTGCCCGGCATGACCTGCAGACAACCATTCCGCTCATCAACATCGACCAGTGGAATCCAGACCGTGACGATCAGGGCATGCTGGCTGTCCGCGCCGTAATACTGGCTGTCCTGGTGCCAGGGAAATGCGGTGTACGAACTGTTGGGAAGCTTGGGCCGCACATGGTAGTCGCCGTTGAAGCCAAAGCCGGGACCCAGGATCGGCAACAGCGCACGGGTAATACCGGGGTGGCAGATGACGTTGTACAGTCCCTCCCCCATCGCGATGTTGTTCCAGCTGCGCAACCGCTCCTCGGTGCCTCGGTTCAGGGCGACCAGACGGTCCGGGAACGGCAGGTCCTCGTGCATATCACTGATTTCGCCCTTGGCCCGCAGGCTTTGGGCGTATTCGTCGATGGCTGCCTCGATATGCGCAATCAACGGGTCCAGATCCGCAGACGGCACGGCATTCCGGACCAGCAGGCAGCCATCGCGCTCGAAATCGAATTGTGTATCCATGGCGGGCACCTCAGACCCCCAGATCGCGTTTTATGGGCAGGTGGTTCAGTTCGGATTCCCGGATTTGCATGTGCAGGACGCGTTGCCAGGACTGGGACATGAACAGATTCAATACCCCTTCGTCCGCAAACCCATCGACGTAGGAACACTGGTAGTTGCGAAACGGTGAACCCAGGTCGGTTTGCCGGGCCATGGTGCACAGAAACCCGGGTTCGCTCCAGGACCGGCCCCAATCCGTTGACAGGGACGCCCACAGCTGTCCCCGATCGTACATCCCATCCATCGTGCCGGCCAGACCCACATATTGGCCCTGGGTGTGGACATTGTGATGGATGCTGACCCAGGTTCCACCGTCGGACAGGGGGAACAGCATGGGCGGTGCATCCGGATGCACCATGGACGTTGGCTGGGGATCGGACCAGGTCCTTCCATCATCTCGGCTGCGCAGGTCCCAGAGACGACCTGTGGGGGTACGGGCCAGCAAATACACCTCGTCGTCTTCGGCAGCCAACGGGCGGCCCTCGTCCATGCGGCCCATGGGCGGTGCATGCCAACCTCCATGCCGCACACCCGGCAACAAATCCCAGGTATCGCCGCGATCCTCGGACCGCAGAACATACTGCCTGGTGATGAGCGGTTTGTAACTCCAGTCGCCCTCGTGGCTCCCCACCAGCCAGGTGCCGCGCGCAGTCTCCGTCATGCGCATGACGGACATGCCGCGGAACCCGGGATCGTTCGCCGGGCGTAAGAGTCTGACCTCGGACCAGGCATGGCCGTGATCGTCGGAGTAGCGGAATCCGATGGGCGCATTCTCCTGCAGGCCGCGTTCCCGTGTCCACATGCCCGGAATCGGCTGCGTTCCAAACGCGTACACCCGTTCGGAGCCGGCCGGACACAAGGGAATGAACCCGTGCTGGCTGTAGTTTATGTCAAACGCCAGCTGCGGCCCTTCCCAAGTGCGCCCCCGATCTCGGGATCGGTAGGCCAGCATGTCGTTGTCCTTTTCGTGGGTCCGGCCATAGTGGTTGCCGTCTGGAAACATCAGCAGGTAGTCCCCGTTGGCCATGCGCGCGCCCCTGGATTCGAACAGGCCCTTTTCGGGATCGCGGGCATTGTGGACCACTTGGCCCGAGAGGCCCGGAACACAGGCCAGTCCCAGGTGCGGATCCAACTGCAGACCTGTCGGCAGTGCGGCGGATTCGACGGTTCCGGCCGCGACGCGAACCTGCTCCAGCAACGGCATGCGCACACCTCCGTTGGACGAATTCAAGGTGTCCGGCTCAGCCGTTCCCCAAGTGGGACTTAATCAAGTTGATGATCAGGCCGACATCGTGATGCACCTCGGACAGGGGTGTGCGGCACTCTCGGCCTTCCCTGATGCAGCCGTGAAATGCCTGCATCTCGCGGATGAAGGCGCTGGCCCAGTCGATGGCGGGGGTCCGCGCCACCGTCATGCCGTTGGCGTCAATTTCCTGCACCGTCACTTCGGACAGTTGGCCCCGCGAAAAGCCCGTGGGGTACTTGAGCGTGACGCGCTTGTCGTCGGCGCACACTTCCAAGGTCTCCTTAAAGTCCCACAGATCCGGCAGATCGATCCAGGTGCCGTTGCACCGGGCCCCGTTCGCATACTCCACCTGGAAGGTCACCGCCCGCCCCTCTTGCCAGATGTCCACATTGTGGATTCTGGTCGGCACGCCCATGATGTGGCGCAAACCGTAAAGGTCGTGGATCATGCTTCCGGACAGCAGGAAAAAAGCCCTTGCCACACTGTCCGGAGGAGCGGTACCAAGAGCGTGGACCAAGGCGGCCCGGCGCGCGGCAACGGTCTCTTGGATGACGGCGGCCGGCACATCGTCGAAACGCTGGACATCGAACTGGGCCAAATGCAGATCGTTGGTCGGGTGCAGGTGATGGATTTGCACGAATCGCACATCCATGTCCGCGGCTTCCGCAGCCACCACTTCAAACGCCGGGTCGTAGACCTTCATGTAGCCGGCCTGGCCCACCACTCCGGCCCGTTCCTGAGCCGATACCATGGCCGAGATTTCGTCCAGGTTGAAGCAGACCGGCTTCTCCACGAAAACGTGTTTGCCGGCATCCAGCGCCTGCAGCACGTAGTCCGTCTTGGGATCGGTTTGGCAGAACACCACCGCCTCGATGTCCGAAGCCAGGAACGCAGCATAGTCGGTGAAGTGGGCGGGAATGTCAAAGCGGTCGGCGACATGGGCCGCCGCCTGGGCGGAAACGTCGCATACCGAATTGAGGTCGTAGAGGTGCCAAAGCTCCTTGAGATTGGGCGCGTGGTGGACCTGGGCGATGGCGCCGCAGCCCACAATTCCAATGCGTACGTTGTCCATGGGGATTGGCCTCCAGGCCTGGCTGGGGTCTCGGACCCGCCGAATTAGTCGTTGGCGCGCGGTGCCAACTCGTTCCAGATATCGTCCAGGCGCGCCAACCGGGTGTGCAACTCGCGCAAAGCCTCCCAGATCGTTCCGCGTGTACCGGCTTCAAACGCCGCCGTCTCATCAATCACCTCGGAGGCCTGCCTGGCGGCCTCCGCAACGGTGCCGCTGGCGTTCGCCAGCCGGGCCAGCAGTTCCTTCTCGTCCACGGATTCGTCCACTTCGACATCGTAGCTGGAACTGGGCGCGAACCGCGAAGGCTGACGCGTGCCGTCCTCGTTCCAAAACGTATGGGTGGGCTGGACATGCGGCGTGACCGACAGATACATGATCATCGGCTCGTCGCCGACCACCCTGACCTGGTGCCACTGGTCCACCAGGGCCACACAGAGCTGGCCGGGACCCAGCACCTCGGTTTCGCCGTCGATTGTGAACTCGCACCGCCCGGAGAGGATCAGAAAGATCTCGTGTCCCAGATCGTGCGTGTGTCCCTGTGCCTCGGTGCCCGGTTCCATCCTCAGGAACCGTGACCTGATCTGGGGGGTGACCAGCATGTTGGTGATGTGTTCCGGGTTGCGGAAGTCGTAGACAGGGAAGCCCATGGCGCGGTGATACCTTTGTTTTTGGGAACGGGGAAGTTGTCCGGAACGCGTTCCGGGCACCGAATCATAACCCGGAGGTTGGGCCGTCCGATTCCGGATTCCCATGGACCGTGGGCGTTGGCTGTGGCTAGCCTCCGGCCGTTGATCGCCAAGTTCCGGGCCTGAATGGCTTGCCGGCCCGGCTCCTGCATAACCGGGGCAAACACCATAGCCGGGCCTATCCCGCCAACGCCTTCAGACAACCCGGATCAGTTGAAATCCGCATGTTCCGGCGAGGCGGACAGCCATCTCGCGCGGTTGGCGCGGGGCCGAACGTAGTGTCGGGTGCGTGGGGAGGAGATGTTGCCGGAGGACGGATAGTGGGCAATGGCCTCCGGAACAATATCGATTCCAAGCCCGGGCCGGTCCGGAACCAAGATGTGGCCCGCCTGAATCTCCGGTTGGGGCTCCATCACCTCGTACCGCTGCGGCACATCGTCCTCCAGGTGTTCCAAAATCAGGAAGTTGGGCAGTGTTGCGCACAAGTGCACTGCCGCCATTTCGGCCACCGGGCCAAGCGATCCGTCGTGCGGGGCGAACGTTACAAAGTGGGTTTCGGCCAACGCAGCAATCTTGCGCATCGCGTTTAGCCCACCGGCACGGCCTGTATCCGGCTGTACAACATCGAAGACCACATCATCGACG
>JAPPAJ010000013.1:6253-23682 GCA_026705565.1 Caldilineaceae bacterium | reverse complement strand
CCTGGCGCGGGACTCGGTGAACGAGTCGGCGCGGCGCGTGTCGGAATCGGTCGAGGCCGCTCTGTATCGGGACTGTCCGGAATACAGGCACTCTGCAGGAGGTGGACGGCAACCCGTGGCGCGCCATTGATTGTTCAGTCATATCGATCCAACGTAAGGCCAGTACCGACCAGACTTCAGATCTCGGGCCCAACATCACATCTACTCCTATAGGCACTCCCTCACCTACGGCTACACCGATCCCTCTGCCCGTGCTCGAATTGCTAAGCACATTTTACAGTCTGGATGATCTGAATGACTTGCGAAGTTCGAATCCTGCTTCTTTTAAAACCAGGTTTGAGAACAGGCAAATCGGAATAGTGGGCGAGGTGTCAAAACTAGAAGAAGATATTTTGGCTGGATCCAGATTGTATCGGTTATTGAAGATCAAACAGTCCAGATCATTTCGATTCGATTTTACGCTCGACTGTCCTCTTGCCCGAGTTGATGCCGCGTTGTCGGCCCCCCCTGCCGAGGGCGATACTGTATGGATTGTCGGCCGGCTGATCCAAATTCAGGAATCCGGACGCGAATGGCGCGCCGCTGATTGTGTGGTTGTTGCCGTTCAATGGGGAACCTGAGGGGCACCGGAACAACCAACTCCGTGCATGGAGGCGATACTTAGCCGTAGGTGGTTGGCGCTCGCTCTGCCCAGTGAATCTCGGCTGTGGGAATGGGAATGGTCAAAGCAAGCGGCGAACCATCCATGTACTGCTTATCAGCGGCAGTCCACCCGTCACCAGCGCGCTGACCAGCACGCCATCCAATGCTTGATGCGGCCACGGTAGAGAACGGCTGTATGTGGGTTACACCCGGACGGCACAACGAACTGATCAACCCGTCCGACGGATCCGGCTTTCTGACCGAAGAACAGTCGGAGGATCTGACGGAGGAATTTGAGGCCGAACCGTTGACCTTGGAGGCGGGGGAGGCCCTGCTCTTCCACAACCACCTGCCGCACCGTTCGGGAGTTAACAGCACCGACATTGCCCGCCGGGCCTTCAGCGTTTGCTACATGGAGACCGCTACCGTATCCACCGAGAGCCGGGATTATCCGGCGCTGTTCGGGCCGGATGCCATGAATCCGGATGACCTGTAGACTGGGCCGAGTCAGGATCGTCGTGTGCCGGCTACACGGTACCGGTCTGTAGCAGGCTGCTGAAGAAAAGGTTTTGGATGCCATCAGCAACCCCAAAGGTGTGCGGAATCGAAGAGTAGGTGGTCCTACGGGGCCCTGGAACTGCCGGTGCGGCGCCCCGCGCGAGTGTCAAGGGCCCAGCAGGCCCCGTGGCATCCCTGGCGGGCGCGCAGAGCCCTCGGTGGCTCACTCTGGCGGCCCGGTCACGGCCTCCGAATCGGCCAGGAACTTGGCCATGCGGACCAGGTGGTAGGCGGTCGCCACCAGGTAGCCGACCAGGCTGGTACGGTCCACGCCCCGGTAGCGGGCGTGCCGGCAACCGCCTACTGTCTTCATCCAGCCGAAGACCTCCTCCACCCGCTTGCGGAGGCGCAGGCTCACGGCATAGCCGGCATGGCGCGTCGTGCGACCGTCGATGGCCGAGTGCTGCTTCTTCCGGGCCACAGGCGGGGTCCCCGTCGTGTCCGGATGTCCCGCACACAGTCCTTGGTGTCGTAGCCGCGCGGTCGGCCCCCAGCGTGCGCGGTTGGTAACCCCGTTCCCGGAGCCCGTCCAGGAGTTCCGGTACCGCATCCCGCTTGGCTGTGCCGGTGGCTTGACTGACCGTGAAGTCTATCAGCAGTCCGTGGCGGTTCTCCCTCAGGTCAGGGTCCGGGAAGGCCGACGGACCTCCTGGTCCTGCCCCTTGCGCAGCAGGCACGCCTCGGGGTTTGTGGTGCCGGCATGCGTCTCGTTGCGGCGGCACTTCCCCCGGAAGTCCACGGACGAGTTGCCCGGATCTTCATCCGACGGCGGTGGCGGTCCCTCCTTGGACCGGAAGCTCTTGCGACTGGCCGCGGCCTCGATCAGGGTCCCGTCCACGCTGACGTGCTCGTCCAACAGCAGCCCTTCCCCGTCGGCTGTCCACACCACCTCGTCGAACAGGGACCGGCCCGCGTCGTGCGCCAGCAACCGCAGCCGGTTCTGGGTGAAGACGGTGGCATCGAAGCTGCGCTCCATCAGGTCCATGTCCAGGAACCAGCGACAGGGCAGGTTGTAAGCGAGTTCCTTGCAGCAGGCGCGCTCGCCGCGCACCGAGTACAGGGCCATCAACAGCGACACCTCGGCAACCGCTCCGGCGGCACCGAGGCCCGGCCCACCCGGGCATACATGCGGTCGAACTCCGACGAGAGTCGTTCCGCCACAGCGGCCACTTCCTTAATCCGTCGCCGCGGATGGTCCCAGAGAATTCGTTCCTCCAGAGCCGCGAGCATCGCCGACAACTCCCGGTAGCTGACGCACCACACGTACAGCCGGGCCGTCAGTCGGCCGAGGACGACCAGGTGCCGCGGATAGGTACCGTTGCGGCACCAGTCACAGGCACCGCAGCGGCGGCAGGCGAATCGGGCAGGGCCCGTTGGCGTTCGGGATAGGCAGGCGCCAGGATGAAGTCCACGACGAGGGGTCCCGTTGGGCTGTTTGGGAGCACAGACCGGAACGCAGTTTCCTGTCTATTCCGAAAGGTGGATTTGTCCGACCTCCGGAGCCTCCACGGTCTCCAACTTTCGAACCCTACAAAACTGGGTTCATGATGACACTTCCAAGCATGCACCCGAGTTTGCTAGCATTTCCGAAACACAGACTACAGGAGACTGTCATGGGCAATCAGGCGAGGGTTGTAATCGTTGGCGGGGGGCACAACGGCCTGGTCGCTGCAGGTTACCTGGGAAGGGCTGGGCTAAACGTCCAGGTATTGGAGCGTAGGGACATCGTTGGTGGCGCCGTGGTGACTGAGGAATGGTTTCCGGGCTACAGGATCTCCACCTGTTCCTACATCTGCCACATCCTCCAAAAGAAGGTGATCGACGACTTGGAGATGCGCAAGCACGGCTTTCACGTCTATCCTATTGACCCGTCGCGCGTCCACCCCTTCCCGAACGGCAAAGTAATGACTCTCTGGCACGACGACGAAAAAACCGCCGAGGAAATCCGGGCGCTGTCGCCGGAGGATGCCGATGCCTGGCCCGAATGGGCCGGCTTTTGGCACCGTGCCGTTCGGATACTCAGCGACTACTACCTCGGCCCTCCTCCTTCGCTCGCCCAGCTTACCGAGAGGTTCCGGCAGGAGGGCGAGGAAGAGCTCCTGGAGACGCTGCTGACCGTCCCGCTAAGGGACCTGATTGACCGTTACTTCGTGTCGGACGAAATCAAGACATCGGTAACCACCGGGGCGGTCGACATGGGAGACATAAGCGCCCCCGGCAGCGCTTACATCACCGCACTCTATCGTTTCAGCGCCTTCCGGCCAGACACTGAGAATTACGGAATCGTACGCGGCGGCATGGGTTCCATCACCCAGTCGCTGGCCCGCTCCGCAGAGGCGTCGGGCGTGTCAATTAGGACGGGCGCGGCAGTGAGGCGCATTCTGACGAACGGCGGCAGGGCCACAGGCGTCGAGCTCGAAGACGGTGAGGTAATCGAGGCCGACGTTGTCCTGTCGAACGCCGACCCGAAGCGGACCTTCCTCAAACTCCTGGGTGAGACGGACGTTGATGAGGAGTTCATCAATGAGGTGAGAGGGCTTAAGACGCGGGCGGCTTCCGCCAAGTTTCTGTGCGCCTTGAAAGAACTGCCCGACCTTTCCGGCCACCTTGGCTCCGGGTACAACCCGGAGCACTTGGCGATGATTACTCTTTGCCCCACGGTTGACCAGTGTGAGAGCAGCTGGCACGAGGCCAAGAACGGTCGGGTACCCGACACGCCCATCATCCACCTCCAAATCCCCACTGTGTACGACAAGACGGTCTCCCCGGAGGGCTGCCACGTGCTGTCGCTGTGGGTCTACTTCGTGCCGTCCCACGTGCGGGATGGCTCGTGGCAGGAGATGCGCCAGCCGTTCGGGGAGCGCCTCATCGACGAGGTGTGCAAGTATGCCCCGAATTTCAGGGACGCCATCATCGACTGGGTCCTGCTGACTCCGGAGGACATTGAGGAGCGCGTCGGCCTGACGGACGGGAACATAAGGCATCTTGACATGATCCCTCAGCAGATGATGTCACGACGTCCGCTGCCGGGGTGGTCCGACTACCGGACGCCGATCGAAGGCTTATACCTGTGCGGAGCCGGGACGCATCCCGGCGGCGAGGTTACGGGTGCGCCAGGACACAACGCAGCCCACGTCGTACTGGGGGATCTGGGCCTCTGAACATACGCAGCGTCTGGCGGCCCGACAAGGAAGAGGTCGTCGAGCAAGGCGCCGTCATCCCCTGCTGCCCTGCATATTGGCTTGGCTCAGGTCGCCCACGCTGCCGCTGGCCCTCTGCCCATACAGGGGTTTCCGGCTGAGTTTCCAGGGTGCGGTTACTGGTCTCGGTCCGCGGACGACAGGTCGTGCTCGCGGACGGTGTCGACCCGATGCCGGGGCAGCGTTTGGATGAGCGGTGCGCGGCTTGATGCTGGATCAGCGCAAGGTGGACGGCCGGGCCCACGCGGGCAGCCCTGGTCTACAGGGCAGCCAAACCTTGAGGTACAGCTCGCGGTCGCATCAGAGACGGCGGTGTACTGCCAGGATACCGCTAATGAGTAATAGTCCAGCTGTTACCAAGGCACTGGCCAACACAATTCCCATTGCCAGTGACAGAATCGTGCTGTCCTGTGTGGTGCCTTGGCTCAGGGTCCACTCGTACCATCCCCAGCCCTGGGTCTGCTCGAACTCCAACCGATAGGTACCTGGAGTCAAACCAGTCAGGGAAAATTCCTTGTAGAAATACTCCTGGTCGTTGCGCCGGGTGAACGACCAGTCCATCACGGGCTCCAAGGCCGCAGCATTCGATTCCGCCGATGTCAGCCGGACGGTCACGTTGCCTTCACCGTTGACATTGACGATCCTAATTTTCCTGGCATCGGGGTCAAGAAACAGCGTATCGCTGCTGACGGGATCGACCCGCGTCAGGACAAAGGCACCGTGCTCAAGGCGCAGGGTTGATTGCTTGTACTGCGAGTTCAACAACAGCACCGCAGCGAACAGCAACAAAAACGAAATCGAGGCTCCAAGCAGGAATGGCCGGGACAGTAGGAGCGATCGATAGGGATCCGCGGCACCGGTTCCAGCCGGATGCGGCTGCCTGCCGAACGGTGTTCCCGTTGCCCACCTTGGTTGGTTCAAGTTTGGCAGTGCCGAAGGCAGCGGCGTGTTCGGTGCCGGGTGGCGCGTACGCCGTTGCACCAGCCGCTCAAACCACCAGCGCCAAGCCATCCAGATTGGGGCGGCCACAAGCAAACTGAACACCAACATCACGGAGATGTCGGTGCCGATAGAGCGCGTGAGCACTTCGCGCCAACGGAACAGTTCCGGGGACTCGGCGATCCAAATCTGTATTTGGTTGCGCTGAAGCATCATCCAGACGGTGGCCGTTGCCCCGATGACGGCTGCCATGACCCCGAAACTGACGAACCAGCGCCGGGTTTCCGTGAGTGAGCCGCTCAGGAACCAGCCGGTGGCGGCGACAATGCCCAGAACGGCGAAGACGATGAATGCCGGCCAAGCCGCAACCAAACCGTTGACCGCGTTGCTGAATGTTCCGCCCAGGCTTTCCAGGACCAGTTCACCAGTGGTCTTGTCCGTCAGGGCTCCGAGTTCGGATCCGGCTCGTGCCAATGTGTTGGCCAAGCCGTAGAACACTCCCACGACGGCAAAACCAAGGTAGAGGATTCCAATCACGGAAGCTAGGGCCAGGACATTGGAGGCCGCACCGAGCACCGCGGACTTGCCCAGCGTCTTGATGTCTACCGAGTGTTGCAACGGGGGATGTCCTTGACCCAACGCAGTTTCACCAATGCGTATGGATTGTACTGGGAAATCGGCACATCGGAGGCGAACCGCGTTCCGTAGTGCCTACCGCCCACCCGGAAGCGGCGTCGGCCGTTCACACCGCGAATGGAGGCCTGTACCGGTGCCCGGCGCCAATACCTGCGGTACTGTTGCAGTCTCGTAGATAATGAGTTGTACCGGGCACCTCATATTAGGAGCACGCACGTTATGACCACCGACATGGTTGTACGGGAACAAGCGCCCCCCGACAGGGACCGGGTTCTCGAACCCGCTCCGGTGCCGCGCTGGACCTACCGGGATTGGCGCGTGCCGCCGGGGCACGGCGACACCACGCCGGATGCGGCACAGGCGGCACGCCGCCGCCGCGTCATCCACCGCATCCTCCACCCCGATCAGTGGCACGCCCACCTGGAGGCCCTGCCGCACTACGATCCCGAGTACGTCTACGACGAGGGGCACGAGTACGAAGACGACTGGACGACCGACCCCGACTACTGTTGGGATGGAAACCATCTCCACTGGCGCATATTCGACGAAGAAGGTTTCCTGATGCCCATCCCCCGCGACCATGCCTATCTGATCGGCAATGTGCAGGAGGCCCTGTGCGGAGCCTTGGACACGGACCGCGACACGGTTCTCAACGAGCCCGACTACCATTTCCCGGAGGAACTGGGCCGGATTGCAGGGTTGCGCACCGAGAGTGGTGCCATCCAAACCAAGGTGCAGCCGGATGTGGTCGTATTGCCGCCGGGTTGGCATGACGGGCAGCTCCCCAAGTCCCGCGTGTTGCACGTGGATGCCGACCATCCCGTGCCGACTCTGGTCGTGGAAGTGGTTTCGGCCAGCACCGCAGGCCGGGACCGGGAGGGCAAGCGAGCCCTGTACGAAGCCTTGGGCGTGCATGAGTACCTGTTGCTCGATCCGGGCGGAGAAGACCAATCCCGTCCGCCCGGACTGGTCCTGGATCGCCTGCAGGATGGGGTCTATGCCCGGGTACCGGGCGGGAATCCGGACCTGTCGGTGGAGGGCGACGCGCTGGTTCTGACACCGGTGTTTAGCGAGGCCTGCGATACGGTCCTGCGCCTGGTCCGGCCGGCGTCGGATGCCCGTCTTGTATGCCAATGGCGGGATCCGGGGACGGGGCGCTGGCGCGACCACGATACCGATCAGGCGACCGCCTTGCTCGAAAGCCGCGTCGAGGGTCGTGCTGAGGGCCGCGTTGAGGGTCGCGTTGAGGCGCTATTGCGGTTGTTGGAGCGAGTTCTGCCTGAGTCCGCGTATCCCGGGGCGGCGGAGCAGGTGGCACAGCACTGGGCGGCGCACAGCCTGCCGGTGGATGCCGAGGCGCGCGTGTTGGCGGCCGCGGCGGAGCCTGACCGCTGGCGGGATCACCTCCGCATACCCGCGAACACCGACCGCACCTCGCCGTCCCGGTAATCCCGGGCTCACAGCCTCAAAGGTTGCTGACGTTCCGGGATCAGCCCGTTAACACAGTGCTCCAAGACTGACCACGGGGGGATGGAGCCGCGTATTCTGACGAATGCGAATCCCATTCCGCTGCCGGTGTGTGACCGGCTGGTGATCCCGCATTAGTCACGTGTGTGCATGGAACAGCGCACAACGGCATCCTCGGGTTGATCACCTCGGCCGGAGGATTGATCTCGTAACTGCCTGTGTGCCAGTCTCGACAACCTGGGCCGATGCCGAAAGTGCACCACACCTGTGCCTGACCCGTCCCAAAACGTCTGCATTACTTGCATTGCCGCTCCGTATCGCAATCAAGATTGCAAGTGTCGCAGAATCCGCGTTCTGCCTCTGTTGCGACCGTTCTCTACAGACCATCCCAAGCACACCGATGATGTGCTGTTTGCCGAAGGATGCATGATTGATGATAGCTGCTTTTGCAGGTCACTGTTGCTGTTCCGACACTCAATGGATGGAGCAAATCGGGTCATGGGAAACGCCATCAAGATTGGCATAGCCGGCTTCCTGGGTAGGGGCGGCAGCCTGGCGGCCGCGGTAGAGGGGCATCCCCATGCCCGGGTTCAAGCGGTGTGCGACATCGATGGGGAAAGGCTGGTCTCGGCGGCAGCCGCGATTGGTGCCGATCCCTATATGGACTACGACCGGATGTTGGGCGAAGCGGACTTGGACGCCGTAATCCTGGGTACCCCGATGCAACTGCACGCATCCCAGGCGGTGAAGGCCTTGGACCGCAACATCCATGTGCTCAGCGAGGTGGTGGCTGCGGTCTCCGTCGAAGAATGCCGGGAATTGGTGGCGGCCCAGGCAAGGTCCGCGGCCACCTACATGCTTTCCGAGAACTACTGTTACACCAAGTCCAACATGCTGATCGAGGCTTTGGTCGTGCAGGGCCTGTTCGGGACGGTCTACTACGCGGAGGGCGAGTACCTGCATGATCTGAAAGACCTCAACGAAATCACGAGGTGGCGACGTCGTTGGCAGACTGGAGTGGACGGCATTACCTACGGCACGCACAGTCTCGGGCCCATTCTGCGGTGGATGCCCGGCGACCGGGTGGTGAGTGTATGTTGCCAGGGGAGCGGACACCATTACCGGGATCCGAGAGGAGAACACTACGAAAACCAGGATACGTGCGTCATGCTGGCCAAAACCAGACAGGGAGCCCTGATCAAGATTCGCGTGGACATGGTGTCGACCCGGCCGCATGCCATGCACAACTTCCAGCTACAGGGGACGGAAGGCGCATACGAATCGGCGCGTGTGGATTCGGAGGTCAACCGAGTTTGGCTGTCGGCATTGGATGATGGAAACAGGGAGTGGATGGACTTGAGGAAACTTGAAGGGAAATTCCTGCCCGATGTGTGGCGTCAGGCATCTTCGGAAGCCGTGAAGTCCGGGCACGGTGGGGGAGACCACTTCGTACTGGAGGACTTCATCGCGGTGGTCCGCGGGGAACGGTCGAATCGCCTCGACGTGCACACGGCAATGGACATAACATTGCCCGGTCTGGTCAGCCAGGAGTCGATTTCCCAGGGCGGGACATGGCTTGAGGTTCCGGATTCCCGAACTTGGTGGAGTTGAATCGGACAAGGGCGGAGGCAATGGCCGAAACGACTAAGTTCGTGTTCGGTTCCCATGGACGGATTGCCCACCTTCCAGGCGGATGGAATAGCGCGAGGCAGGATCCGGGCGGGGCCAACCGATGTAAGGCCGGGCTTATCGTTGCAAGTGGCCAGTGGCCTCGGGAGGCAACGCGAATCTCCCGTGGTAGGAAACAGGGTGGTTGGCGGAACCGGAATCGGAACCTTCAGTCCCTAAACCCGAACTTTGGGAGGCTGGCTGCTGCGAAACGGCAGTGTGACATACACTGCAAACGCTTGCCGATCCTTGTTGGCAACCTGATCGAACTGCGAGATCGCATACTCCGCCCGTTGCACCCACTGGATCACTTGGGCCCGGGAAAATGATGCCATCGGATGATAGTCTGCTTCTTCACGGTTGTACTGCATGTCGACAAAAAGTCTGGCAAAGTCCTGAATCTCAGATGGAAAGAGTTTGATGGGACTCTGTTTCATACATTGCTTCTTGACATTGCCGTGATTCACTGCACGATAGGCTTGGACCCAGGCCGACTGGCTTCGTGCAGCTCTTGTCTTCGCTACCAGGGTATCGGCAACACAGCGTGCAAGGGAATGGAACAATGCGTAATAGATGGTGCTGACTGCCCGTTGCAACTCAACCGAATCGGGTCGGCCCGGTCTTGTGCCATGGGCACCTTCTGCCAAACGCCGGGCCAGCCGCAACAGCCTGTTCGGCGACATCACTCCCACGCCTTCTCAAGCGCGCGCAACAAACCCGGCCACTCCGACTTCAAGACGTACGAATAAAGGGGGATCCCTGGGTACCCCAGTTCGGCGGCACGGGTCCAGAGGTGTCGCTCCATGGGCAACGTCTTGGCGGGATCAAGCTTGTTCACGTCGCCTTCGAACACGATGTAGGTTCGGAGGAAGGAGATGTCGTCATCCTGATCCGCCCAAACCTCGATTGGACCGAACTCGAACTCATCTCCGAATCGTTCATCCAGCATCTGTCTGATTTCATCGGCGAACACTTCTTCGTTGGTGGTCACAATGTCTCCCGGAAGATTGAAATCTCGTGCTCTGCGGCCAACCTGTTCGGATCGTAGCACGCTTCGCCGGCCCAAAACTGCAGCAGGCTTGAAGATTGTGTTTGATTGGCAAGAGCCAGCTTGGAACTCCGTCTTCACTTGGGACTCGGCCCCGTGGACTGGTGCTCGACCCTCACCTTGGTTGGGATTGGATCCAGAATTAGCGAAATGCATCTGCTCCTGTTCTGTAGCAGCTCAAAGTCCAAAGCCGGTTCGCGTTGCCCGATGCAGACAGAGGCGGAACTCTCCGCCGCCCCTGTTCCTGCGGATTCGGGCGTGCGTTACGATCCAAAACATGGGTGTGTTGTCGGGGCCGGAACCGGAATGGTTTTCCGGTCGTGTCCATCCATCACCCGCGGCTTGGTCGGCGCATGAAGCCAGCCGCCCTTGCCGCAAGAAGCGCCAGTTCCTTTCAGACCTTCAACGATGCATCCTGCGGAAGACAGTCGTCTTGCCAGGGAACCCGGAACGACGTGAACTTCCTAAACTTCGATTTCAAGAACCTTAGAGGCGACATCTTCGGCGGCTTGACTTCCACAGTCGTTGGATTGCCGATCGCCTTGGCCTTCGGTGTCGCATCGGGTTTGGGTGCCTTGGCCGGCCTGTACGGTGCCATCGCAGTCGGATTCTTCGCCGCATTCTTCGGTGGAACACGGTCGCAAATTTCCGGGCCAACCGGTCCCATGGCCATCGTCATGGCAGCCGTCGTGGCCACGCACGCCGAGAATCTGGCACAGGCCTTTGCCATCGTCATACTGGCAGGCGTGATTCAGATTCTGCTGGGCATCTTCAAGATCGGACGCTTTGTGTCCTTCACTCCGTATTCGGTGATCTCCGGCTTCATGTCGGGGGTTGGCATCATCATCATGACGGTGCAGACCTTGCCTTTCCTGGGTTGGGCCGTGGCCGAAGGCGGTCCGATCGGCGCCATTCGCACCTGGCCCGATGTGCTCCGGAATTTCGATTCCAAGGCCCTGGCCATCGGAGCCGTATCCCTGGTGGTAGCGGTGGCTCTGCCGGACAGGGCCCGGAAGTATGTACCACCGCCCCTGGCCGCGTTGGCAGTGGGCACATTGCTGGCGGTGGTCTGGCTGCGCGGCACGCCGGTCATTGGGGAAGTTCCAACCGGCCTGCCCCAAATCCAGTGGCCTGCGGGGTCGTCCGACATGCTTGCCAAGTCCATTTCGCCGGCGATCACCATGGCGCTGCTGGGATCCATCGACAGCCTGCTCACCTCGCTGGTGGCCGACGCCATGACCCGTACGCGCCACAACCCGGATCGGGAACTGATCGGACAGGGCATCGGCAACCTGATGTCCGGCCTCATCGGCGGCGTGCCCGGGGCCGGTTCAACGGTCGGAACGGTGGTCAACCTGCGCGCCGGAGGGCGCACCGGGTTGTCGGGAATGATTCGGTCCGGCCTCCTGCTGGCATTGGTCATGGGGTTCGGGAAGTACGTATCCGTCATTCCCCATGCGGCCCTGGCGGGAATCCTGCTCAAGGTCGGCTGGGACATCGTCGACTGGCGTTTCATGAAGCGCCTGCACAAGGTGCGGCCGGAACATCTCGTGGTCATGGTGTTGACGCTTGGCCTGACCGTCTTCGTGGACCTGGTGACGGCGGTGGCCATTGGTCTGATTGCGGCGGGCATGGCCAGTTCCCGCCAGTTCGAAAGGTTGGAGCTCGACAGTGTGGTGTCGGTGCCGCTGCTCGATCAAACCTTTTTCGGAACCACCGGGACCCGGGTGGACGCGGATCCCTTCGCAGCGCATGTCGGGATGGTGCAACTCAACGGCAGCTTCACCGTTGCGTCCTCGGCCAAGCTGATTAATGTCATCAGCCAGGACGTTCAGGAGCACGAAGTCGTAATCCTCGACTTCACCGATACCAACTACGTGGACGACAGTGCCGCCTTGGTTATCGAACAATTGATTGACACGGCGATGGATGACGACACGGACTGCATCGTGACGGGGTTGGACGGCGATGCGGCTGCAACGTTGGCCGCCTTGAATGTCCTGCAACGGGTTCCGTCCGCACAGATTGTTGCCGCCGTGGAGGACGCCAGGCCGATCGCGGCCGGGCTGCTTGGTTTTGAGGTTCAGGAGTCCGATGTACATGCGGGTTAGGGTGAGGCAGCGATGGCCTGAGCCCTATCGCGGTTGTCGGCCACAACCGCGCAACGACCCGGTCTCGCGTTGGAATGGGGCCGGTTTGCACTTGCCACAAGTAGTGCCGGTCCCTTTCAGGCCTGCAACGATGTGTCCGATGGCAGGCCACCACATTCCCAGGGCATCCAGACTGACATGAGCTTCCTAAACTTCGATCTGAAGAACCTGAAGGGCGACTTTTTTGGCGGTTTGACCTCGACCGTCGTTGGCTTGCCCATCGCCCTGGCCTTTGGTGTTGCGTCGGGCCTGGGCGCCTTGGCCGGACTGTACGGTGCCATTGCCGTCGGGTTCTTCGCGTCCATGTTCGGTGGAACCCGATCCCAAATTTCGGGACCAACCGGTTCCATGACCGTATTGATGGCTGCCATCATGGTCATGCACGCCGAAAACCTCACCCAGGCCATCATCATCATCCTCATGGCAGGAGTCATTCAGATCCTGCTCGGGGTGTTCAGGATTGGACGCTTTGTGTCCTTCACACCCTATTCGGTGGTCTCAGGCTTCATGTCCGGCGTCGGGATCATCATCATGGTGGTTCAGACGTTGCCATTCCTGGGCTGGGCCGTGGCCGAGGGCGGACCGGTCGGAGCCATCCGCGCGTGGCCCGAGGCCATTCGCAACTTCGACCCCAAGTCCCTGGCCATCGGGGCCGTGTCCCTGGTGGTGGCCGTGGCGTTGCCGGAACGGGCGCGGAAGTATGTGCCTCCGCCCTTGGCCGCGTTGGCGGTGGGCACACTGCTGGCGATAATTTGGCTGCAGGGCACCCCGGTGATTGGGGAAGTACCGACCGGCCTGCCCCAAATCCAATGGCCGGTGTTGTCGCCCGACCTTCTCATCGGATCCATTGCGCCGGCGATCACGTTGGCCCTGCTGGGATCCATCGACAGCTTGCTCACCTCGCTGGTGGCCGACGCGATGACCCGCACCCAACACAATCCCAATCGGGAACTGATCGGACAGGGCATCGGCAATTTCGCGGCCGGCCTCATTGGCGGTGTTCCCGGGGCTGGTTCGACTCCCGGCACGGTCGTGAACCTGCGTGCGGGGGGAAGCTCCGGTCTGTCCGGCATGTTGCGGTCCGGTCTGCTGCTGGCATTGGTCATGGGGCTCGGCAAGTATGTATCGGTGATTCCCCATGCCGCCCTGGCCGGAATCCTGCTCAAGGTCGGCTGGGACATCGTCGACTGGCGTTTCATGAAGCGCCTGCACAAGGTGCGTCGGGAACATCTGATCGTGATGGTGGTGACACTCGGATTGACGGTTTTTGTGGATCTGGTAACCGCGGTGGCGTTCGGTCTGATTGCAGCCGGTTTCGCGAGTGCCCTTCAGTTTGAACGGCTGGAACTTGACAGCGTGGTTTCGGTTCCGCTGCTCAACCAAACCTTCTTTGGCATCACGGGGACCGATGTGGATGATGATCCCTTCTCGGCCCATGTCGGATTGGTCCGGCTCAACGGCACTTTCACGGTGGCGTCCGCAACCAGGCTTATCAAAGTCATCAGCCTGGATGTTCAGGAACACGAAGTCGTAATCCTTGACTTCACCGATACCCACTATGTGGACGACAGTGCGGCCTTAGTCATCGAACAACTGATCGACACCGCGCTGGATGAAGACACGGACTGCATCGTGACGGGATTGGACGGCGATGCAGCCGCTACGTTGGAGGCCTTGAATGTGTTGGAACGGATTCCGTCCGCACAAATCGTCGCCTCTGTGGACGACGCCAAGCCAATCGCGGCCGGATTGTTGGGATTTGAAGGTGGTTCGATCGTTGTAGGCAGGGCCTAATAGTGCAACGAAGCTTTGATGTGGGTAACGGCACGGAAAGCCCTCTATAATCGACCCATGAACCAGGTTGCTGCACAGACGAATGTCCACGACGCGCACGCCTGCCGTGTGGCACAGGTCGTCGAACAGGTCGAGGGTGTCGAACAGGTGATCCTGTTCGGTTCACGCGCCCGTGGCGATTTCCGGCCTGAATCCGACCTCGACCTGGTTGTGGTGTACGAAACCACCAAGACCCGAAGCGATGTCTTCCTGCCCTGCGTGCAGGCCGCGCGGGATGCGACGGTCGACGAGTACGGCCACTCCGTCAGCGTCGACATCACGCCGCTGGCGGCCGACCACTTCGACTTCATGCAGCACGGCATCAACCATGTGGCCGCCCATGCGGCCAGGGAAGGGATTACGCCGATGGGAGAGTTCTATCGACCACCGTCCCAACCCGGGGAACCCAATCTGCCGGAACACCGAAGGCGGGAATCAATGGAACGGGTCTAGCACGCCCGCAGCCACCTCACAACCTTGATGAACGTGTACCGCCTGGGGGTTGACTCGTATGAGGATTCCCTGGAGTGGGACAAAGCCATCGGCGAACAGGCGCAACACGCACTCGAACATGCGCTCAAGGCCGTGAATGCCGCACACGGCAGACGATATCCGCACGAGCACAAGTTCGAGGATCTGCTTGGTTCTGCATGCACATGTGTTGCGGGGCTCACACTGCAATCCGATCTGGAAGTGCTGTCGGCCTTCGGTGGCGGCACCGCGTACGAGACTCCGGAATTGGATCTGGACGTGGATTAGCTTCTGGAAAACGTACGCCACGACGTGACGCACCTGTTCGCAATCTGTGCCGGGAAAGCCGACTTTGATCCCTGGAAGGTTACTAGGCCCGCCTTCAAACGCGGCGAGTAGTGGCCCGCACAATTTGCAATCCCGTACCGCAAAAACGTGTCGGGGACGTATGGTAGGACGGTGAATTCGGGACGGGTTTAGGAACGGTAGTGGCCGATTGGCCCGACACGTGGTGGCGCGTCACAGTTCGAGGCCCGCCAACGGCCGTTGGCGGGACCACGGAAGCTGTACCAGCCGGAGTTGCCATGCCACTCCCAAGGCGGGTCGGCGAGACCGTTCGGGGGCATGTCTGGCGGACACGGCCCAACTGCCCGCCGCCGTACCCGTCGCGGTTCGATGGCTTAGAGTTCATCGTAGCCTCGCAAGAGTCTCCGCCGGATCTCTACGGCGGCCTCCGGCGCCCTTTCGGGATGGTCCTTCAAGTCGAGATATGCCTGTACCGGATGGACGCAGCGTATGCCGTCGACGAACTCCACTCCGTCAAAGACGCCTTCGTCGTTGGGTACCACCAACCAGGTGTTTGCTCCTCTGGGTTCTTCCCGGAATCCAAGAGCTTCCTTTATCCCCGCCGACGGATGGCTTGCGAGATACACGGTCGCAAGACGGAATCCCGCGTGTCGTGTCCACAACCACGCTGTGGCGAGCGCTGTCGCCGCATGGGGCGCGTCAGCCTTGGACAGGATTTTGGCGATGGAATGGGTCAGCGACTCGCCTCCCCCGACTGAAATGTGGCCCCGGATTACATCATGCCTGTCAAACCTGTACTCTTCCCGCCAAGCGTCCAGCAGCGTCCCCGGGTCGGTGGCACGGATTCCGTCTGCTTCCCGTGCAACGAGACCGGCTTCCAGGAGCTTGCCTACAATGCGGCTCACGTGTCCCTCATTCAAGCCGGTGCTGGAGGCTATTACGCGCTGCCTCACAGCCTTGGACGGCTCCATGAGCAACCGTCGCGTTATGCGGGAGCCCTTGGGTCCGAATGCACTTTCCGGCCGTCCGGGCCGGCGGAACCGGTTGGGATGCCCCAGGTTCTGATAGAAGATGCCGGGAACGACGATCCTGGCGTTTCCCGACAGGTCCAGCCAGGGAAGTTCGGCCTGTTCACAACGCTTCTGTGCTGCCTCTCCCATGTAAGGGACTGCCAGGAGTGGAATCACCTCATGGGGAAAGCTGCTTTGGGCCATTCTCAGTCGACGAATTGCATCAGCGACTGGGCCTAGGGAGCCCGACCTCCTCCATTCCAGCACGAAGGAATGGCCTCGAATCGAGAAGACGGCATCCCACTTAAGACCGTCATTTGTGCGAACTTCGAACCCGGTATCCTCAGCCAGCTCGGAGGCGCCAAAGATGTCCGCGAGGCACTCTGCTGCTTGCCGGATGGCTGGCGCTTCGCGTGGGATCTTCATGATTGCTTTTATAGCATCCCTTGCGGATTTGCACAAGTCATATTATATAGACAAGTCTTCCTGCCGGACCGGTGCCATGAAGAGTTGATACGAAGGGATGCACTCTGTATCAAGCTTCGTGCGCCATTTCGCAAGTCCTGTGAATCTGAGCAAGGCAGGTCAAGATGGCGTCGGAGACGGCACACTCCAGGGGAACGGGCCGATCCCGGGAGGGACGATGGAGTAGGCACTGCCCGTCTTGGCCGATGGGGGTGCCCGGTTCCAATGAAGCCGCGGGACCAAGTACCTGTCCACCCGCGCATTACAATGCGTGAGTGAAGTGTTGACTGCCCCTGGAAACACCTCAAGCCATGCATGACTACCCGCCCCTGCATCCCGGATTGGCGGACTTCCCTGAAATCCGTTGGCTCGCAGGGCTGTACGTTGACAAGACTCCCTTCTTGCGTAGATTGCTGGCCACGTCCCCCGGTCAACCCGGCACTCACACGCCACCGGCGCTTAGGAGTACCCACCAGTTCCTGGCACGCCCGCGCCGCTTTGGCAAAAGCCTGCTGATCAGCACGCTTGAGGCGTGGTTTCAGGGCCTGTCGCCGGAGCGCAGTGCGCAACTCCCGCAGGGCGGGCAGGACACGCTGGACACGCCGGATGGCTGGACTTCTCCCGCGTGGCTGTGGGATGGGTTGGATGCTGAAACCTGGCACGGGGTGCATGGCTGGCATCCGGTGATCCGCCTGAACATGTCCAGGGTCGCGGCCGCAACGCCCGCGGGCACCGCCGCCGCCCTGCAGGACTACCTGTGGGAGACCTTGGGCGAGTGGCATCGCCGGGGTTTGGCCTGGAACGCGGGCGCCCCCGGAACCCCAACCTCTGCATCGTCGCCGGAGGGCATGCTGGTCCACCTGATCCGGGATTTGACCAACACCTACGGCGCACGTCCCGTGGTATTGGTGGACGAGTAGGACGCTCCGATAACCGAGCACATGGGGACGGATGCCGACCTTGCTCCGGCAGTATCCGCACTGCGACGATTTTTTCGTGTGCTCAAGGATGACGAAGTATAGCTTAATGGTGTATT
>JAPPAJ010000013.1:0-6243 GCA_026705565.1 Caldilineaceae bacterium | reverse complement strand
GCCTTGTCCGGCCACACCTGTTCTCGGCGGCCAACAACTTCACCGACATCTCGAACAACATCAATTGCGGCGCCCTCTGCGGCTTCTCCGAGCCGGAAGTGGTGGAATGCCTGCAACCGTACCGGCAAGCCCTTCAGTCGCTGAATTCCGGGTTTGACGAAGCACACATGTTGGCTGAATGGCGGGACTGGTACAACGGCTACCGCTTCGCCCCCCACCCGTCCACGGAACAGGTGTACAACCCCTTCACCCTGGTTTACGGACTTGAACGAACCTTGGATGAAACCGATGTCCTGGAAGCGGCCTTGCGGGGCGAATGGCCTTCGGCCTGGAGTGCCACCGCCCACTCCGCACTGACGGTGCGCTTGGCCGCCGATGTCAACCAACTCCGACCGGACTTCGCGCGCGAGGGAGGGATTCCTTCGCTTCCCACCCCGGGGCTCGGCAGTCTGATACGTCCGGACTTCGCGCAGCTTATGCTGGACACCGGCTACTACACATGGCACGGGAGCCCGGGGGCTGATGCATATCCAAACTTCCCCAACAAGGAGGTTGCGGAATCGTGGTTGCGCGACATTCTGAGCCTGTGGTCCAGCACCCCGCGCCGCGACGCACACCAGATGGTGGACCGCCTGTATGCCTGCCTGAATGTTGGCGACATCCCGGGCTTCGCGAGACATCTTGAGACTTTCGTGAGCGGCTTGGCCGGCCAAAACCTGCTCAACGAAGCCAGCTTCAATGCCGTACTGCAAACGCTGCTCCGACTCACTGGCGAAACCGCCATATCGGAGAAGTCCACTCGGGGCGGACGCGCCGACCATGAGGTCACCGTCGGCTTGCATCGCTATGTGTTCGAGGTCAAGTACAATCGCCCGCCCGCCGCGGGCCTGCAGCAAATTCGGGATCGGGCCTACGGACGGGAATACAGGGACGACGGGTTCACCAACACTGCAGTGGCCTTGTCGTTTCGGAACGACGGAGGCAAGGGTGCCCGGCTGGAGTACGCCCACATGGACTTGGCCATCCTGCTGGACAAAGGGGAAACTCCCATCGAGACTGATGCGCGGCCTGGCAGGGACACGTCCGAATACAACGGATCATCCTTGTTGTGAGCGGGTGCGGCATCACCGCCGGGACCTGTACGGGACTTTCCGGCTCCGAAGCGCTTTGCCCAACCCCACTGAACCTCCACCTGAACTCCCTGGGATTGGCCATGGCCGCTCCCCAACAGCGTGACCGGCACATGGCTTGTGTAGCCCCGTTCCGCGTCGCGCTCCCTGTCCGGCCGCCCGTCGGGGTGGGAAGCGGTCCTTGCGGATTTCGCAGCACAACTCCCTTTTTTCGTAGAGTGCCGGCACAGACCGCAGCTTGGCTTCGAACTGCGGGCAGGCCGACACCTTGAAGGTGTGCAGGCGGCGGATTGGATCCCGGTTTCCAACCGCCAGCGCGACAGCTGGGCTGTGGAAATGCCCGTCGCTCGGGCCATCAGGCTCGGGGCTCCGCGGGTGTGACCGGACGTTCTCCGCAACTTCCCGGTGCATCCGGGTCTCCGCTGTCGGGTTCCCGGTATCGTTGCGGCTACCCGTGTGCGCCGGCTGTGCTCCTGCGGAACGGTTCCATGCGACCGTAGGTGAGCGAGCGCCACAGCCATTCCAGGGGGCCGTAGCGGAACCGGTTCAGCCACCACGGGGAAAGGAAGATCTGCAACACCCATACGCCCAGGATGAAGATGGTCTGTTCAAGACGGCTGGTCGTTCCGTACAAGTCGCCGCCAAATCCCTGGAAGACGGCCACACAGATCACGGTGTGCATGATGTAGTTGGTGAAGGCCATGCGGCCCACCGCGGCGAGGCGCCGGCGCAATCCGGGCAGCCAGTCCCGCCGTTCCGCCAGCATGACGGCACCCATGTAGCCGGCACTCACCAGGATACTGGCCCAGTAGTTGTACTGGTAGCCGCCGCCGTAGAAGGCGTGGGCCATGTCCCAGCCCATCCGAATCCGGTCCCAAACTCCAAACGACACCGGGGGCAGGCCCACAAGCAGGCCGACGGCTGCCATCGTCAGGTAAGTGCGGTCCGAACGTTCCGCGGTGAACAGCCGCAGTTTCCAGGCGGCCATGCCCAAGAGCATCAGCCCGGCCGCCCTCCAGAAGGCCCATACCAGGAAGATGAACACCAAGTCCTCCGGCGCGTGCTCAATCCTGTGCCGGACTTGGACCGGATAAGGTTCCTGTCGCAGGGCGATGTCGGCATCGATCACATCCGCGGACGGTGCAAAGTCGGCATACAGGTCCGCCGCCACGTTCTCGGGCATATCGGGGATGCTCAGGCCGGTGCCCAGAATAAAGACCGCATGCGCCGTAATCATCGCTAGGCCAATCACCGCCAGAACCATCGGGGAGCGATGGCGCAGCCAATACACCGCCATGCCGGACAGCGCGTAGACCATGAGGATGTCGCCGTCCCACAACAGGAACCAGTGCAGCAGGCCGAAGGCGAGCAGCCACAGGGACCGGCGCAGGAACACACCGGTGGGCCTCACGTCCCTGTTCTCCAGGTTGGTCGTGAACAGGAGGATGCCGGCCCCGTACAGCGGCGAGAAAATGGTCATGAACTTTTGATCGGCGAGGACATGCGATACCACCCAAATCCACTTCTCAACCCCCTCGAACGAACCGTGCACCGTGGGATTGAACAGGATCCAGTCGGGGTTCGCGAAGGAGATCATGTTCATGGGCAGGATGCCCAGCAGGGCGAAACCCCGCAGCGCATCGATGACCTGGATGCGCCTTGCTCGGGGACCGGGATGCCCCCGCCGCGGAGCCGGGGATGCAGGCGGTGGCTGCGGCATGGCGTTGGAGCCGGTTTGACCGCGTCCGGCGGAGCTTGGAGAATCAAGAGGGGTGTCCCGATCGGGACACCCCTCATTGGATTGCGGGTGTGGGTTGGTCTACGAACCGGATTCCATTTCGGCGGCCAGAAACTCGTTGGTCTCGTCCTCAAGGGCTTGCAGGGCCTCTTCCAGCCCCTCCTGTCCTTCGGTGAAGATCGGGTCCATGTGCTTGAGCCAGATGGCGTTCCATTCCTGGTACCCGGGCCAGTAGGGGAACGTCCGCTGGTTCTCGGCCGGAATGTCCACGAAGACATTCTGGAAGTTCGGAATCATTTCCGCGGTCTCGCCCTGCGGCAGACCCCATTCCCAGTAGGACTTGCGGGACACGATCATGCTGCCCATGACGCCGGTGGTCGGCAGCAGGTCCGGGTTGGACAGGCCGTAGCGAATCAGCTCGTAGGCGATGTCCGGATAGCGGGATCCGGTCGGCACAAACCAGCCGGAGTTGCCGGCGAAGGCGACGCGCCCCTCGGGGCCGCGCGGCCAGGCATAGACGCCCCATTCGAACGGATTGTCCGTGCCGGAGATGGCTTCCTCCATGCGGAACGCCGTGTCGTTCAGCGCCCGGTGCATGGCGACGCGCCCGGAGGCGAAGGCAAACTCACTGGTCAGCCCCATCGACTGCGTGTCCTCAGGCGTCGGCATGGCGCGGTGGGTCCAGCGCAAATCCCACAGCAGCTTGGCCGCGGTCATCACGCCGTCGTTGGTGAAGCTGGCCTCCGACATGTCGTCGTTGAAGTACCAGCCGCCGAAGGCTTGGGCGACGTTCCACACGGTGCTGTCGCCGGGCCCGATGTTGGCGCCCCAGACGGGCATGCCGTTGTCGTCCTCGCCGGTGACCGCAATCGCGGTTTCCACGAAGTCGTCCCAAGTCCAGTCCGGATCGGCCGGATAGCCGCCCACGATGTCGTCCAACAGACCCCGGTTGGCATAAATGCCAATCGTGGCCCAGTCGTAGGGGATGGCGTAGACCGTGCCGTTCCAGCTCATGGTCTTGACCGAAGCCTCCCACCAGTCGTCCGGCCAGCCGTCGGGCGGGTAGGCATTCAGGTAGTCGGTCAGGTCGACGGACCAGCCCTTGGAGGGGAACACCTGGCCCCGGGACTGGTGCTGCCAGGCCATGTCGGGTGGCGTGCCGGCCGCCATCAGGGTCGGAAGCTTGGTCCAGTACTCGCCCCACGGAATGCCCCACTCCACCTCGGGTTCCAGCCCCGGATAGAAGGCGTCGAAGAATTCGTTGATATGGAGGAGGAACTTCCGGATTTCTCCTTCATCCTCCCAGCTCATGATCTTGAAGTCCCCGCTCGCGTCCCGGTCGCCCATGCCCGTGAGCCAACGGGCCGCCGCCTCGGAGTCGACCGCTTCACCCGCGGACGTGTCTTCCGCTGCCGGCGCCGTCGGCGCCACGCACGCGGCCAATGCCATGCTGGAGACCGCGGCGCCCACCTGTAGGAAGCGCCTTCGGCTCAGCAGATGTCTTCTCATTTCGTCCATCGTCGTTACCTCCCGGTTCAAAACGGACGTTGTCAAAACTAGGGCAAAGCTCCCAAGGGGAAGCGCGTCAAAATCCGAGTTCGATGGTCCCGTCGAAGCCCTTGAACATGAGCTGCAGACCCGTGGCGCTGTTCGGGACCAGGAAGGTGACCACGCCGCGGCGGCTCTTGCCCGGTTGCAGGGGACTGTCCAACACAATGGAGTAACCTTCCTTGCTCCCATCCTGTTCCAGGTATGCAACCTGATGGGCCGAGATGCTGGCGCTGTACTCGTTGCCGGCCGCGTCCCTGACTTGGAGCAGACTGCGGTCCACAACCTTGAGTACCGTTCCTGTATTGGAGAGATCAAGGAATACCAGGAGATAAATGTTCTCGTCCTCGGCCTGGTAGGTGATGTTGCCCTTGCCCAGAATCAGATGCTTTTCCGGTGCGTCGGCCAAGTTGACCTTCCAACCGTCGCCTTCAATGGACGCGCTCAGGTCGATTGCGTCGGCGGCCGCGGCTTCGCCGCCTCCGCCTGCGCCGCACGCTGCGGCCGCCAGCGCCACCGCAAGGCACAGAAGCAAGGACGCGACGAGGCGAGGAAGGGTTCCCATGGGATTCGCTACCCTTTCAGTCCAGTGGTGACGATGCCGCGCACATAGTATTTCTGGCCGACCAGGAAAAGCACCATGATCGGCAGGATACTGACGACGGAGGCGGCCATGACAAGGTGCCACGGCGTCCGCATGGCAGTCATGCCCCGGAAGGCCGCCATGCCCAGCGAGATTGTCTTCTTCTCCAGGCTGCTGATGATGATCAACGGCCAGAGGAAGGCGTTCCAACTGTCCATGAAAGTGAAGATGCCCAGAGTCGCCAAGGCCGGCCCGGTGAGCGGCAGGATGATGCGGTAGTAGATCTGGAAGAAGCTGGCGCCGTCGATCAGGCCGGCGTCCTCGAGTTCCCTGGGAATGGTGAGCATGAACTGCCGCATCAGGAACGTGCCCCAGGCACTGAACATGCCCGGAATGATCAGGGCCTGCAACTGGTCCACCCACTGGAATGTGCGCATCAGAACGAACAGCGGGATCATCCGCACCGCGAACGGAACCATCATCGTGGAAAGGTAGATCAGGAAGATGGTGTCCCGGTGGCGGAACCGCAGGCGGGCGAATGCATAGCCCGCCAGCGAGGACGTGAACAGAACCCCGGCCGTCTCCAGCGAGGAGACGAAGAAGCTGTTGCGGAAGAACAGGTGGAACGGCAGCCGCCGCCAAATCTCAAGGTAGTTCGTCCACTGCCAGGTACTGGGTATGAACGTGGGCGGAAAGTTGAACAGGCCGCCGAATTCCTTGAAGGAGCTGGAGACCATCCAGAAGAACGGCAGGATGAAGATGATGCTGCCGACGAGCAGGCCGATCCATACCACCACGTCGACGAGCAGCGTTTGGGTTCTGCGGCCCAGGCCGGCCATCGACCGCGTGCCGGCTGGGACGGCAATCCGTTCGGGTTGGACGGCTTCGGCTTTCATGGGAGTTGTGGCAGTTGGCTCGGGCTAGACGATCAGTCCTGTGTAAACCCGTGCACCCAGGTTTTGGCCGAGGTCCACTGAATCAGCGTGATGAACAGAATACAGAGGAACAGCACGAAGGCCATGGAAGAGGCGTAGCCCATCTTGAAGTAGCGGAAGCCGTTGTTGAAGATGTGCAGGACCAGGGTCGTGGTGGCAAACGACGGCCCACCGTTGGTCATGATGTAGAACTGGTCGAAGCCTTGGAAAGCGCCGATGAACGAGGTGGTCAGCACGAAAAAGGTTGTCGGCGACAGCATGGGGATTGTGATCTTGACCAGCCTGTACCAGCCGTTGGCGCCGTCCATA
>JAPPAJ010000398.1 GCA_026705565.1 Caldilineaceae bacterium | reverse complement strand
GTGGCCTGCGGCTATGCCGGTGCCTATGTGAATCGCTATGGGATGCCCTACGAGGAGACTCCCTTCCGTCCCTCGCTGCAGACAACGGATTTCTCGGACTTGAACGATGCGCTGCAGGCCTTGTCAGCCCGGTAATCGGCAGAGGGCCCAACGTCAAGCCAACACGGGACAAGCCAGCTTTCCGGTTGCGCATCCTGCCCTGGATCAGGTTGGAGCAGACCGGAGGTTGCAGCCTGCCCTGCCCTCAGGGCCCGCTGGATAGGCCCGAACCGTGTCCCGATTGGCTGACCCGGATTGTGAAAACCGGTCCGGACCAGGTGTGCTTGATGTTGGACAAGGTCCAACCTGCCGCGACCCGGGGTCCTCAGCCGGGATTGGCCAGTTCCGGAAACATCACAGTCAGGTCACGGGATTGCGCCAGTTGCCCAAAGAGATGATGCTGGTAAATGCTGCTCATGAGAAACCCGAAGGGGAGTGTCACAATCAAGCCGATACCCAGGGCCAGGGCACCAGTCAGGGTGGCCACCACCAAGATAAGCAAGGACATCAAGCCGGCGATTACGCTAGCCAATAGGCACTGTACCCAGTTCCGGGCCACCCAGGCCAGTACATTCCTGAATTTGAAGGCATCAGCCAGTTCCATACGCTGGGCAAAGGCAATCGCAATGGCGGGACCAAGGATCCAGCCCGCGACAGTGGACAGCAATGCCGCCAAGTTGCTTCCTGTCGAGCTGATGGCTTCCAGGCTGTATGAAAATGCACCGGCAAACGTCTCCAAGCTGTCCATAGCCGGAAGTGAATCTTGGATATTCCTAATCGGACTCGCGACTATGGACAAAACGATGAAAGGCAACAACCAAATCACAACGGCCACGAACATAAGGAAACCGTTCCGCAGATCAGTCTGCCACTGATCCCATTCCGGGAGGGGGTGTTCCTGATGGGTTTGGACATTGCGCAACAGACGCAGAACATATCCACCCACTATGAAGAAACCGACAAGGCCGACCAGCAAGAAGGACAGCATCCCACTGATCAGTACATACAAGATGCCTGTCATGATCTTATTGCGAATTCTGGGATCGGTGGAACTGAAGACAACCTGAAAAGGCATGCCGTATTGCATGATCGTTCCTCCTTGGATGCACCCTGCAATGGCCGCCAGTATAACCTTGTCCCCAGGATGAATTCGCTTCACATCCACCTATGGTTTGGACACATTTTGAGGCTTGAGGCGGTGTGCCGGTCTGGTTCGGGGACCGCGTTCAGGAGCCGGTCGGTCCCGGCTCGAGAGGGGGTGCGCGCAGCCAGAGGCGTTCCGGCGGGATGCGGCGGCAACCGGCCTCGGATTGGGCGGTATTTCGCTCTCCGGCCGACCAGGGGCCAAGCGTTTGTATATTGCCTCATCGAAGTTGTGGAACTTGAGATGGCGCAGGGAAAAGGGGCCGAGGGGTCGCTCCGCCGGGAGCCGGGCCTGCAGGCAGCCCGGAAATGGGCGGCGAAGACCATGTTGAATTGAAAGTGCCGTTGGGGCCTGCAAGTAGGCTCGGCCGTCGTTGAGGCCTGGGTGCTGCCGGGCCTCGCGGAAGGCAAATTCAATCTGAAATCGGGTGCCATGGAAGCTGCGGGGGCGTTCCGGTGCCAGATCCAGGTCGGTGCTGTACCACAGCACCCCCTCCGTCGTCTGTGGATCGGCCCCGCGGAGCAGGACCTCTTCGTCATCCAGCGTCGTGCAGGCCATGCGCACCGGGTCGCGCGTCGATGGCCACCCAGCGGATGCCGAGGATGTCCTGGGCCCCGGCCGGTGTCCACCATGCATGTCCTCCGGCGCGCGGACGGCACCGGAGACTGCCGGACACAGAAGGGGTAGGCACCCCCTTCCTCCATGTCCACAGTGGCCAGAAGCATGACCTCCAAGCCCCAGCGGACGGCTCGGGCCATGCCGCTCCAGAACTAGCCTGTGCCCCAAGGCCCGCGACCACTCTTGGACACCAAGCTCGTGTCCATGACCGGCAGCTCCCACCGGTCCCGCGGAGGCACCGGTCCCAGGGCGGCCGCGACTACGCGCGCGCAGGGGAAGGATCGCGCAAACCCGCGCGCATGAGTGAGCGTCGGTCGACCGCCGTAAGGCTTGAAGTGGGTTAATGTGGACACGCCAGGACAGCCATGGCGGCAGCGTCGTCACGTGGTCGAAGTGGGCCGCTTGCGGTTTGCCGTAGGGCATCAAGGCGGGCATATTGCGCTGCCATCGCCCGGAACACCTCTGTCGATGATACATGAACTACATCAATATGGCAGGCTCCCTCCGTGCGGTTTCCTTTGGAACCGGAACGTCCCCCCCCAGTTCACCCTTCTTTCATGCCAACCGCGCTGCAAAGGCCGGAAAGGCAGCGGAAAACGGCTCAGAACTGTCCAAACCATAGAACGCGCAATATGCCTTAAACTACAAGCCCGGCACCGCTCGTCCAAGACACCTCGCCAGACCACCTTGCCACAACTCCGGCACCATGCATCCCAATTCCCCAGTCCAACTCGAAATCAGACCCGGCTCCGAGGCCACGATGAGCATTACCGATCCTTTCGGCGCCGGGAGGTGGGTGGAAAGGCTCTGGCTCATGCGGGACCGAATTCTGGATCCGACCGACCAGTGGCGGAACACGCCCCACCTCCCGTGGGAGACCGCGGACCCGGAAGCCAGCCCGATGAGATTCGAAGTGGCCGGCCTTGACAGCCCCTGGAACCGCTCCCGGTCCGAGACGGGATTCGTGAGCGGCATTCTGAGGCAGTTCACCCGTTCCCAGGAGTCCGTATTCGGATACACGTTCGCCGCCTCCGCCTGGTTGTACCTCAATGAACAGTACAAAGCCTGTGCCATGCTGCGTCGCGCCCTGGACATGGACCCCGACTATGTGCCTGCCCTTGTGCTCCGAGCCTTGGCCAGCGGCACGGAGGACGAACCTTGGGCCGGGATCGACGATGTCAACAAGGCCCTGGATCTGAATCCCGACTACGTGCCGGCACTGATCACAAGGGCCATGTTCGGCCCTGTCGACAACGACGTCAATGCGGCGGTGGCTGCCCTTGACAAGGCGCTGAGCCTCGATCCCGACTATCCGGACGCATTCGTGGTCAGCAGTACCCTCATGTTGCAGTTCGAGGACGAGGACATCGCCCTGGACTTTCTGGATCAGGCACTCGAAATCGATCCCGACCATGTCGCAGCCTATCAAGCTCGAGCCGAGTTATGGTTCGAGCTGTCGGAATGGCAGGAGGCTGCAGACGATCTGAAAATCCTTCTGAATTTGGCTCCCGGCAACGGGGAAGCGAGACTTACAAAGATCACTGCCCATATACTTCTCTCACAGTTTGATGAAGCGGATTCCGAGGCAAGCTACTTTGTTGACAAATTCCCCGATGCCCCTTCATTTCTAAGGGCGCGCGCGAATATCAGACAGATGGGCGCACGGTACGACGATGCGGCCGATGATCTGAATGCCGCCATCCGCATGGAGCCTGACGAGCCGGTGGGATATTTCCAGCGAGGGCTCCTTCGGTACGAAACCAAGGATTACACGCTTGCAATCGAGGACTACACCCGCGCCTTGGCGATCGATCCGGACTTCCTGCCGGCATTGTCCGGCCGCGGCCTGGTCCTTCTCAAGGTCGGACGATTCGCCGAAGCCCTGGACTGTGCGAATGCCGTCCTGGCCATCGACAGCGATGATCCAGAGGGTCTGTACGTACGGGGCCGAAGCCATGTTGAGATGGGACAGTACAAACGGGCAATACCGGATCTGAACCGGGTCCTGCGAGAGGATCCGGACCATGTGGAAGCCAGATGCTACAGGGGACTCGCCCGAGAGAAGACCGGCCATCGGAAAGGCGCCCGCAAGGACTACGCCCGCGCCTACCGCAAAGCCGTTGAGTTTGGCGATGAGGACGCGGTTGAGCTTGTGGTCAGGCTGTTTCCCGATCTGAAGCAGCACAAGGCACGGCAAGGATCCGCAAGCATCAACAAACCCGGATTGCACCGGCAAACCTGATCGAGGGGACTGCCGAGCCCAATTGGCCTGGGTGCCAAGCGCGCACAACGGAATTGCAGGTTGTTCACTTCAAGGCTGGCCGAGCCTCCTGCTGCCAAACCCGTCCGGATGCGTAATCACGCCGGAGCGTCAGTCATGCGCTTGAGAGCCAGCAACGCCTCCAGTTGCCGATCTCGTTCCCCTGCCCACTCCGGCACTGAACGACTGCCGTAGGCTGCCAGAACCTGATCCACGATCATTCGGCACACGCCGTCATTCAACTCCGGTTCGCCCAGATCGGCCCAGCGCGTGGGATGCGTGTCACCCAAGTGCTCAAGATAAGCCGCAATTCCGCCCGCACCTCCCCCCAGATGGTAGGTGAGCCATGGTCCCTGCAAGGCCCAGCGCAAGCCGGGGCCGTGGGTCAGCACATCATCCAACTCGGCAGCCGTGGCAACGCCTTCCGCCAACAGATGCACGGCTTCCCGAAACAGGGCCGATGTCAGCCGGTTGGCCACATGCCCGGTCACTTCCTTGCGGACACGCACCGGGAACTTGCCGACCGCATGATAGAAGTCCATGGCCCAGTCGACCGCGGTGGCATCGGTCTGGTGTCCAGCCACCACCTCCACCAGCGGCAGTAGGTGGGGAGGGTTGAAAGGATGCCCAACCAGCACGCGTTCGGGATGCCGGCATCCGGCCTGAATGTCCGAAGCCTTGAGCGAGGTCGTGCTGGAGGCAATCACCGTCCATGACGGGAGAGTCGCCTCCAACTCCTGCAGAATCGCCTGTTTGGCATCCAGCGACTCGGTTGCGTTCTCCTGGACAAACCCGACACCCTCCGGCAACGCGCCGAGCGACTTCGCAACCGTCACGTCTCCGGGTGCCTCCGCGCCGGGTATGTCGCTTTGCCGCAGTTGTCCCAGCTTGATCGCCACTGCATCCTGCATGGCCGCCGGTTCCCGGCCGGGGTCGACCAGGCACACGGGCAGTCCCCGGTGGCTGAACCAGGCTCCCCAACCCGAGCCGATGGTGCCGACACCCAATACCAGGACCGGAAACGCGCCGCCGGGTCCCGGCCGGCCGATCATGGCCACTTGGCAGGAACAGGGACTTGGCCACCGGGGTGGCATCCGGGTAAACGGGAGACACGCATCGCCCGGTTCCGCATGCCGGGACGAGAGGAAGCCGCTTCCGGTGGATGGCGCAAGAACCGGCGGGGACGATGCCCCGTCACGAAACCGAACGCCAGGGCACGTCGATGGTCTGGTCGTCCTCTTCCTCGGACGGTGGCGACTGGGTGTATCCGTAGGCTGCCGCCTCCACCGCATCGTCCGGGGCGAAATGGATCATCAGCTTCGGAAACACGAACAGGACCACGAACAAGTCGTCGAAGGGCAGGCCCGGCAGCAAATCGATCGGGGAGAAGTAATATACGACCGCCAGCAGGGGCAGGAGCAGCTTGACCCAGGGCGACACCGCCGGATTCTGCATGAGCCTCCAAGCGATGCCGATATTGCGTAAGATTCCAGGCAGGAAGTTCAGGGGAATGCGTGACATGACTGTGTGCCCAATAACTGAAACCGGCTGAACTCCGTTCTTCAACCAAGACCGTACGCACATGCCCACCACGGCGCAGATGCTCCGGGAGCATACACCGAAACTGATCGAGATTATCGCAGAACTGCGAAGTACCGATCTGGACCCCGACATCCCGGTCGGCCAGGCCGCACCCGTCCTTGCCGATTCCATCACCAGCCCGGCATCAGTCGCCAACGTGCTGGAGGAACTGTCGGAGATGTACCCCGACACCATCGCGGCCCTGCAGCAGCTGAAGGGAGCCAACGGTGAAATCCTGGAATACCAGTTCGTGCGCAGCCACGGTCCCCTCCAGATTCCGGGAGATGCCAACCTGGCGGAAAGCGAGGCCTGGCTGCACCCGCGCTCGGTCAGCGAGGTGCTCTATTTCCACGCCCTGATCGGCCGCTACTTCAGCGGCTCCGGCCGCGAGGCCGCCTCCAAGATTTATATCCCGACCGACATCCTGCCGTTGATCCCCGAACCGGAAGGCGACGAAGACGAGAAGGGCCTGGACATTGAACCGGCCCGCCCCCCGGCCACCGAACAGATCCTCGACACCACGGACTACCTGCTGTCGGACCTCCTCTCCTACCTGGCCGTCCTCTTCCAGAACGCCTGGCACCTGCGGGACGGTGTGCCGCGGACCGAGGACACCGAACGGCTCAAGGAGCGCCTGCTGGTCATGCCGGACACGGATCTTCTGGCCGTGCGCCTGGAATTTCTCTGCCACCTGGCCGCCGAGATGGGACTGGTCGAGGACGGCCGCACCGAAGCCGGTCAGGCCATCCGCACCCTGCACGGCAACAACGTCCATCGGTTCCTGATGCTCGATCGGGCCGCGCAGCGCCGGGCCCTGTGGGACACGTGGTTTCGGTCCGGTGTCTGGAGCGACCTCAGGCACGTGCCCATCCTCGACTGCCGCAACCTGGAACGATGGGGAGCCCCCGCCCAGGCCGCCGGCACGCGCGGCAACTTTGGACAGGCCCTGGCCACCTTGCCCCTGACCCAGTGGTTCCGGCTGCCGGACGTGGTGGAGGCCGTCCACCGATTCAATCCGGACTTTCAGCGCACCACCGGCGACTACGACAGCTGGTACGTCTGGCACAGGGAGAAAGAGGCCTTCGTGGGCGGCTTCGACAATTGGCGCCTGGTGGAGGGCGAACTGGCCCGGTTCCTGTTGGAAGGCCCCCTGTTGTGGCTGGATGCCGTCCGTCTGGCGGACAATCGCGGTGGACCGCCCATCCTGACGCTGACGCGCGAGGGTGCCGTCTGGCTTGGCCGGGACCTGGAACTGCTGCCGGTGTCGGCCCGTCCCCGGGTAACCGTCCATCCGGACTTCAGACTGGAGGTGCCGGTGGCCATGGACCTGCACGCCCGGTTCCGGGTGGAGCGCTTCGCCAACTGGGTGCGTACGGACCAGGTCTATCGGTACCAAATCAACCAGCGCAGCCTGGACCGCGCCTTTGGCGCCGGCTTGACCGCAACGCAGATCGTGGAGGCCCTCCGGGCCATGACCAACGACCTGCCCGGAACCATCGCCAACGGCATCCACCGCTACGAGGACCGCAAAGGCCGTTGATCGCCACGGAACTGTTGTGCTATCCTGACACCATGAACACCCGTCGCGCACCCTTGCCGGAATCGAGGAGGAGGTCAGGCTTCTAGTACCCGGACTCTGTCTGGACGGACCTGACGCGCATTGCTCCAATGGCAGTCAAGCTCTCCGGGCGGAGAGCTTTTTTTGTGCCCAATGGAAGTGAACCAATGATCAAAGTGGGAGTTGCCGGCGCCACCGGCTACACGGGCCTGGAACTGGTCCGGCTGCTGGACCGGCATCCAAATACCGAAGTCGCCTGGCTGACCAGCGAGAACAGCGCCGGACGCCTCTACAGCGATGTCGTGCACGGCCCCTGGCCCATTGAACTGATTCCGCTGGCCGACGCCCTCGGACGGACGGACGAGGTGGATGTCGTGTTCCTGGCCCTGCCCCACGCCCAGTCTGTGGAGCCGGTGCGGGCCTTCCACGCCGCCGGCGCGACCGTGGTCGACCTGAGCGCCGACTACCGCCTGACCGACACGGACGTCTACGCGCGCTGGTACGGCATCGAACACGCCGCGCCGGATCTGGTCGACAAGGCCGTCTACGGCCTGTGCGAGGCCTATCGGGAACAAATCAGGGGCGCGACCCTGATCGCCAATCCCGGTTGCTACCCGACCTCCGTGAACCTGGCGCTCCTGCCCCTGGCCCGCGCCGGCTGGCTGCCGCCGCGCGTGATCGTGGACAGCATGAGCGGGGTCAGCGGTGCCGGCCGCACCCCCAAGCTGCCCTACCATTACGTGGAAGCCAACGAGAACCTGACCCCCTACAACGCGGGTCGGCGCCACCGCCATCTGGCGGAGATGGAACAGGTGCTGGGCGAGGCCGCGGGCCGGTTTCCACCCAGCCACATTACGTTCGTGCCCCATCTGACGCCCCTCAGCCAAGGCATTCTAAGTACGATCCATGTATCGCTGGAGCCGGGTTGTACGGAGGCCGCGGTGCGGGCGCAAATGGAAGCCTGCTGGGGCGGCGAACCCTTTGTACAGTTGCTGCCGCCCGGTGCGTTTGCCTCCGTGCGGCACACCAGCCACAGCAACCGCTGCGCCATCAGCGTGACGGCCGTCGAACCCGACGATCCGGACTGCACCGACCTCGTCATCGTCTCCAGCATCGACAATCTGATCAAGGGGGCCAGCGGACAGGCGGTGCAGAACATGAACATTGCCCTGGATCTCCCCGAAACCGCCGGCCTGCTGTAGGCCCCGCAGATCCTTCCAACCCGGCAACGCAAGGCAGCCATGTCACAGGATCAGAACCAAGTCCGCCCCGTCGTCCTCAAAATCGGCGGAGGCGAACTGGACAGCTCGGAATTCATGACCGAACTGGCCGACACGGTCGCCGCCCTGCAGGAGGCCGGCGAAGCGATCGTGGTGGTGCACGGAGGCGGCAAGACCATAGCCGAATGGCAGACCGCCGTCGGCCTGCAGCCCGAGTTCATCGACGGGCTGCGGGTTACAACGGAGGAAAGCCTGGCCGTGGCCGAGATGGTCCTGAGCGGAACCTTGAACAAGCGGCTGGTCCGAACCCTGGGGAACCGCGGCTTGGCGGCGGTCGGCATCAGCGGCGTGGACAGCGCCACGGTCCAGGTGACACCGCTCCAAAGCCCCAAGGGGGATCTGGGCCGCGTGGGCGACGTGACCGGCGTGGACCTGTCCCTGATCTCCCTCTTGCTGGGGGACGGCCGCATCCCGGTCATCAGCCCCATCTCGGTGTGCCCGGCGGACGGCCTCCACTACAACGTGAACGCCGACCATGTCGCCATGGCGGTGGCCGCCGCGCTGCCGGCCAACCGGCTGGTCTTCCTCACGAACGTGCCGGGCGTGCAAATCGCCGGACGGCCCGTCCGCGCCATGACGGCCGAACAGGCCCGGACCTGGATCGAGGAGGGACACATCCGGGACGGCATGGTCGTCAAGGTGCAGAGCGCCCTGGAGGCAATCGGACGCGGGGTGCTCCAGGCCGTCATCACGGATCTGGCGGGAATCCGATCGGGCACGGGCACAGGAGTGCTGCATGCAGACAACGTCCAACAGTAACCCGACCATGAACCAAGTCCTGGCCGGCCGCCGCGCGGTCGTCACCGGAGCCAGCCGGGGCATCGGACGGGCCATTGCCGAAGGCTTCGCGGCTGCAGGGGCGGCCGTGGGCTGCCTGGCCCGCAACGAGATGCACCTGGCCGAGGTGGAAGTCGCCATCCGGGCCGGCGGCGGTACCGCGTGCCGGCAAGTCTGCGATGTCTCCGCAGTAAAACAGGTCGACGACGCCATGGCATCCCTGGCGGAGCGGCTCGGCGGCCTGGACATCCTGGTTGTCAATGCGGGCATCGAACTGGAGAAGGCCACCGTGGCCGACAGCGATCCGGCCAAGTGGGCCGCGGTTCTGAACACGAACCTGATCGGTGCCTACCACTGCCTGCGGGCGGCGACGCCCTTCCTGCGCGTGTCCGGTGACGGACGCGTCATCGTGGTCGGCTCCGGCATGGGCCACAAGGGAGCCGGCGGCTCCTCGGCCTACTGCGTCTCCAAGGCCGGCCTGTGGATGCTGACCCGGGTCTTTGCCCAGGAGGTGGTGGACCAGGGCATCGCCGTCAACGAACTCATACCGGGACCGGTGGACACGGACATGACCCGTTGGTCCGCCACCCAGGGGGAGCGGCCGGCCAACTGGGCCACGGAGTGGTTCAAGCAGCCGGAGGAGGTGGTGCCCCTGGCCCTCTTCATGGCCGGCCAGCCCGCCGGCGGCCCGACCGCGCAAAGCTACAGCCTGATGCGGCGCGACAACTGACTTCGTCAAACCTTTCGATCCACACCGTTCCGACCACAAGGGGGAAACCGTCTTGAACACACAGCAGATCATTGACCTGGAACAGCAGTACGTGCTGGGCGTCTATGGCCGCCCGCCCATGGTCTTCGCCTCCGGCGAGGGCGCCACGCTGACCGACGCCGACGGCAAGAGCTACCTGGACTGCGTCTCCGGCATCGCCGTCAACGCCCTCGGCTACGGCGATCCGGACATGAAGGCCGCCATCATGGAGGTCGTGGAGAGCGGGGTCTACCATGTGAGCAACCTGTACCACACGGCGCCGCATGCCCGGCTGGCACAGAAGCTGTGCGAACACAGCTTTGCCGACAAGGTCCACTACTGCCTGACCGGCGCGGATGCCAACGAAGGCGCCTTCAAGTTCGCGCGGCGCTATGCCTACGACAAGGACTACGAGGAGAAGTACTGCATCCTGGCCTTCTCCGACGCCTTTCACGGGCGGCTGTTCGGCAGTCTGGCGGCCACGCCGCGGTCCAAGTACCAGGATCCCTTCAAGCCCCTGATGCCCGGTGTCCGCTTCGCTCTCTACAACGACCTGGACAGCGCCCGCGAGCTGGTGGATGAACGCGTGTGCGCCATCATCGTGGAACCGATCCAGGGCGAAGGCGGCGTCAACGTGGCCACGCCCGAGTTCCTCAAGGGCCTGCGGGAGCTGGCCGACGAGTACGACGCGATGCTGATCTTCGACGAGGTGCAGTGCGGCATGGGCCGCACGGGCTCGCTGTGGGGCTACCAGTCGATTGTGGGCGACGAGGTTGCCCCCGACATCATGACCCTGGCCAAGTCGCTGGCGGGCGGCCTGCCCATCGGCGCCATCTGCATGAACCAAAAGGTGGCCGACATGATCCATCCCGGCGACCACGCCTCCACCTTCGCCGGCAGCCCGTTGACCACCAATGTGGCCTGCACCGTCCTGGACCGCATTGCCCAGCCCGAATTCCTGGCTTCGGTCCGGACCAAGGGCGATCACCTGCGCGATCTGCTGGCCGAACTGAATTCGCCCCACATCACCGAGATTCGGGGGCGCGGCCTGATCACCGGCGTGGAAATGGACATCGACGTCACGCCCGTCGTGGACCAGGGCTATGAACAGGGCCTGCTAACCGTGTCCGCCGGCACCAACATCCTGCGCTACGTGCCTCCCTTCATCATCACGGAGGACGAACTGGAACAGGCGGTCAAGATTACGGGCAACATCCTGCAAGGCCTTTAGCGGCGCAGGTCGCGACGGCATGTACCGGCTGGAAAAGGCGCGGGTTGAGGATGCCCCGCGCCTTCAGGCCCTCGTGGCACGGTACGCGGCGCAGGACGTGATGCTGCCGCGCACCGTCGAGTCGATCGTCCAAACCTTGCCGGACTGGGTCGTGGCCGCGGCCGAGACCCCGGCCCGGGCGGCCCGGCAGGTAATTGGGGGCGTCTGCCTAACCGCACTGGCATCGGAGCTGGCCGAGGTCCGTTCGCTGGTGGTGGCCCCCGACTGGCAGGGCGAGGGGATCGGCCGCCAGCTGGTGGAGCGGATCATCGAAATGGCCCGTGCGCGCGGCTACCAGCAACTGTGCGCCCTGACGCTGGTCCCGGAGTTCTTCCTGGGAATGGGTTTCCGGCCGGTGGAGGTGGCGGACATCAGCCCCAAGGTCTGGGTGGACTGCCAGCACTGTCCGAAATACGAATGCTGCGATGAGTACGCCCTGGTGATGGACCTGGTGCCCAATCCGGTCCTGCCGAACTACCGGCGGGCGGACCTGCCCCTCCCCACGAAGTCGCCGAACTGGGTGCCTTTGGATCTGGTGTCGTAGCGATACCTGCCGGGACGCTGTCGGTACATCAAGCACATCTGGCACTTCCGGCAGGCCCCGTTGTTGGTCACCACATCCGCCACGCTGTCCGGGGCGACACACCAAGCCTGCCTGTCGAAGTTCGATCCCTTCAGCCCCCGGGAGCCAGGCCGCGTCCACCAGCACGATGGAGCCGCGGCGCCAGTGGGTCCCGGGAACGGACGCAAGTACAGCCCAGCCACCATCGCGTACGCTGCCGCACAGTCACGTCCGGCGGTGGCCGGGAAACGGTGCGGCAGCAGGCCCTGTACCGTCGGCTCTGGACCCGGACCGCCTTGGGAACGGACAGGACAGGGATGAAATCCACGACGAGAGGCTCTTGTTGTTTTTGTTATACATGACAAAGCGTGGAGGCTTTTGTCCTTTCCGGGATCGGAGCAAAACCAGCGAAACTGAAACAATGCCGTGGATGCGGCCTCTACCAACTGGAGAAGGCGCGGGTTGAGGATGCCCCGTGTCTTCAGGCCCTCGTGGCACGGTACGCGGCACAGGACGTGATGTTGCCGCGCACCATCGAGTCAATCGTCCAAACCCTGCCGGACTGGGTGGTGGCTGTGGCGGAGGCTCGGGCGGCCCGGCAGGTGATTGGGGGTGCCTGCCTGACTACCTTGGCACCGGAACTGGCCGAGGTCCGTTCACTGGTGGTGGATTCCGACTGGCAGGGCGAGGGGATCGGCCGCCAGCTGGTGGAGCGGATCATCGACATGGCGCGTGCGCGCGGCTACCAGCAACTGTGCGCCTTGACCCTAGCTCCAAGATCTGGAGTTGACTGCCAACACTGCTCCAAGAACGAACGCTGCAACGAATACGCCCTCGTGATGGATCTGGTGCCGAACCCAGTCCTGCCGAACTGGGTGCCGCTGGACCTAAGCGTCTGGCCCAAATGAGTGGAGCATGAATGATGCCAGGTACCATGAAGTTCCCGGTCGGTGGGCACCCAAGGCGAGTTTCCGAGTTTCACGGTGGGCGGCCCTGCGTAAACGGAGGGACGCGAGATGTTGTACGGATGCCCTCAAGGATGGGTGGGACTGTTGCTGATATGCGCGTTGTTGCTGAATGCCTGCGCCAGTGCTCTACCCACGACTCCGGCCCGCGCAACCAGGTCGGAACCGCCAGGTCCGGAGATGGCAGCTCCATGGGCTATGGACAGCCGGAGTCGGTCAAAGGACGAGTGGCAGGCATTTGAATCTGCGGCACGGTCCGATCTGAGCCAGCATCCGGGAACGGAACAAATTGAAGCATCCTTGATCCATAGGGCCCAAATTCCGGGGCAGGCCGCTTCGGCCGTGGCCGTGAAACTGGAGAATGCAGGTCCCTATCTGACGGAAATATTCGCCGCCAACCTGCACGCCTTGGCGGATGCGGGTTTTGAGACTTTCGCTGACCCGGCGTTGGCCCTGCCGGAAGCATTGGGCTCGCGTACGGCCATGGTGGCCTACCGGATGCCTTCACCACCGAACATGGCCGCGAGCGGGGACCTGGTGGTCCTGCAATATGTGGTGTCCACCGATCAGCCGGATGCGTACTGGTTGTACTCGTTGACCATTGACGAGAGTCTGTTTGCGCAAAAGGTTCCGCAATTCCGGCAGTGGGTACTGGACCTGCAGCAGACGGAAGGATCTCCATCCTTGGTACAGGTACCTGAAACGACTCTCGGCTCGTTCACACGGTCATCGCTGCGTACCACAGGCCAGACATTGATCAAGCCGACCAAGTTTGCCCCTCCTCCAACCGGACCATCCCCGTTTCCGTTGGCCCTCGACGAATTGGGTGCGGGCATCGGACGGGCAACTGATGGTCTCCCGGTCGGCTCCAGCCAATTTGTGGCGGCGATACCGACCTCCCGTTTCCAAGCGTCCCCGTCCGTCAATGCGAATCAGTGCGGTACGGCCCACAACCGACATCGGTTGGCAGTCTCCCGGGCCTTTGCCCCCATTCCGCAAGCGGTGGCCGGTCCGGATGCCTCAGTTCAGGAAATCCAGGCAGCAGCCCACAACGTGGTGGAACCAGAGGAAGCCGTGTCGCTGTACTATCCGGAAGCGGATCAGGAACGGGTTGGGGCCGATATTGCGGACATGCTTCGCCAGATAGAACAGGCCCGGCTACGACCCGATTCCGCTCCAAGTCAGGTGTATCGTCGTCAAGGAGTGCCAACTCCGGCCACAGTTACCGAAGAGGAACAGAGCCCCAAAGGTCAGATTGCCTTCCTGGGTGGCATCCAAAAGTGTCTGGACTGGGATCCCAACGCGGAGGGAGCAGAAGGGCACCTGGCAGAATACGACGACTGCCATGACGGTGTCGTCACAACCTTGTCGTTGGCGCTTTCTGGTGCCCAGACTGCAGGATTGGCGACCGCAGGAGTAGCCAGCGGCACCTTGGAATCGGCGCAAACCACTTTGGATTTCTTTGATCTGGGTTTCAACATTGTACGTGTGACAACTTGCTGGTCAGGAAGCGGTTTACTGGGACAGAAGAGACAGTCACAAAAAGGGAATGAGAATTGTATCAAAGATGGTATCAATGTATTGGTGGGGGGAGCTTTAGCTCTGATTCCGTTTGCACCATCTTCTTTGCGAAGAGTCTTGACACCATGGGTAAAGAGGATGCAAGACAGTAAAGATATTGTGAAGGAATTTCTAGACTTCCCAGCGTCCCAATGGGCCGCTAGACAGTTGGACAAATTGTTTGATTCAAATGTTTCTGGAATAGAGTCTATAGTTGGACAAGTGACAGACAGGTTAAGGACTTTGAATCCCCATGTAGGCAACTTGAGGCACTTTGGCCATAAGGGGAAGTTGACCGCCCATATGGATGAAATGCTCAAGGATCAGCCGCACACTCGTCCCACGGAGTTGGCCAAGATCACTCGTGATAGGTGGTTGGCAAACGGCTATGAAGTTCCGGAGAATGCCGAATCTCTATTGACATCCGCCTATGCCAGTCTGAAAGCGGCCAAAAAACTACAGAATGATCTGCTTGGGATAATTGCAAAAGCTCAACAAGATCTGTATGAAGCAGGAGGATTCCAAGGGTTCTTCGAACAGTTGGTGAACAGTCCGACCACTGTCAGTTCTTCCGCAAGCGAAGCCCGGGCTCCGGGATTGCAGGATTGGGTCATCGCTTCGGATCTCCGACTTGCGGGGATGACTGTCGGGGGCACGAAGCTCGCACTTCCCGTCGCTGCCCAGCCTGCCCTGAGGTTCGAAGTGGCTGCGGAGGAGGAAACCGCCCTGAATTCGCAATCCCTGCTGCTGCTGGCCCTCTACATGCTGTCATCGTACAGTGAAGGCGGCGGTGAGCTCACCGCCGCCGAAGAAGAACTGTTGGCTTCCCTGTCCCTAGGCGCGGACATTGCCCCGGACCAACGGGATGCCCTGTTGCACAACGTGGCCGAGTTGGCAGCCGGCCAAGCCGACGTGGCGGCCCTGGCCACGCTGGAGACAGTACTGGGTACATTGCGGGAGGCGACCGCGGAGTTCCAGGGCGCCACCGCCGCGATTGCCAACGAACTGGCCGTGCTGGATGCGTCGCTCAACACCCAACGTTTGCCCGGCGTACCGGCACGGCGCCATGTCGCGCGTCCCCTGAACTATCTGCTCGTGGACCGGGAAACCGGCTTTGAAATCCGCGGAGTCACGCGTCCGAGCGGTCTGGGGGATGCCGTGTGGCTGGGGTCCGAGCGGACTTTCACGGTCGTGTATTACGACCGGGCCGAGGATCTGGCTGCCCTGACCTCCTTCAAGACCAACCCGGAGTTGTCGGCCCAGTTGGTGCCTCCGGTGCTGGCGGGTTCCCTGGACTCGCCGGATACCGACGGGGACGGCTTGACGGATCTGAGCGAATGGGTCCTGGGTTCCAATCCCGAAGCTCAGACTCCCCGAGAGGAGTGGGACACAGGTTCCAACACCTCCGGGCTGCTGACCCAAGCAGATACTCCGGGCTATGCCATGGACATCTGCGCCGTAACCCCTAAGCAACTGGCAGTTGCGGACGTACAGGAAGGCCTCGCGTTGCTCCAAGTGGAAGGCGGGAATACGCTCCGGGAATGGCACAGGGAACCGCAGGAGATGTTTGGGGACGATCTGGTTGCTGTCTACTGCGATCCATACCATCCCGGCCACCTGCTGGCCGAATCACTGGCGGGAGCCCTGTTTTCCATTTCCGTCGGTGAAGACCCGACTGCATCGGCGTTGCAGGAAGTTCAGATGATTTCGTTGCCTCCACAGGGAGAGGAAAGCGAGAACGAAACCGAGCCGGTCATGCCTTATTGGCGGTCCGTGGCCTTTAGTCCGGACTGGATGTTCCTGGGAGACAACCGGGGCCAACTGCAGGGCATTCCTGTCACCAGTGGGGCAATTCCCGGGGATTCTCCGGAGGTACCTCCGGACCCCGTGCCCCTGCTGACTCTGGAATACCCCATTGAGAATCTGGCCTTCCGGCTGGATACCCTGTATGTGCTCACGTCCCGTGCCTTGCACACCTATCTCGTGTTGGAGGAAGGGAATGAACCGAAACTCCATCCTTTGGGCCATGCGTGGGTGCCCGGCAATCCGGCATCCGGAGAGTGGCGACGACCGCTGTCGGTGTTGGGCAATCGGATCCATGTGGGCAGCCAGCAAGGCCTAACCACACTGGATGCCACTGATCCGCTGGAATTGCAGGTAGTCAGCCGGCCCAATTTCCAGCACGGCATGATCCGGGACTTGTGGCCAATTGGCGACAGTCTGCTGTTGGCACTGGTTCAGTATGCCGTCACCGAAAGCCCTTTCCTGGCCGTGTTGGATGTGTCTCCCCGCCGCATGCAGGCAGCACCTGTCTGGCTTCTGCCCGGAACCGGTCAATTGGAGCACCTAACCGTGATCGATGGCATTACCTATACGGCCTCGGGGACCGAAGGGGTAACCGCCTGGAATGCCTTGGGGGTGCAGACCACTGCGTCCGACCTAATGCCCGTGTTGCGCACCAATCGCACGCCCGGCAGTTGGGAAGCTGGTGGCAATGCAACCTTTGAGGCCTCCACTACGGGTAAAGCCCTGCTCCGCCGCGTGGAGTTGTATCAGGAAGGCGAAAGGCTTTTGACGGATACCTCGGCACCCTTCACCTTTGCGTTGGCTCACGGGGACATTCCGAATCTGGTGGACCCTGCCCGTTTTGAACTCGTTTACGTGAACGGCAAGGGCCAAACGACGGAAGTGCACTTTACCCTGGAGACGGTCGCGGACGCCCAGCCGCCCCGGCTCCTGAGTGTCACGCCCACGGTCCGCGCGCTCGAGCTGATGGCGGTGGCGAACCCGAACCGTACCCTGACCCTGCATTTCAGCGAACCCGTGGCGCTGGACATCCCGGACGAGCCCATGGTGCGGTTACTGTACTGGGATGCATTCGCGCCGGGTCCGGCACTCTTCCAGGAAATGTCCCTGGATCTGGAACTGGCGAAAGGAGCAACCGTCATCCGAGTTGGGCTTCCGGAAGATCTGCCGGCCGGCGAGTACTTGCTGACGACCCATCCCGAACTGGGGGATGCTGCAGGCAACTTCCTGCCGCAGGTTTGGGTTGGGCGGTATACCCTGCACACGGATGTCAACGCATCCACGCTTGAACTTCAGGCCATCGGAATGGAGGATCCCACAACCTGGATGACCACGGCACCGGTGGCAACGGGCGCGGGACGGACTGTCACCCTCACCGGGGCCGGCGGCACATCGCTGCATTCGCTGACCGCAGTGCCAGTCGGACAGTCCTCGCTTTCTGCACGCTCGGACCGGATGGTGTTGCCGGCATCCCAAGTCCAGCAGCAAGCCGTCCAGGCCGTTGCCAACGCCTCGGAAGCAGACGTGGACGAGCTGTTTGCGGCTGTCGACGCAAATGATGTGGAGAAAGTGCGACAGTTGCTGGTGGCGGGTGCCGACCCCAACGTTCGCACACTGAATAATGACCAGACCCCGCTCCACATTGCAGCAAATGGTCGAGGAGACGGGCATGTGGAGATCATCCGCCTGCTGCTGGCGGCAGGTGCCGACCCCAACGTTCGCACACTGAATAATGGCCGGACCCCGCTCCATAATGCGGCGAGTGACGCTGCTTCGAGGTTTGAGGTTTGGTCATCCTGCTGTCCCTCACTCCAAAATGCGGCGAGTAGCAGCGGCAACGGGCATGTGGAGATCATCTGCCTGCTGCTAGCGGCAGGTGCCGACCCCTACGCTCGTACACTGGATCGTGCCTGGACTCCGCTCCACATTGCGGCGAATGGTGGCGGAGACGAGCATGTGGAAATCATCCGCTTGTTGCTGGAATACGGAGTCGACCCCAACGGCACACTGCATGATGCCTGGACTCCGCTCCACGTTGCAGCGAATGGTGGCGGCAACGGGCATGTGGAGATCATCCGCCTGCTACTGGCGGCAGGTGCCGACCCCTACGCTCGCACACTGCATGATGCCTGGACTCCGCTCCACGTTGCAGCGAATGGTGGCGGCAACGGGCATGTGGAGATCATCCGCCTGCTACTGGCGGCAGGTGCCGACCCCTACGCTCGCACACTGCATGGTGGCTGGACCCCTCTCCACATTGCGGCGAATGGTGGCGGAGACGGGCATGTGGAGATCATCCGCCTGCTGCTGGAATACGGAATCGACCCCAACACTCGGACACTGAGTGACTGGACTCCGCTCCGCTTTGCTATACAGCGGGGTCAAGAAGCCGCAATCCAACTGCTATTGGATTATGGAGCCCGGGACTAACACTGCAACAAGAAATCAGGGTGGCTGTTCAGCCAAGTGCCGCCGTACGTAGGACTGCGCGGTCGCCGCATTACCAGCCACGCGGCCCCGTAGGCAGTCCAAGACATCAGCCTACGTGGAGGGGCTGCCGGTAGCCTGGGTGGCAGGCGATTCCGTCTACGGCCACTTGACCGACCTGTGGTGCTAGCTGGAAGCGCGGTCCCAGTCCCCATGTGCTGACCATGGTTGGCAACGAGCATGTGCGGGTTGGTTTCCGGCAGGTGCCGGCACATCGCGCTGCCCCTGCCGGCCATGCTACGGGCGACCACGCTCCCGGACGCGGTACCCCCGGTCCAAAAAAGTCCGCCGGCAGCCTGGCCGCCTTCAAACGGTCCCGCGGGCCGGACTCGGCCTGAGCCTGTGGACGTGCAGTGCCTCCTGTGGCGGTAGTGGCTGCGCATCGTGCCCAGCCCCCGCCACGTCCGGGCCTAGCTGGATGGGGAGCGGCTGCATGCCTGGATGGTCGAATGCAGCCACTACCGTCGGCGCGCACAACTTACAACTTGAATAACCCACCGAGCTGGATTCCGGCGCACATGCGACACGGGTAAGATTCCCGGCACCCTCAACCAACCATTGGCCTCCCCGTCTCCCGGACGGTTGCGGCCGGGAGAACCACCATGCAGTCCGAATGGCTCAAGCACCAGTTGACCGACCAGGAACGGGAGGCGTTCGACCGCGATGGCTACTTCCTGGTCGAGAACGCCATTTCGGAGGAAACGGTGGCACGGGCCAACGCCGCCGTGGATCGCCTGATTGCAATTTACCGCGACCAGGAGGGGCTGGAAGAGAATGCCCGCATCAACTACCTGGACTTCATTGGACGCGACAGGGAGTTCATGGACCTGCTGGACTGCCCCACCACCTTTCCCAAGGTGTGGAACATCCTGGGCTGGAACATCCAGCTCTACCACTCCCACCTGATCTGGACCCCGCCCCTGCAGCCGGGCGAGCCGGACCCCGGCTACAACTGGCACAAGGACAGCGGCCGGCTCAACCAGGAACTGGAGACGGACCCCCAGCCCCGCATCTCACTGAAGGTCGCCTACTTCCTCACGGACACGTCCGTGCCGGGACGGGCCAACCTGTATGTGGTGCCCGGCAGCCATCTGACCAACAAGCTGGAGGACATCGTGGACGGGCAGCCGCGCGGGGGCATGCCGGTACTGGCCAAGCCGGGCACGGCCGTGTTCTTCGATCGCCGGATCTTCCACGCCTCCAGTCCCAACACCTCCGATGTGACGCGCAAGGTGCTCTTCTACGGCTACAGCTACCGGTGGCTCCGACCCCGGGACGACATGCGGATCGAGGAGTGGTTGGACGATGCCGATCCCATCCAGAAACAACTGTTGGGCATCAGCCTGTCGGGCGGGCACGGATACTCCTCACCGCAGGAGGAGGACGTACCCCTGCGCGCCTGGATGCGCGAGCAGCTGGGGAGCGCGTCCGTACCCGCCTGAAGACCGGGTGGAATCAGTCGCGTCCCTGCAACCCTTTCTTGGCCGCGTTCAGGTAGTGGATTTCGGCGCTGAGGATGTGATCCAGCGTCTCGCTTACGGACCAATCCTCCTCGCCAGTGGTCTTGTCGAGATCCGCATCGTCCAAGCCGACCAGTTCGCCCAGGAGTTCGCCCCACGAGCGCTCGGCATCCGCCAGCTTGCGTTGAACCTCGGAATGTACAAGACCGGTGCCGCGGCGCGTGTTGGCGATCTGGTTGGTGTGTTCGCGCATGTGGTCGCCGTAACGCCACATGAGATGGGCCATGGTCTTCCAGTAGTTCTCCGGGAACTCGATGGAGTGAATGTCGTCCTGCCGGTTCTGCAGGAGTTCGACCACCTCGTCCCGGGCGGCCCGAATCTCGGCCAGCTTGCTTTCGAGTCTCTCGCGTGCCATGTGACTGTTTGTCCTCTGACATGAATGTGATGGGGCAAGTCTAGCCCAAACACCCGCCGCGGAGCCGTCCGTACCCGAAACCGAAGTCGGGATTTTGGCTCCGCGGCGCGGCGGTTTCTACAATGGCCCCCGGCTCCTTGCGGGCCAGGCAGGTAAACATGCAACGCGATGAACTGAATTCACTCCTCGCCGAAATCCGCAGCGTGCGGGACCGGACCATGGCGGAACTGTCCGACGTTCCGGAGTCCGACTTCGCCGTGCCGGTGGACCTGCCCCGATGGGATGAGGTGCGGCGCGTGTTGCTGCGCTTCGGGGAACACATGCGGGAACACGCCAACCAGATTGAGAAGGCGCGCGAGGATCTGCAGCGCAGCCGCACCATGCCCCAGCATATGCTGGCCGAGGCCGAACGGGCCTGGGGCCAGGTGCTCGCGGCCACAACGGGCCTGGAGGACGACGACCTGGATGCATCGCCCGAACCGGGATCCTGGTCCGTACGCACGGTGCTCGCCCACATGCTCGAAACCGAGCAGCGATACTTGGATGCCGTCTGCCGAGCACGGGCGGGGACGCCGGACCAGGACTGAAGTCGGCAGAGGTATCAGCATGCAGGTTCTGGTCACCGGCGGAGCCGGGTTCATTGGCAGCCACCTGGTGGATTCCCTGGTCGACGCGGGCCATGACGTCCTCCTGATTGACAACCTGCACACCGGCAGTCAGGCCAACGTGAACACCAAGGCCATGTTCTACCGCATGGACCTGACGGATCACGCGGCCATGGGACAGGTGTTCACGCGCAACGAAATCCAGGCCGTCTTCCACCTGGGGGCCCGCGTCAACGTGCGCGAAAGCATGCAGGATCCCGTGGGCTATGCCGCGGTCAACGTCTCGGCCAGCCTGGCGCTCATGGAGCTGTCGCGGGCCGCCGGCATCGAACAGTTTGTCTTCATCAGTTCCGGCGGCGCCGTGTACGGCGAAGGCATTCAGGCCGACGGCAGCCACAAGGCTTTCACCGAAGAGGATCCGATCAACCCGAAGGACAACTACGCCGCCAACAAGCTGGCCATCGAACAGCATCTGGCCCTGTACCGGGAGGCCTACGACTTTCCCAGTGCCGTCCTGCGCTTCGCCAACATCTATGGCCCGCGCCAAAACCCCAAGGGGGAAGCCGGCGTCGTGGCCATCTTCACCGAGGCCATGCTCAAGAATCAGGAGATCCGGATCCACGGGGACGGCACGCAGGCCCGGGACTTCCTCTATGTGTCCGATGCCGTCGACTCCTGCCTCTCCGCCCTGAAGCACCGCGCCCGGGGCGTTTTCAACGTGGGCTCGGGACAGCCCACCACGGTCAACGAGATCTTCCAGAAGCTGGCATCGCTGACCCACTACCACCGGGCCCCGGTCAACATTGAACGTCCTGTGGGAGAAGTGGATCTGGCCTATCTCAACACGTCGCTGGCCCGTTCCAGCTGGGGATGGTCCAATCGCGTGGACCTGCAACAGGGCCTGACCAACGTGGTCAAACACGTGCAGGCGGAACTTCAGAAGTAGCAACCGGCCCTTCCCGGCCCGCGGCGGGGGCGGCAACACGTCGGACGACTTGCGGGCCATTGGAGCCGCAGGCTCGCGTCAGACCGTCTGCAACAGGCTCTGAGCCTCCACCATGCGGGCGAAGCCGCCGCCCTGCGCCACCAGTTGATCAAAGGTCCCGGCATCGAGAATCCGGCCGTCCTCCATGTACAACACCTTGTGGGCGTTGCGGATCGTCGAAAGGCGGTGCGCGATGACCAGGGTGGTGCGTCCCTCCATCAGGGTCTGCAACGCTTCCTGGATGGCCAGTTCCGTGAGCACGTCCACATTGGAGGTGGCTTCGTCCAGAACCAGGATGGGAGCGTTCTTGAGCAGGGCGCGGGCAATGGAGATGCGCTGCCTTTGCCCGCCCGACAGGCGCACGCCGCGTTCCCCAATCACCGTTTCCAGCCCGTGGGGCATTTCCTCGATGAACTCGGTCGCGTGGGCCATCCGGATGGCTTCGTGCAAATCCGCCTCCGAGGCATCCGGCCGACCCAGAAGCAGGTTGTCGCGGATGGTGCCGTGGAACAGGAACACCTCCTGCAACACGAACGACACGTGGCGCCGCAGGGGATCCAGCTGCCAATCCCGCACATCTATGCCGGCCACCAGGACCTGCCCACCGTCCACGTCGTACAGGCGCGGGATGAGTCGCGACACCGTGGTCTTGCCGGCGCCGGTTGGCCCCACCAGCGCCACGGTCTGGCCGGGCTGTATGGAAAAGGACACCTCCGACAGGGCATTGATGTCGGACCGGTAGGCAAACCCAACGTCCCTGAACTCCACGGTCCAGGACAGGTTTGGGTTGTCGCACGACGGATCGCGTCCGTGGACGGGACTCCGGATCTCGGCCTGGATCTGCCATGTTTCCCGGATGCGCTCCAGGCTGACATAGGCCCGGGACAGGGTGTCGCCCATGTCCGCCAGCTTCATGAACGGCATGTAGATGAACGAGATGTAGGACACGAACAGCACGAAGTCCGCTACGGACAGGGTTCCCTGCAGGGCGCGGGCACCGCCCGACCACGCCACCAGGATGAACCCCAATCCGCCCGCAATTTCGACCACGCTGCCGGGGATCATCGACACCCCCATGGCGCTAACGGATGCATCCCGGAACCGCGTGCTCCGTTCTTGCACCCGCCGGTACTGGATCGCCTCAAGGTTGAACAGCTTGATTTCCGTGAGGCCGCTCAGGTTGTCCTGCACCTGGGCGACCAATTCGGCGAGGCCGGAGCGCACCTGCCGCCAGAAGTACCGGATTTGCCGGGACTTGCGGTACACGATGAAGGAGGCAATCGGCAACGGCAACAGGGCCAGCAGGGTGACCCACGGGTCAATGGCCAGGAGAATGGCGGTCATGGTCAGCGGTCCGACCACGGCCAGGGTGAGTTCCGGAATGCCGTGGGCCACGAAGTCCTCCACCGCCTCCACGTCGCTGACGGAACGCGCGATCAGCGATCCGGTCCGTTGGCGGTTCAGGTACCGGTGGCTGAAGGATTGCAGGTGCCCATAGGTCCGGGTCAACAGGTCGTGCAGGACCTGGTAGGCCACGACATGGGAGAGGTAGCCGTACAGATACCGACCCAGGCCGCGCAACAGGTACATGCCCACCAGAATCAGGACTATGGGCAGCAGCTGGTCCACGGTGCCGGTGCCGGCCTCGATGAACTGGATCACGCGTCGGATCAGGAGCGGCCCGACGATGGTGGACACGGTGAACATCCCGCCGGCAACCACGCACAGCAGGATGTACACCAGCCGCCGACCTTGAATCAAGGTCAACATGAACCGGAATGCGGACCGCGGCACGGTCATCCCGGAACCGCCTTCCTCCAACGGCCGGTCCGTCGCCAGACCTTCGACTGCTGCACTCACGCTGGTTTCGATATCACTCCAAACAAACTCGCCGCTCTGTCTCGAACCGCAGCACGTGGGTCAAACTTGCGGTGGCCCGTGTCCGTGGCGCAGGCATGGCAGTGGCAACCCAGCTACCAACACCCTTCAGCCTTCATTGTAGGCAACTCCCGATCCCTGCAGCGAGAGGCCACAACAACTCCGGAGACCAATTGACCTGGACGTTTGGAGGCGGACCACAGCGAGTAAAAAGGAGCCTGCAATCAGGAAAGAGAAGACAATCACCTAAATCGTATCATTTGTGGGAACATTGTAGTATAATCCCATAAACGTTGCCTAGGAGGGAGGCTGCGGGAACTCATGCATGTCGTATCCAAGTCAGCACTAAGGGCCTGCTGGAACCGGCACCCTGAGTGGAAAACCGTCTTGTCGGCATGGTTTACGGAGGTAAAGG
>JAPPAJ010000045.1 GCA_026705565.1 Caldilineaceae bacterium | reverse complement strand
GGTGCACCCAATCAACCGGACAATGGCGTTGGCTCGGTCCGCGGGCAGCCCCGGACAGGGCGTACAGCCCTGTCCGGGATGGGACAGGATCCGGGTGGTTTACGCCGGATCCTGGTCCAGGACTTTCTGAATGTTGTCGTGCAGGTTCTGCAGCCCTTCCTCAAATGGCACGGGTTGATGGCGGTCCAGCAGCAGTGCGGTCCACTGGGCTACGGCGTCCGTGTACTCGCGGCCGCGGGAATTCGCGGGGGCGTGGGCCGGGATGCCGTTCTCCAGGTTGGGAATGAACCACTGGTGGATGGGGTTGTCGGCTATCAACTGGTCCACGACGTCCGGGCGCACCAGCGCTCCGTTCCCCGCGACGACGTTGAAGCCGTAACTGCCCTCGGTGCTCGTGATGTGCATCAGGAACTTGAAGGACTCGCTGGGATGCGGCGTGTTGGCCAGGATGTTCCAGGTCCCGCCGCGTATCTGGCTGGGATAGCGGCCGTCTGCCCGGGTCGGGAGCAGGATCTGTGAGGCCATGGCGACATTCGTGTCCTCGATGTCCCGATCGAAGTTGCGGACGCACAGGGAACCGCACCAGTTCATGGCCAGCTTGCCGGCCAGCAGGGCGGCTCCGAAGCTGCCGCCGATGTCATCGGGTGACGGCAGGACCTGGTCCTCGACCGACAGCTGGTAGGCCCAGCGCATGGCTTCCTGCGATTCCGCACTGTCCATCAGCATGGACTGGGTGCCTTCCTCGTTGATGAGGTAGCCTCCGAAGGCCCGGCACAGCACCACCATGTTGGCTTCGCTGTGGGATATGGCCAGTCCAAACCGGCCCTGATCCTCGTCGCGGAGGAGATGTGCCCATTCGGCGATGGTGGCCATGGAGGTTTCGTGCCCCACCGGATCGGGCAGGTCGACTCCTGCTTCCTCGAAATGCAGCGCGTTGGTCACGAGGGTGTCGAAACCGGCCCAGCCCCAACTTGGCAGGCCGTACAGTTGGCCGTTGAAGTACTGGAGCCGCATGAACGTGTCGAACCACTCGGCCAGATCCAGGCCTTCCGCCGCCACGTATTCGTCGAGGGGCCCGATGATGCTCTTGTCGATGGCGCGCCAGAAGTGGTAGTGCGACGGATCGAAGGCGCAGATGTCTCCCAGGTCGCCGGCGGCGAACAGGGCGTACATCTTGCCGTAGTTGTCCTGTTGGCTGGAGCCCGTCAGGGGCCTGAACTCGATGCTGACGTTGGGGTGCATCTCGGTGAACGTGTCGATGCGCTCCTCGTTCCAGCCGGTCCCGGTGCCGCGGAACGTGTCCCAGATCAGTTCGATGGATTCCATGGTTGGTTCGCCGGCTTCGTCCGTGGCCGGGGCGGCAGTTGGCGGCGCACAGGCTGCCAGTACGGCGCCGGCGGCGGCCAACCCGCTCAAGGTCAGGAACTCGCGGCGAGCAAGGCGTAGTTTCATGTGTGCTTCCTCCGTATTGAGGCGGACAAGACAGGATCCGAACAAGCATGCCGCTCGCTGGCGCGGTGGTCACAGCCCGCAGGGGCACACTGGTAAGTTGGATCCGATGGGATGCCTGGATTATAGAATATCCCGATCCTGTCGGACCCCCCGCCGTCGGCCGGCGGCCAGGGTCGGAAGTGAAGCGAGTGCGGGTAGGAGGGAATCCATGGCCGGAACGGTGAACATTGGATTGATTGGGGCCGGGTTTCTGGCCGAGACGCGCATGCGCTGCTACGCGCAGGTGCCCGGTTATGCGGTAACCGTGCCGGCAGTGGCGGCCCGGTCGGCGGACAGTGCCCGCAGCTTCGCCGACCAGCACGGGATTGCGCAGTGGCACACCGACGTGGCGGAGTTGTTGGCGAACCCCGACATCCAGATGGTGGACCTGTGCGTGCCCAACCATGTCCATCGGGACATTGCGGTCGCCGCGGCCGAACACGGCAAGCATGTGGTCTGCACCAAGCCGCTGACCGCCTACACGGGCCAGGATCTTCCGGTCGACGCCACGGATGCCGACATCGCCGGCAGGGATCCGGCCTTGATGCTGGAGCACGCCACGCAGGAGGCCACGGCCATGGTGGAGGCGGCCCGGAGCAACGGCGTACAGTTGATGTACGGCGAAAACTGGATTTTCGCCCCGCCGGTTCAAAGGGCCGAGGGTCTCATGGTGAGGTCCGGCGGGTCCATCCTGGAAATGCGGGGCGGGGAGGCCCACTGCGGCTCCCACTCACCCTATTCCAAGATTTGGCGGTACACGGGCGGGGGCGCGCTGTTGCGCTTGGGGGCACATCCGATTGGAACCATGCTGTATCTCAAGCAGCAGGAGGGGGTGGCGCGCAACGGCCGGCCCATCCGGCCCGTATCGGTGATGGCGGAAACCCGCGACCTGACCACGATTGCCGCGGAACAGAGGGCTCGTCATACCGGAATTGCCACCGGCTGGCAGGACGTGGAGACCTGGGCGACTGCGCTCATCACGTTTGAGGATGGTTCCGTCTCCGTGGCTTACGGGTCCGACAATGTGCTGGGCGGTATGCAAAGCTGGCTGGAGCTGTTCCTGTCCAACAGCCGCATTCGCTGCAACATCGCCCCACACGATCTGGTGGAACTCTACGCGCCGGAACAGGAGGTGTTTGGGGACACCTACCTGAACGAAAAGGCCAGCACCACGGCCGGCTGGAACGCCGCGATTCCGGACGAGGACTGGAGTTCCGGTCATGTGGCCATGTGCCACCACTTCATCGACTGTGCCGTCAACGACAAACCGACGCCTTGCGACGGCGTGCTGGGACTGGAGGTGACCCGGGTCATCTACGCTGCCTACCAGTCCGCCCGGGAGGGCCGGCGCGTTTCCCTGTAGATTCCGAGGTCCCTGAACGCACAGGTCCCGGGCTCAGTCGTGTAAACCCGGGGCTACGTGCTTGGCAGGTTGCCCCCGATTGTTCCGAGTGGCCGTCCCCCGCGTCACGAAGGCAGCAGGTTTGGGGGTGTGGGATCCGCTGACTACACCATCCGCATGCCGTCGCGATAGGTGCGTTTGACCGTCGCCATGGCATGGATGTCGTCGCGGGGATCGCCGTCCACTACGATCACGTCGGCGCGTCGGCCTGCCTCCAGGGTTCCAAGTTCGTTCTCCAGGCCGCTGAGGGCGGCGGCGGAGCAGGTGGCGCTGCGCAGGGCTGCGTAGTTGTCCGGCACGACCCCAAGCTTGACCATGAACTCCATCTCGGGGGCAATCACATCGTGGCCCACCACCGGACTGCCGGCGTCGGTGCCGAACACGATCGTGACCCCGGCCGCGGCCGCGTCCACCAACCCCTGATAGCGCGAGGTGTCGCTGACGGCGCGCTGGCGCTCCTCGATTTTCCATTCCGGAATGTCGAAGCGGCGCGCGATTTCGGGTCGGCTCTGCATTAACACGGGAGCAAATGTGGTCACCACCGGGATGCCCTTGGCAACCAGCAGGTCGATGGTCTCGGTCGTCATGCTGCCGCCGTGTTCGACCACGTCGATTCCAAATTGGGCAACACGGTTGATGGCGTCGTTGTAGGTGGCATGGGCTGTGATGGGCAGGCCGTTGCGATGGGATTCGTCAATGACGGCCGTCAGCTCCTCGTCCGTGAATTCCAGGGTGTCGTGGCAGGCCATGATTTTGATCAGATCGGCCCCCGCCCGGACCTGGTCCCGTACGGCGCGCCGCATTTCGTCGGGTCCGCTCGCTTCGCGGCAGCACCAGTAGGTATGGCCGCCGGTCTGCACGATGGCCTCGCCGGTGACCAGCAGCCGCGGCCCCGGGAAAATGTTTTGCTCGACGGCCTGCTTGGCGTGCAGGTTGGCCGTGTTCATGCCCAGGTCGCGCACCGTCGTGACCCCTGACCGCAGGCTCACCAGCATGTTGCCGGCGGACTTGTAGGCACTGATTTCCGGCGAGTCGTCAAGCGACTGGCGCGCCAGGTCGTGGACTCCGTCCCAGGCCAGGTGGGCATGGCTGTTGAACAGCCCAGGCAACAGGGTTCCGCCGGTGTCAACGAGTTCGGACTCTCGTGAGCCGAGTTCGTCAACGCTGCCCACGGCTTTGATCAGGCCGTCTTGGATTTCCACGAACCCGTTGGGAATGGCCTCGTTCCCCTGGCAGGTCAACACCAGGCCCCCGAGCACGATATGCTCCTTGGGGATGTCGACCATGGGCTTGATTACTTTCTGAAATCGCCAGGGGGCTTGTTCGGGCATGGTGGTTCTCCTGTTCAGGTTGTGTTGGCTTGGGCTGTAAATTCAAGCACATGGCAGTCGGCGGGACACGGCTCAATGCAGACCGGTCCCACCGGATGATGTCTTCGTGACCGAGGGGCGCGGCCAGACATGCCGCTACGTCCCGAAGTTCTACCGACACTCCTCGCGGGCGGTTATTTGAGGCCCAGTTCCGCCAATGCCTTCCCGGCGCCGTCAAGGCTCGTCAGGTTCATGCCGGCGTAGTTGGGCGAGAAAATGACGCCGCGGCCTCCGGCTCGGTAGGTGGCCTTGACGCTTCGGTACACATGGTCGGGCGTGCAGGCTGCCTGGTCCGCCTGGACCCGGGGCGCGTCCACTCCAATGCCCATGTAGACGGGTACCCGGCCCTTGACTGCCCTGACCGTGTCCCGGCACTGGCCAAATGTGTAGGTGTCGGGGTCCATCCCCGTTTGGATCAGTTCGTCCCAGGAGGCTTCGTCCAGGTTGAGGAACTTGTACATGATCGGAGTCAGTTCGGCGGCGGACACATCCCGGAAAATCGACTGGTGGAAGTCCGTCATTTCCTTGTGGTAAATCTGGCCCGACTGGTGGGCATAGGTGATGGGCTTGACCCAGTCCGCATAGTCGGTCTGGGGATGCCAGGGCCACTGGGCCTTGCGGATGGGGTTGAAGTGGTTGCGGTTCCAGATGTTCAGGCCAAACTCCAGGTCGGGATTGCACCACTTCACGATCCCGTACAGCTCCTTGTCCAGCGCCTGGTTTCCTTCCAGCCAGAACCGTTCGTACAGCAGGATTTCGGGATTGGCCAGAAGCATGCGCAGGAACTCGATGAAGGCGCCGTCCACAAAGTCCTCGTCGGCTCGGGCCGCTTGGAAGTAGGCGTAGGCGTCGTCGAAGGCGCGTCGGATCGTTTCGACATCCAGTCCCTTGCGGGCGGCCAGGCGCGTGCAGTGGTCGCAAAAACAGGCCGGGGCCTCCCCTGAAATCATCTTGTCCAGGGGACTCTTGCGCTCGTTGCACCACATGATGCCGTCAATCTCATAGTTGCGGGCGTGGTCCTCCATGATGGAGTGCCACCACTTGCGGTAGTCCGGGTGGTTGAGGCAGGGCTCGCCGCCCACGCGCCCGATGTGGTCCACTTCCATGCACTGCACCATGCCCGGGACGGCCACCTCGCCCGCCGAACCGTGCCCGGAGTACTTGAAGAGCGGTTCCATCATCTCCGGCATGACCCGCATGCCGCGCTTGCGGGCCTCCGGGATGACCATCTCCAGGACATCCTCGTCGCCGAACTCGGGATCGTGGGCCCGTGTGTCCCGAATGAAGGTGTTCTGGTAGTACTCGGGGCGGTGGTGCAGATAGGACCCGCCCTTGAGCGCCATCGGTGCTTGGACGCCGTGGTCCGGGAACCCCTCGATTTCCCATGAAATGCGCCTGCCCACCTTGAGGCCCAGCCAGGAAATGGTGCCAATCATCAGGACATTGATGCCTGCCCGGTCCTGAAGCGTGTCCAGGACGCCTTCCACCCCTTCGTCCACGAAACTGACGGGACTGATTTGGATGCCGACAAACTTGGAGTCAATTTCACTCATGTCCTGGCGCCTCCGGCGGCGATTGAGGCCTGTTGTGGTGGATGGGTGGCTGTCCGGGATGCTGCTCCCGGCCGGGCCAGGAAACCGGCCCGGCCGGAAGAGGGAAAACGGGCAACGTGCTTCAGTTGCTCCGTTCCCACATCACCGAGTCCAGATCGGCGATGTGGGCAATGTACCCACCCGGATTCATCGGCAGCCTGACCCGGCGCGACACCACGATGCCGTTGACCGGGGACTCGCACCGCTCCCGTACCTCACTGGTCACCGGATCGACCACCTCGCCCAAAAACTGACCCTTGGTCACCGTGTCCCCCAAACCGAGGTCCGGGTGGGGAATGTAGTAGCCGCCGGTCTGCGACCGGTAGACCACATAGTTGGAGACCATGACCTGTTGCGGTGCCAGCACTGGATCACCGTCAATCATGTCCAGGTGCCGGGCGATATTCAACAGGCAGACCGCGCCTTCGTCAACGGCGAAGTCCAAGGCGCAGGCGCCGCCCGCTTCGACTACCAGGGGAATGATCCCGTGCACTGCGCACTGGCCCGAGAGCATCGAAGGATTGATGGGGTTTTCGCGCCACCAGATGACCCGGGAACCGAACGCCTTGGCCATGCCGTCAATTTTGGCGTTGATGTCGTCCATGCGCTCGCGGGTCAGGCCGGTCTCCTCAAAGGAGATTTCGGACCCGGTGCCGTCGGCCACGCCCCCTGCCAGAGGGGGTTTGCCTTCCGGCGGAAAGGCGTGCGGAAACGCGACCGGCAGTTCGTCGCAGGCTCCGGTGCCGTCGTGCATGTCCACGATGTAGTCGCAGTGCTTGATGGCCTGGTTCCAGATGACGTAGGCGATCTGTTCCGTCAGCCAGGCATTGCGTTCCTTGCCCGGCCAGACCTTGTTGATGTCCAGCACATCCCCCGGATTCACGCGCATCCCGGAACTCTCGACCGTGCCGCCGAACTCGACTGCCATGGGCACGGCCAGCGGCAGGCAGACGATCGTGCCGCGCAGCTCGGCCGGGTTGATTTCCAGCATGGCCCGGCGAATGATTTCGGCCCCGACGGGTTCCCACCCGTGCATCGTCGACTCGTAACACAGGACCGGGCCGTCCATGGCGCCGTTGATCACCTGGAAGGGAATGTCCACGGGGGTGCCGGCCGCCAAGTGGCCAACATGCAGGTTGCCGAACTTCCGTTCGCCGGGCTGCACTTCTACTTCGCCGACGACAAAGGGATTGGGCATTGTTTCTTCTCCAATTGGGTTCAAATCAGTTGCGCGGTGTTGGTCCGGCGCCAGGCGGCAAAGTCCGCAATGCCTGAGCCAAGATCCCGAAGCTCCCACCCCGGCAGGTCCGACCGCAGCCGGGACAGGTCCAGGGGCGCGCGGGCATCCGTCTCCGCAAACGCGAAATCCGAAGCCCCGGGATCATTGACCGGCTCCCAGCGGAAACCGGGCACTTCGACCTGCAGGGCCGCCAGCATGTCCTGGAGGGGAAAGGCCTCTTCGGAAGACACATTGTAGACATCCCAGCGCGGCCGGGGATGCAGTGCCAATTCCGCGATGGCGGCACAGGCGTCGGAGACGTGTATGTAATCACGGGCCACCGCAAGGCCATGCACGCGGATGGGCCGGGCTCGGGATTCCGCATCCATGGTCATGAGCTTCGTTACGGCCGACATCCTGGAACGGGACAAGCTCGCCCGTTCCCAAGGTCCGTAGGCGGTGCCCAACCTTGTGCTCACGGTGGACAGGCCGCAGTTTTCGGCGTACTGTCGGCAGAGGTTTTCGCAGGCGCTCTTGCAGACGCCGTAGAGATTGTCGGGCGGGAGCGCATCCCCTTCGCGGGCCCTGCCGCACTCGGGCGGGAATCCCCGGTACAGCACCGACGAACTGACAAACAGGAAGCGTGCGACCTGCCCTAGGCGAGCCGCTTCCAGGGCGTTGACGGTACCCATCAGGTTGACATCCACCACCCGGGCTGGATCGTCCTGTTCAATGTCCGGCGTAGGGGTGACGGCAGCAGCATGCAGGATCCGGGTCACGTTCCTGTTCCGAACCAACTCGACCAGTTGCCGTCTGCTCGTTACGTCACACGGAACCCACTCGACCAAATGGTGCTGCGCGGGCTCCGAATCCATGTCCGGTGGACGCCTGCTCCCGGCCAGGACGCGCACGCCCTGTCGGGTAAGTTGATCCAGCAGGTTGAGGCCCACAAAGCCGTTTGCCCCGGTGACGAAGACCGTCTCGTCACTGCGGTCAACGGGCGGACCCTGAGCGGCGGCCATGTCAGGCCAGGCCCTCTTCGCGCAGGGATTCCCGGTGGGCAATGTAGCTTGCGACCGTCGGAGATTCCCGCGACCGGGAAAAGTGGGCGCTGCGCACCAGTTCGACATCGCGCGTGTCCTGGATTAGGCGCATCAAGGCTGCAATGGCGTCGGGGTCGTCGTCGATGCGCAGATCCACATACGGGGATTCCTCCCGGTCCACGACATACACGGCGGCCGACTGCTGTCCGCGCTTGTCTCCGCCCGCGAAGTGGCCGGCCTGCAAGGCGCCGGCCAACCGCTCGGGCAGATCCAAGTCGGAGTTGTTGCCAAAGAACTCGGTCATGGCCTCGACGGTTTCCTGACCGACCAGCATGTTGCCGGCGCCCACGCAGTCCTCGGACACGGCGTGGCCGCTCCACGCGACGGTTTCCTTGCCCGTGAACCCCTGGACATTGCCCTTGGTGTCCACCAGGCCGACTTGACGCCATTCCTTGCCGGGATCCTGGTCGAGCACGGTCTGCAAGGCCGTCGGACCGTCCAGTTCGGGATCATTTGCCATCATGTTCAGCACGTCGTAGCCAATGTACGGCTGGGCGTAGGCCTGTACGGCCAAGGCGGCGATGCCGGGCCGTACGTAGGGCACGCGCGCGCCAACGGCCCAGTACCGGGTGGCTACGGCCACCCCCATCTTCCCGGTGCTGTCAAAACCCGTAATCGAAAACGTCATGTCCACCCTCCTTCGGGTTCCGGTATGTGACTGGCGATCATTCGCGCAGGCGCGGATCCAGTACGTCCCGCAGCCAGTCGCCCCAAAGAATGAAGCCCAGCACCGTAATGGTGATGGCGATGCCGGGAAACGTGGCCAGCCACCACGATGTGGCCAGGTGATCCCGCCCGTCGGCGAGCATGATGCCCCAGGTGATGGTGGGCGGTTGCACGCCCAGGCCCAGGAAACTGAGGGATGCCTCGGCGATGATCACGGTGGAAATCTGCAAGGCGCCCAGGACGATGATGGAGGCCGTGACGTTGGGCAGGATGTAGCGGAGCATGATCATCCAGGAGCGCTGTCCAATGGCTCGGGCCGCTTCCACATAGTCTCGTTCCTTGACGGCCAGGACTTCGCCCCGAACCACCCGGGTAAAGATGACCCAGTTGGCCAGGCCCAGGACGAGGATCAAGCGCAGCATGTTGTTGCCGCCCTTGACCCCCAGCACGCCAATGACGGCCAGTGCCAGGATGATGAAGGGGATGGACAAAAATGTATCCAGGAACCGGGACACAAGACCGTCCCACCAACCGCCCCAGAAACCGGTGGTCACGCCCAGGAACACGCCGGTGAGCATGGCCAAGGCCACCCCGGCAATCCCCACCAGGAGCGAAACCCGCGTGCCCAGGATGATGCGGCTCAACACATCGCGACCCAACTGGTCGGTCCCCAGCACATGGCCCACGCTGCCGCCTTCCGCCCAGACGGGCGGGACCAGCCGCTGCTTGAGATCGATCAGTTCCGGATCGTGCGGGGCGATGGCCGCACCCAACAGGACGACCAACACCACGCCCAAGACGATGACGGCCCCCAGCATGCCGGTCGGACTGTGCCGCAGACGCCACAGCCAGCGGTATCGATACCGCCGGGGTTCGGGGACAGTGTGCTCTGTCCCAAGCACTTGTGGACCGGACGTGGTCATGAGGAACTGTAGCGGATACGCGGATCAAGGGCGGTGTACAGGAAGTCCACCAGGAGGTTGGTGCCCATCACCACCAGGGCAAACACGCAGACCCCCGCCATAACGACGGACAGGTCCCGCACCTTGACCGAATTCAGCAGGAGGCGGCCCATGCCCGGCCAGGCAAACACTTCCTCCACGATCACCGAGCCCCCCAGCAGCCAGGCCATCTGCAGACCGAAGACCGTGATGAACGGGATCAGCGCATTGCGCAGGCCGTGTCCCAGGACCACGGCCCACCGGTGCAGGCCCTTGGCCTTGGCGGTGGTCATGTATTCCTGTCGAATTACTTCCAGCATGCTGGAACGCAGAATGCGGGCCAGGGATGTGGCCACGCTCGTCCCCAGGGTGAGGGCCGGCAGGATGATCGAGGTGGTTTCCAGCCTTCCCGAAACGGGCAGCCATCCGAGATGGACCGCGAACAACAGGATGAGCATGATGCCGATCCAGAAGTTGGGCATGGCCCGCCCCAGGGTCGAGGTGGTGGTGACCCCCAGGTCAAGGGGCGAATTCTGGAAGATTGCTGACAGCAGGCCCGCGGGGATGGCGATCAGCAGGGCCACCAGCATGGACACCGCTGCCAGTTCCATGGTCGCCGGCAGTTTTTCGAGAACCAAGGGCAGGGCCGGTGAGCGGAACCGGAACGATTCGCCGAAGTCGCCGCGCAGCATCATGCGCAACTGCTTCAGGTACTGTTCCGGCAAGGGGCGGTCGAAGCCGTAGGCTGCGCGTATCTCGGCTATCTCCTCCGGCGATGCCTCGGGATGGGCCAGGTGCATGACCGGATCTCCGCCCAGTCGCATCAGGGCGAACAGGACCACCGTCAGCAGAAACAGGGACGGCACCATCTGGAGCAGGCGCGAGGCCAAGTAGGTAGTCATGTTGCCTGGGAGTCCCTACTGGACGCGGTACCGCTCCACTTTGTCCATGTCCAGTTCCACGCCCAGGCCCGGTTTCTCCGGCACGCGCAGGAGCAGTCCCTCCGGCTCGTACGGCTCGGACAGGATCGTGTCGTTCAGATCGGTGAAGGGCGACGGCCAGCGTGCACAGGAAATGGCTGCGGCCAGATGGGCTGCGGCTACCGCGATGACATCGTAGTAGATGGCGATGGAGAGGTCGAACCCGGCGGCTTCGAAGATGGATGCGATCTTCCAAACATTCAGAATGCCGCCGTGCTTGGTGATTTTCATCAGTGCCACCGTGGCCGCCTTCATCCGAACGACTTCCAGCGCGTCCGGCGGCGGATAAATGGCTTCGTCGGCCATTAAGGGGGTGTTGAGGCGTCGGGCCAGCACAGCCATGTCGGCCCATCGGGCCACCGGTTGTTCGACAATGCCCAACGAACCGCATGCTTCCATGCGCGCCAGGGCCGGAACCGCCTGATCCAGCGTGTAGCCGGCGTTGCCGTCCACCTGAATCACGGACCGGCCGGCCACGGCGGCGGCCACCGCGGCGTACCGTCTGACATCGTCGTCCGGATCAAGGCCGATTTTCATTTTCAGCACGGGGAAGGGGATGCGGTCCAGGGTGGCGGTTGCCTCTGTCGCCATGGCCTCGGGTTCGCCATGGTGCACGAACCCCATCAGATCGACGCCCTCGCGCACCTTGCCGCCCAGCAGCTGATAGATCGGCATGCCCAGGGCCTTGCCCTTGAGGTCCCAAAGGGCGATTTCCACGCCGGCGTGCGACGACCAGTGGTCGGGCAGCACGCGTTCCATCTTTTGCACCAGCCGCTCGATGTCCAGGGGACTCTCACCGATAACGGCAGGCGCCAGATGGGTCAGGATGTTGGCCCGGATGCCTTCCGCGGTTTCCCCGTACGACAACGGTGCCACGGCGGTTTGACCTATGCCGACCAGGCCCGCGTCGGTGTCGAGGGTCACCACCACCGTGGTGGCACCCGTGGCTTGCGAGTAGGAGGTGACCAGGGTGTCCGTGCGGGGCAGGGACACCACCACCGCGTTCAGGTTCGTAATTTTCACGTCAGGGTTCTCCTTTGCCTGCCATTCTACGAATTTCGCTGGTCCGCGGCACGCACCATGCGCATCCGGGGATCCAACAGGCTGCGCAGGCCGTCTCCCAGCAGGTTGAACGACAGCACCACCGAGAGGATGGCCAGACTGGGAAATGTTGAAATCCACCAGGCCTTGCGGAAGAAATCCCTTCCCTTGGCCGCAATCAGGCCCCATTCCGGCGTGGGGGGTTGTGCGCCCATGCCCAGGAAGCTGAGGGCCGACCCGTAGATGATAGCTTGCCCGATCTGGAGGGTTGAGAGCACAATCAGCGGCGGCACAATGTTCGGGAGGAAGTGCCGGAAGATGAGGCGGGCCGGACCGCTGCCCACCACATGCGCCGCTTCCACATAGGCCAGTTCCCGAATGGTCAGGCACAGGCCGCGCACGAGCCGCGCGTACTGGGGCACGATGGCTATGCCCACGGCAATCATCACGTTTTGGATGCTCGTGCCCAGGGCGGCGATTACCACCAGGGCCAGGAGAATACCGGGAAACGCCAAGAGGGCGTCCATGGCCCGCATGACGATGCCGTCCACCCAGCCGCCGTAGAAGCCGGCCACCAGACCCAGTGTGGAGCCGGCCACCAGGCCGATCGAAACGCTGATGAAGCCCAGGGCCAGCGAGATGTGGGCTCCGGCCAGGACCCGGCTTAGGACATCGCGCCCCAGTTCGTCCGTGCCGAACCAATAGAGGCTTGAAGGTGCCTGCCGGACCGGGGAATCGCCGGCTCGGGCCGGCGGCAGGCCCTGCTCCAGAGGGTCGTAGGGCACCAGTTGGGTTGCGCTCAGGGCCAGCAGCAGCCAGACCAGCAACAAGCCGAGTCCGATGACCCCCTGTGGCTGCGAACCGAACGTCCTGAGTGTGCGCCTGAACATGGTCGGGACACCTGCTGCGGTCAGTGGTCGGCGATGAACGGGACATCGACCCCTGCTCGTGTCCGCCAACGGGTGAATGCGGGAGCGGAACCGGACCGCGGCGTCATCTCAATGGATGCGGATGCGGGGATCCAGCCAGGCATAGGAGATGTCCACCAGCAGGTTTGCGGACAGAAAGAGCACCGCCATGAACAGAATGATGCCTTGGGCCAGGGGATAGTCCTTCCAAAGGATGGCCTGCACCACCAGGCGTCCCAGGCCCGGGCGGGAGAAGACCGTCTCCGTCACGACGGCCCCGGCCAGCATGCCGCCGAATTGAAGGCCCACGATGGTGACCACGGGTATCAAAGCGTTCTTGAGTGCGTGCCTCTGCACAATCCGGTGCCGGGCCAGGCCCTTGGCCTGGGCGGTTCGGATGTAGTCCTCGTGCAGGACCTCCACCAACGAAGAGCGCGTCAGGCGGCTGATGGCGCCCGCGGAGACGAAACCCAGGGTCAGGCTGGGCAGAACCAGGCGATCAAGACCTTCCGAACCCGACGGCGGGAACCACTTGAGCTGGAAGGCGAAGAGGAAGATCAGCATGAGGCCCAGCCAGAAAAGGGGCATGGACATGCCGAAGTAGGCCATGAGGCTGAACAGCACGTCGGTCCAGCCGTTCGGGCGCAGGGCGGACAGGACCCCGGTGGTGATGCCCAGCAGCAAGGCGCAGGCCAGGCCGCCCAGGCTCAGCTGAATGGTGAATGCGAACCGCTCCAGGATGACCTCCGTCACCGGCGTCCGGAGCCGGATCGACTCGCCCAGGTCGCCGCGCAGGATTCCCAACAGGAAGCGGCCGTATTGGACGGGCAGGGGATCGTTGAGCCCCATGGCCTCCTGCAGTTCGGCGATGCGTTCCGCGGAGACCGCGCCCCCTTCCGCGCCGGCCAGCATGAGCATGGCGGGATCGCCGGGCAGGGCGTGCAGGATCAGGAAAACGATCAGTGAAATCAGCAGCAGGACGGGAACAAGCTGCGCCAGCCGTCTGCCGAGGTAGGCCAGCATCGGTCATCCACCGGCGTCAAGCCCCGGTGCCGCGGGGTGATGGCAGCGGAAGGCGGGAACAAACTCCCGCCTTCCGCCGTTTGACCATCGAACGATACGGTCGCTAGTTGTTGGGCGTGTAGTCGATGTTGCCCAGCCAGATGAACCCGTCCAGGGGCGGATCCCAGGCGAACGTGTCGCTCAGGCCGATGGTGTCCCGCATCTGGTAGAGGTAGACATAGGGAATGTCTTCCGCGATGAGTTCCTGAATCTGAACATACTGTTGACCTCGGGCTTCCGGATCCATGTTCACGGCCGCAGCCCTGATCAGTTCGTCCGCGGCATCGGCATTGGGGCTGGCCCATCCCGAGCGCTCCCGCCGATCCGAGCGTTCCGACAACACCGTGATCCACGGATCAAAGAAGGAGTTGCCCAGCGCGGTCATGTAAATCTCTTCGTTGCGGTTGGGACGATAGACCTGTTCGTTGAACGTCGTGACGTCCAGAACCTGGAGATCCACGTTGAGACCCACGGCCTCCATCATGGCCTCCAGCGCCTCGGAAACCTCCTTCTGAGCCAGCCAGCGCGTGCTGGAGTGGTAGGTCAGTTCCTCGCCGTCGTAACCGGCTTCAGCCAGGAGTTCCCTGGCCCGCTCGGGGTTGTATTCGCCCAACTGGTTGATGAACTGCGCGTCCCAACCCAGCGTGGGGGGCGTAACGCGCGACAGGACAGGAACGCCCATGCCGTCAATCAGGCCCAGCAGTGCCTCGCGGTCAATGGAAAGGCTGATGGCTTCGCGGATGCGCCGATCGGCGGTTGGTCCCGACCAATCCTCCATCGTCGAGGACGGCCCCACGCGCAGGGCCAGCAACATGACTCTGGTCGTCAGGAAGTCCACCACATTGGTGCCTTCGTTACTGTTGACCCGTTCCCAGTCCTGGGGCGGGACGGCCACAATCATGTCCACGTCGCCGGTCAGCAAATTCGCCACCCGGGTCGAAACCTCGGGGATGTTGCGCCAGATGACCACGTCGACGTCGGGCTTGCCCTGCCAATAGTTCTCATTGGCGCGCAAGGTGATGCTGTCGTCCTTGATCCAACTGTCGAACATCAGGGGACCTGTGCCCACCGGCATGTAGTCCGCGCCGCTCTCAGCCTGGGCCCGTCCGTGTTCAGGGGCCTGGATCCCACATCCGGTGCCTGCCATCTTGCTGAGGAAGGCCGGTTCCGGCGTGGCGGTCACGATTTCGATGTTGTAGTCGTCCAACACGTTCATCTGATCGATGAAGAGCCACTGGTTGTAGGTGATGAACTCGTCGCGCGAAGCCTCGATGATGCGGCTGTAGGTCCACACCACGGCGTCCGCAGTGAAAGGCTCGCCATTGTGGAAGGTGACTCCCTCGCGCAGTTTCAGGCGCCAAGTGGTGTCATCAATGTTCTCGTACGATTCGGCCAGCCATGGCTCGAAATCCGCCGTCTCGCGGTTGCGCCAGATCAGGCAGTCGAACATGTTCATGTGGATCCAAGTCGCGGCGATCGCCCAGTCGGTGGGGGGATCGAGCGAAGTGACCAGTTCGTTCATGCCGATGGTGAGGGTTATCTCCTCATCCATCATCGGCTCGTCTTCCATGGGCGCCGCTGCCGGCGCCGCGGGTGCGACGCATGCAGCCAACGCCAAGGCCAGGAGCAGAAGCCCGGCGGTCATAAGCAATCCAAGTGCACGTCTCATTCCGAATTCTCCTTGGGTCGGGTTGACGATCTCAATCCGGACAGTTTAAAGCAGGGTCCGGACCTGCTTATTCGATGTACGTGTTGTGAAGGAAGAAGTAGGGCGATTCGGAAGACAGCTGGAAGCCGTGCACCGAATCATCAAGGGCGTAGAACTGCGGCTGGCTCAATGTCGGCAGCATCACGGCATTTTCCAGAATGATGCGCTGTGCCGTGTGGGCCAGTTCGCACCGCTCGGTGGGATCGGCCACCTGCAGGATTTTGACCACGGCCTCGTCAAGCTCCGCGTTCACGAAACCTGTCCAGGCCCAGCCGCCTTCCACGTCGTTGGCCGAATTCCACACCAATTCCAGCACCGCCGGATCCGGCGTGCGCTGCCGCTCGTACATCAGGTCGAAGTCGCGTGCGTTCCGCCGTTCCAGCTGAATCGGCCCTGCCACCTGTTCGAGTATCAGGTCGATGCCCACATCGCGCCACTGGCCCTGGACCACTTCGCCGATTTCGGTGTGGTGCAGGACGGTCCAGCGCAAGCTCAGCGGCGTACCATCCTCGACCCCCGGGACTCCGTGGGCCTCGCGGATGCCGTCGCCGTCACTGTCCGTGTAGCCAACCTCCTCAAGCAATTCCGCGGCCCGCGCGGGATCGTGGCCATACATGTCGGCCGCTCCCGGCCAGTAGCAGGGATGCACCACGTTGACCGGACCGTCGGAGACCAGGTAGAGGCCGCCGTACGCCAGGTCGTTGACGGCGTTCTGGTCCGTGGCCCAATGCAGGGCCTGGCGCAATTCCAGGATGTTAAGGGGGGCGTTGCGGATGTTGATCACCATCTGCAGGCCGGTGCCCGCCTGATAGCCCGTAATCAACTCAAACCCTTCGCGGCCTTCATAATCCTCGACGTTGGCGGCGGGGAGCTCACGGATGATATGGGCATCGCCGGTCTCCAGCATGGCGGCCCGTACGGCGTCTTCGCCGATGAAGTTGATGGTAACGCTGTCCAAATAGGCGGGCCCCTCATGGTCCATGATGGGATTCCAGCCACCGTAGTCGTCCCATCGGCTGAACACGATGCGGTCGTTGGGAACCCATTCCTCCAGTACAAAGGGTCCCGCCCCTACGAGGTGCCTGTCGAAATCGGCGAGCCCGTGCTCCTCGGCTGCCGTCGGGGACCAAATCGGAACTCTTCGCAGTGCGTCGAGCAGATTGACGGACGGGGACGCGTAGTGGATCGTGACGGTGAGGTCGTCAACAACCTCAATGCTCTCCACGTCGCCGAGGTCGGCGGCCATCTGCGCCGAAGCCGTTTCCGGAGCGAGGATGCGTTCGATGTTGTATTTCACAGCCTCGGCGTTGAACGGGGTGCCGTCCTGGAATGTTACGCCGGCCTTCAGGTTGAAGGTCCAGGCGAGACCGCCGTCAATGGACTGCCAGCTCTCGGCGAGAGCCCCCTGGTAAGTGGCGTCGGGCGCCAGGAGCACCAGAGGATCGGCGGTGAAGGAATCAAACAGCCATGCAGACTGATAGGGATCGATATGGCCGTCCAGGGTGGCTGGCTCGCTGCTCGCCGGGAACGCGATTACCAAGTCTCCGCCCTTGGGTGCCATCACACCGTCGTCCGCCGTCGTTTCCTCGGCAGCCGGGGCTGCACACCCCGCCAGGACGAGCAACAAGGCAATCAGCATCACAAGAATATGGCGGTTTCGCATCGAACTCCCCTGTTGAAATGGTTTCGGGATGTTCTCATGATAGCCGACCGGCGACTAAAATGGCCCACCGGAATCCCTCCAGGGTTCGAGGCCTGAGTTTGGTGGGGCCTGTGGAATCATCATGTGACGGGTGTTGGCCGCACAACGAAGAACCGGGGAATCCGGCATCGAAAACGCCTAATTCATGGGGAACAATCGATGTTGAAGGCACGAATTGTCCAGCACCGTTCGAGGGTGCAGGGAAGCCTCCGCTCCCGCATGCTCGCGATGGCGGCCGAACTCGATGACGTAATCACCTTGGGCAGGGGGGATCCCGACTTCGACGCGCCGGCCCATGTAGTGGAGGCGGCTGCGGCAGCGATGGCGGCCGGGGACACGCACTACACCCTGCCGGCGGGACTTCCCGAATTGCGGGAAGCCATCGCCGACAAGCTGAGAACAGACAACGGTCTGGACTATGCAGCCGATGAAGTCGTGGTGACGAACGGCTGTCAGGAAGCCCTGTATCTGTTGATTCAAGCCCTTATCGGTCCCGGTGACGAGTTGCTGCTGCAGGAACCGCGCTACAACGCCTACGATCACATGGTGAGTTTGGCCGGCGGCTCGGTAGTGTCCGTCCCGACCACGCAGGCACTTGACTTTGCCCTGACAGCGGATGACGTTGCCGCGCGCATCACCCCCAGGACCAAGGCGATTGCAATCGTCACGCCCAACAATCCCACGGGAGGCGTGATCCCTCCGGCCCGCCTGGCCGAGCTCGCCGAGCTGTGCGTTGAACACGATCTCATCGTGATTTCGGATGAAATCTATGAAAAGCTTATGTACGACGGTTTGGAGCATGTGTCGCTGGCCACCTTCCCCGGCATGCGGGAGCGGACCATCACCGTCAACGGGTTTGCCAAGGCCTACGCCATGACCGGCCTGCGGGTCGGCTACTTCGCCGCACCCAGGGAATTCGCTGAGGCGGTGGTCGAAGTCAAGCACACGATGAGTATCTGTACGGCCACACCCATGCAGCAGGCAGCCTTGGCGGCGCTGACGGGGCCACAAAGTGCGGTGGAGGACATGCGCCGGGCCTACGACGAGCGCCGTCAGGCCTTGATGCAGGCCCTGGACGACATGGATCTCACCTACGGCCATCCGGGCGGCGGCATGTACATCTATGCCAACGTGGCTTCCACCGGTCTTGACTCGGAGGAGTTCTGCCTGCGGTTGCTGCAGGAGGAGGGCGTCATGATTTTCCCCGGCACCCTCTTCGGCGATCCCAAAACCGACCATGTACGCATCACATTGTTGCAGTCGCTGGACGACATTGCCCGTGCCACGGCCCGGATGAAGCGGTTTATCGCCAGCATTTAGAGTCTCATTTGCCAACCGGAGTGCCCAATGAAGATCACCAGCCTCAAGGCCCGATTGCTGAACATCCCGCGCTCGGAGACCCTGACCACCTCCTATGGATCGTGGGACCAGGCCCCGACCATTCTGATTGAACTGGAAACGGACGAGGGGATCACGGGCCTGGGCCAGGCTTCGGTCGACGCCCCCTTCTATGGAGAAACCGCGGTGGGCATGCTGGCCAACATCCGGCACCATCTGGCCCCCGTGGTCGTGGGTGCCGATCCCATGCGGATCACGGTGCTGAACCGGGAGATGAAGGCCGCACTCCCCCACCATTACTTCTCCTATTCAGGCGTTGAGATGGCCCTGTGGGACCTCAAGGGCAAGGCCCTGGGCGTGCCGGTGTATCAGCTGATGGGCGGCAAGGTGCGGTCCGGCATCACGCTCATGGGTTTTGTGCATCACGGGGCCCCGGAGGACATGGCGGCCCATGCCACGGCCCAGTTGGACGAGCACGGCTACGGTGTGCTGAAAATGAAAATCGGGTTGGACCCGGCCGAGGATGTAAAGCGTTACGCCGCCGTGGCGGAGGCGGTGCGCGGTCGGGCCGTGATTCAGGTGGACGGCAACATCGGTTACAACCTGACCCAGGCCATTCCGGCACTGAAGGCCATGGAGGATCTGGGCGCCCTGGGTGCGGTTGAGCAGCCGGTGGAACGCATCGAGGACATGGCGGAACTGGCGGGGCGTCTGTACACGCCCATCATGGCCGACGAGGCCATCTACGGCTTGCCGGATGCCATGGAAGTGGTTCGGCGGGGAGCGGCCACGCTGGCCCTGATGAAAATCAGCAAGCACGGGGGGCTGCAGACCGTGCAGCAGATTGGCCACCTGTTCGAGGCCGCCGGCTTCGGTCTGTCGATTGCAATCTATTACGACCTGATTGCGGTTGCCGCCTGCCATTTGGCATCGGCCCTGCCGTGTGTACGCTGGCCGTCCCCGGCCACCGATCTCGCGGATACGTTCGTGGCCGATGCGCCTGCGCCGGTCGAAGGGATTCTGCCTACGCCCGATGGTCCCGGGCTGGGCGTGGAACTGGACTGGGACAAGGTGGAGAGGTTTACCGTCGAAGCCTGAAGGTCCGGATTCCGGAACCCGCGGTCGTCGGCCGCGCCGGGTTACCGGGCATCCCCGGCTACATCCACACCATAGTCCCGCAGGGCACCCTCCCGGGTGATGTATCCCCTCCGATAGTCGGCCAGGACTGCCTCTATCGGACGTTCGGATACGGGGCCGAAACCGCCGCCGCCGGGCATGCGCAGTTCGATCTCGTCTCCGTACTCCAGGGGAATCGGGGGAAAACGCTCGATGGGACTGCCGTTGACCCGAACGGTGCCCACGCGTCCCGGTTCCCCGCCGGACAAACCGGGTGGCGCACAGAACATCTTGTCCGGGCGCACCCGCGCCGTCAGCGTGGTTTGGGCGATGCTCTGAAACGTCATCAGTTGTCCGGTGCCGCCCCGGTATTGCCCGGGCCCCGCGGAGTCGGGCAGGTACTCCTTCTGCTTGATCAGTACCGGTGATCGCACCTCCATGATTTCAACCGGCGTAACCGAGCTGTTGTGCGGAAAGGCAATCGGGATCATGCCGTCCATGGCCTGCATGGCGCCCCGGCCGCCGTGGGGCAGGATGTGAACGGAGAAGTTGCCGAAACCTTCCTCGTCGCCCCGCACGGAGAAGGGCCAGATGGACCCGCTGCCGGCCTGGGCATGTTCCCCCAGAATGGGCCATACGGCCCCGAACAGAACCTGGTTGATGTTGTTGGTGGTTTTGGCGCGGGCGCGCACCGGGAAGGGAAACTCGCAGTTGAGGATGCATCCCTTGGGGGCCGCGACGTGAATGGGACGGAACAGTCCCTCGTTGTTGGGGATGCGGCTGGCCAGGGCGCACTTGAACGGATACAGCGTGCTGGAGTAGGTCACGTTGTAGACGCAGTTGATCGACCCGTTGCGCGTCTGGCCGGATGTGCCGGTGTAGTCAACATAAATGTCCGCGCCGCGGATTTCGACTGTGGCATGGAGATGGACCAGGTCGATGTAGCCGTCAATGTCCAGCCCGAACTCGTGGATGCCGTCCGGCAGTTCCTGGATGCGTTGCCGCATCAGCCTTTCCGAACTGTCGTGGATGGTGTCGGACAGCAGGCGCATGTCGTCCAGGTTGTAGTCGCGCAGGAATTCCCGAACCCGATTGGCGCCCAGGCGGTGGGTGCCAACGATCGCCCGCAGGTCCCCCAGCACCAGGTCCGGCACCCGGCAGTTGCCCGCGATGATGTCGAACACAAGCGCGTTCGGCTCGCCGCCTTCGTACAGTTTGCAGGGCGGCAGGCGCAGGCCTTCGGCGAACACGTCGTAGCTTTCGATGTCGCCGGGGTGCCCGCCCGTATCCGCCAAGTGGGCAATCGTGCCCACGAAGGCGACCACCTCCCCCTTCCAGAAAACCGGCGTGATGACCACGTAGTCCGGCAGGTGGCCGGCTCCCAGCCAGGCGTCGTTCGTGACCAGGACGTCCCCGTCGACCAGGGATTCCTTGGGAATGCGCGTGAGAATGTGCCGCGTGGTACGCGGCAGGATCACGCAGAAGTCCGGGGGGCTGAAACTGGACTGGCACACGGAGTAGCCGTCCTGATTGACCAGAATGCAGGCGAAGTCGCGGCTTTCGCCGACGATCGTCGAGAACGATGTGCGGACGGTTGCGTCGTCAATCTCGTCCATGAGGCTGATCAGGCGCTGCCACTGAATCTCAAGGGTGATGGGGTCGATGGTCTGCATGGTTGGTGGGAGGGTTTGTTCGGATTGGCGGCCCGGCAGGCCGGCTTGGTCCTGCGGTGCTGCCTGGAATGTACCGCAATCGGTCGCGCAGGCAATGATCCGCATTCGGATCACTGTGATACATTCGATCCGGCGCGTCTGCGCCATTGTGATGGCATCGGCACACAGGGACGAAGGACAAAGGGTGAATGAACGACAGGCGTTCGCTGCGATTTGGCTTTGACATTGGCGGCACGTTTACGGACTTTGTGCTGATCGACGAACAGTCCGGTGCCATTCGAACCCACAAGACCCTGACCACGCCCCACGACCCGGCCCTGGCCGTCCTGCAGGGCTGGCGGGAATTGGTGTCGGCTGCGGACGCGCCCCATGTGGAGTCCGCGATTCACGGCACCACCCTCTTCACGAACGCCTTGATTGAACGCAAGGGTGCCCGGACGGCGTTCCTCACCACCAAGGGTTTTCGGGACATTCTGGAGATGGGCAAGGAGATGCGCTATGACATCTACGACCTGCTCCTGGTCCTGCCCGAACCGTTGGTTCCGCGTCGTCTGCGCCTTGAGGTCGAGGAACGGCTGAACGGCAGGGGCGAGGTGGTTACCCCGCTGCGTGTGCCGGAGGTGGAGCAGCTGGCCGAGGTGCTGGCGAAGGAAGATGTGGAGGCCGTGGCGATTTGCTTCCTGCACGCCTTCACCAATCCGGAACACGAACAGGCGGCGGGAGCCTGTCTGGCCGAACGACTGCCCGCACTCCGAATATCCATGTCCCACGAGGTCGCGCCCGAGATCCGGGAATACGAGCGCATGTCGACCACGGTTTGCAACGCCTACGTGCAGCCCTTGGCCGAAACCTATTTGGGGCAGATGGAGGTCCGACTGCGGGATGCCGGATTCGCCCGCGAACTGTTTCTCATGCTCTCCTCGGGCGGCGTGTCCACCCTGGAAACGGCCGTCAAGTTCCCCATCCGCCTGGTGGAGTCCGGTCCCGCCGCGGGGGCACTGGCGGCCGTGTTCTACGGGGAGCTTCTGGACGAACCCGATTTGGTGTCCTTCGACATGGGGGGCACCACGGCCAAGATGTGCCTCATCAAGGACGGCCGGCCTGCCATGTCCGACAACTTCGAGATCGCGCGGGTACATCGTTTCAAGCGGGGGTCCGGCCTGCCGGTCCGGGTTCCCACCATCGAACTGATCGAGATTGGCGCCGGCGGCGGCTCGATTGCGCGCAAGGACGAACTGGGCCTCCTCAAGGTCGGTCCGGATTCGGCTGGGGCGGACCCCGGGCCTGCATGCTATGGCCTGGGAGGCGATCAGCCGACTGTCACGGATGCCGATTTGCTGCTTGGCTATCTCAATCCCGAGTTCTTTCTGGGGGGCCGCATGATGCTGGACCGTTCGGCCTCCGAACAGGCGATCGCCGGTCTGGCGGCGGAGATGAACCTGTCCGTCCTGGACACGGCCCACGGCATTTTCCAGGTGGTAAACGAAAACATGATTTCGGCCACCCGTGTCCATGTGGCCGAGCGCGGGGCGGATCCCAGGCGCCTCAAGTTGATGGCCATCGGCGGTGCAGGCCCGGTCCACGCCTATGAAATCGCGCGGGCTCTCAGGATGCGCGGGTTTGTCTGTCCGGCCTCGGCCGGCGTGACTTCGGCCCTTGGTTTCCTGACCGCACCCTCCGCCTTTGAGTTTGCCCGGACCCACATCGCGCGCCTGGAACCGTCCGGCCTGGCCGAACTGGACCGGATCTACGATGAACTGGCCGCGGAGGGAAGGCAGGTCCTGCGCAAGGCCGGCATCGCGGAAGGGGACATGGTGTTCACGCGGGAGGCCGATCTGCGGCATGTGGGACAGGGCCACGAGATCGTGGTGTCCCTGCCATGGGAACGCCTGGCGGACACATCGCTCGACAATCAGCTGCGGCCCCATTTCTTCGACCGGTATACGGAGATCTACGGCCACGCCCATACCCATCTGGATCTGGAGATCACCACCTGCCGCCTGAATGCCTCCGGACCCAAGCCGCGCATCGCGTTGCCGGAGGCCGAGCCGGGTTCCGATCCCGCGGCCGCGCTCAAAGGCAGCCGCCCCGTGTATTTCGCGGAAACCCGAGCCTATGTCGACACGCCGGTCTACGATCGGTATTTGCTGGGCCAGGGGGCCTCGGTTGAGGGGCCGGCCATTGTGGAGGAGCGCGAGTCCACGGCCGTCATCGGACCCCGCGGCCTTGGCGAAATCGATCGGTATGCAAATTTGGTAGTCACCCTGCGGGGCTGACAACGAATCCCTTTGCCTTCGCATGGCGAAGTGCGCAGCAGCCACTTCTCTGGACAATCAGGACATCCAAGCCCAATGGCCGGACTTCGAATTGGTTTTGACATCGGCGGAACGTTTACGGACCTTGTCCTTTACGACGAAGCCAGCGGTCACATTCACAGCCACAAGCTGGCCACCACGGCGCGCAGCCCGGAAGCCGCCGTGCGCGCCGGCTGGCGGACGCTGTTGGCCGAAGCCGGGTATTCCGGTTCCCAGGTTTCGAACGCCATCCACGGCACGACTCTGATTACCAACTGCCTGGTCGAGCGCAAGGGCGCAGTGACGCTGCTCCTGGCCACACAGGGATTTAGCGACGTGCTGGATACCCAGCGCGAGATGCGCTACGACATCTACGACCTGCACGCCCCCCAGGTTGAGCATCTGGTGCCTCGGCCGTTGCGGTTTGAAGCCGGGGAGCGCATGGACGCGTTCGGTGGTGTGATTGAGGAGTTGTCCCTCGACAGTCTCGATGACATTGCCAGGCGTTTGGAGCGCGCCGGGGTAACGGACTCGGTTGAATCGATCGCGGTCTGCTTCCTGCATGCCTTCACCAACCCGGAGCACGAACGGAAGGCCGGTGCCTGGCTCTCGAAACACCTGCCCCAACTCCGTGTGTCCCTGTCGCACGAGGTGGCTCCGGAAATCAGGGAGTACGAACGCATGTCGACCACGGTGTGCAACGCGTACGTGCAGCCGTTGGCCGCAACCTATCTCAGGCAGCTGGGAGAGGTTCTCCGGGAGGTCGGATTCGAGCGCGAGATGTTCCTGATGCTCTCCTCGGGAGGAGTGTCCACGCTGGAGACTGCGGCCAAGTTTCCGATCCGCCTGGTCGAGTCCGGGCCTGCGGCCGGGGCGCTGGCCGCCGTGTTCTACGGCGAGTTGCTGGATCTGCCAGATCTGGTCTCGTTTGACATGGGTGGCC
>JAPPAJ010000208.1 GCA_026705565.1 Caldilineaceae bacterium | reverse complement strand
GGGAGCGCCGCGTTCACCGCGTGGCTGGCAGGGCTCGAAAACCACGATACCGGCACGCCGCTTCGGAACAGGACCTCGCCGCAGGGACATGGCCGTCCACGCCGGCCCTTGAGTGGCGCACCAAGCTGGACCGGCTGGTCGATTCAATGCATACGGCCAGCGGCCGCGCGCTGGCCGCGCAGCGGCACGCCGTGGCCCTGCGGTTTTGCGAATCCCTGCAGGCCGAGTACCTGCAGGCGCTGTCACCCAATCCATTGAACCCGCAAGGATAGGAGCCGCAGTGAGTAGAAACAGGCTTTGGTACAATCTGCCTGTCGGATCAAGTGCGGATATGACCACCGCCACCGGCCGTCCCGTGGCACAGGGGAAGCTGTACGGCGAGAGGCGATCCCGTTGGGAACCTCAATGACCCGTGAACAAGAGTGGACAAGCCTGGTTCTACTGAGTGCCATAGGATCAACCATGTCATCGGTTAGCGAGCACAGGGCCCGGGCCGAAGGTCTGGGCGCGGTTTCCGTGGGTGTCCTGACGGTGAGCGACACGCGCGATCTGGCGACCGACAGGAGCGGCCAACTGATCCTCGATTTGGTGGCCGAAGCCGGACACAACGCGGCGGAGCGCCGGCTGGTGCGGGATGAACCGGACCAGATCCGGGATGCCGTCTTGGATCTGTGCAGGGCGGGTTTGGACGCCGTGCTGTCCAGCGGCGGCACCGGCATCGGCACGCGCGACCAGACCTGCGATGTGGTCCGGCCCCTGCTGGAGAAGGAACTGCCCGGCTACGGCGAACTGTTCCGGATGCTGAGCTGGGAGGAGGTGGGTTCGGCGGCGATGCTGTCGCGCGCCGTGGCCGGGACCGTGGGCCGGACGCTGGTGTTCTGCATGCCGGGTTCGTCCAACGCCGTGCGCCTGGCCATGACCCGGCTCATTCTTCCGGAACTCCGCCATCTGGTGCACGAACTTCATCGTTGAGCACCAGCCGGGCCGCGGAACCGTGTGCGGGTCCGTCCACTCCCCAGGTGCGCCGCACAATGTACAGGGGCCGGCCCTTGACTTCGTCGTAGATGCGGCCCAGGTAGGCACCGATGATGCCGAGGAAGATGAGCTGGACCCCGCCCAGCAACAGGACGCTGACCAGGGTCGTGGCCTGGCCGCCCAACGCGTTGATGCCGCTCACGCGCAGGACGATGACGGCCAGGATGCCGACCAGGGCCAGCAGGGCCAGCAGGAACCCCAAATAGGAGGCCATGTAGAGGGGCTGGTAGCTGAAGCCGGTGACGGCATCCAGCATGATGCGCAGCATGGACCGCAGCGGATACTTGGTTTCGCCAGCGTAGCGTTCGGCGCGGTCGAACCGGACTCCCGTCTGCCGAAAGCCCACCCAGCTGCTGAGGCCGCGCATGAACCGGTGCCGTTCGCCCATGCCGCAGAGCACGTCCACCACCTGCCGATCCAGCAGGCGGAAGTCGCCCGTGTCCAGCGGGAGATCCACTCGCATCAGGGAACGCATGAGGCGGTAGAAGAGGCTGGATGTGGCCTTCTTAAAGAACGATTCCCCCTCGCGGCTGCGCCGGGCCGCATAGACCACGTGGTATCCCTCCTGCCACTTGGCGATCAGGTCCCGGAGGACCTCCGGCGGATCCTGGAGGTCCGCATCCATGATGATGACCGCATCGCCGCGTGCGAAGTCCAGGCCGGCCGAAATGGCGATCTGCTGGTTGAAGTTGCGGCTCAGGTCCACCACCTTGATCCTGGGATCGCACTGCTGCATGGAGACCAGAATTTCCAGGGTGCGGTCGCGACTGCCGTCGTTGACGCAAATCAGTTCCCATTCGAGATCGGGCTCCTGATCCCCGCCGTTCCAGGTGGCGATCAGCGTTTCACAGAACGTGCGGGCGACCGGTTCCTCGTCGTAGAACGGCACCACAACCGAAATCAGCATAGGAGGACCGGGGCGCGGAAAGAGTGGGGAATCCGGCAACGGAAAGCAGCGGCGAGCGGTGCTAACATGGGGGCCATTATCTCAAACCGGTTGGATCCTGCGTCCCCCTTTCGGCCCACAGTGTTGTCCCCTTCCGGGGCGCGCCCCGGCGACAGGCCACAACGGCGCCCGCCGTCCCTGCATCGACGTTTCATCTACCATGAGTTTCTCTCGCAGCCTGCTGCGCCTGGCGGGTTTCGCGGGCGGGGCCCTGTTGGGCCTGCGCCTGCACTGGTTCCGACAGCCGCGGCCCTGGCCGCGGCAGCTGGCGTCCTGGCTGGACAGCGATCTGCGCCGCCGCTGGCTGAATCCGGCCTCCCTGCTGGACCCGATCGGGGTCCAGCCCGGCATGCATGTGCTGGAGGTGGGGTGCGGTACCGGGGTCGTGACCGAGGAGTTGGCGCGCCGTGTCGGCGAGCAGGGCGCCGTGACCGCGCTCGACATCCAGATGGCACTGATTCAGCGTGCCCGGACACGCCTTCGGGAAGCCGGGCTGGCGGACCGGGTGCGGTTTCTGTTCGCCGACACGGCCGGCGCGCCGCTTGACCCACAGTCCGCGGACCTGATCGTGCTGGGTTCCGTGCTGGGGGAGATCCCCGATCCCCATCCCATGCTGACGACCCTGTTCGGCGTGGCCAAACCCGGGAGTCGACTCGCCGTCTACGAGGAACCGCTCATGCCGGGTGCACTGCCCCCTGCCATGGCCCAGATGCACCTGCATGCCGCGGGGTTTCGGCGCGGTGGGCACATCCGGCAGCTGACCCACTGGCTGGGCGTGTACTACCGCGACGGGGACGAGTGGGACCCGAACCTGAAACCGGGGGCCATCCTGTGAGTGAGGAAGCCCGGCCGCGGCGACTGGAGGCAAGTGTCGAGTCCCTGACCGGGGCCGACCTGCCCTTTCGCACCCCGGACCTGCCCGGCATCGGCGGCCGCATTCGGGTCCGGCCGGAGGATTTCCGGGTGACGGAGATCCCGGCCTACGAACCGGCCGGCCGCGGTCCCCATCTGTACGTATCGGTGACCCGGACCGGCCACACCACGCCGGAAGTGGCGGACCTCCTGGCGCAGGCCCTCAATGCGGACAAGGGTGCCGTGGGCTATGCCGGCCTCAAGGACAAGCGGGCCTGCACCACGCAGACGTTCAGCGTGCTGGCATCCAACGGGTTTGTCCCGGACGAGGAGTGGGTGGCCCGCCGCCTGGCCGCCGAGACCTCCTTGCAGGTCAATTGGATGCGGTGCCACGGCAACAAGCTGCGGACCGGGCATCTGCGCGGCAACCGCTTCGACATCCTGGTGCGGTACCCCGACGCACCGCCGGAGGAGGCGGTCGTCCGTGCGCAGGCCATCGCAGACGTCCTGAGGCGGGACGGCCTGCCCAACTGGTTTGGTCCCCAGCGCTTCGGCCACGATGGCCGGAACGTGATCAAGGGCTGGCGCATTGTGCACCGCGGTTGGCGCGCACATCGTCGCTGGCTGCACAAACTCCTGCTGTCCGCCTACCAGTCCTGGCTGTGCAACCGCTACTTGTCCCTGCGCATGCAGGAAGGCCTGCTGGATTGCTGTTTGGCCGGCGATGTGGCGCGCAAGCATGAAACAGGCGGCATGTTCCTGGTGGAGGATGCGGAAGCGGACTCCCGCCGGCAGGCTGCCGGCGAGATTTCCTTCACGGCCCCGATGTACGGCCACAAGATGTGGGCGGCGGAAGGCGCTGCCGGCGAACTGGAGGAGCGGATCCTGGCCGAACAGGAGTTGGTCGGCTTCAATTGGCGACAGGGTAAAGTAACAGGTACTCGACGCACCGGCCGGCTGGTGCCCTCGGACCTGTCGGTGCGGGGGGAGACGGACGGCATCCGGCTGTCCTTCTCGCTGCCGAAGGGCGGCTACGCAACGGCTGTGTTGCGGGAAGTCATGAAGGTGGGCAATCCGGACCTGGCCGAGGATTAAGCGAGCGTCATGCAAATTCCGCTCTTTCCGCTCAACACGGTGCTGTTTCCCGGCATGGTGCTGCCGTTGCAGATCTTTGAACCCCGGTACCTGAAGATGGTGGCCCGTTGCCTGTCGGACGAGGGCTGCTTCGGCGTAGTGCTCATCCGCGAGGGTGGCGAGGTCGGACCAACGGCCGAGCCGTACGGGGTGGGTACGCTGGCCCGGATCCAGTCCGTGGACAAGGAACCCGGCGGAACCCTGCACATCGTGGCGGTGGGTGTCCGGCGGTTCCAGATCAACGAAATGCTGGAGGATCAACCCTGGCCGAGCGCCGATATCACCGAGTGGCCGATCGACCCGGGCGAGCCGTCCACCGTGGAACGGCTGAGCGACCGGGTCCGGGAGTTGTTCGGGGAGTACCGGACCAATCTCAGCGAGGCGACCAACCTGAAGCTGAAGATCAACAGCATCCCGGACGAGCCCGAGGCGCTGGCCTCGCTGGTGGCGATTGCGATGCAAATCGAGTTGCGGGACAAGCAGAAGGTGATCGAGGCCGAGACCCTGCCCGCCATGCTGGAGGCCGAGGTGGGGCTGCTGGCCCGCGAAAAGATGATTCTGGAGTATGTCAAGGACTCCCAGGACCGCCAGAAGCATTTGCGTGTGGGCCCCACCGGTCAGATGTTCCTGAACTGACGGGCGTGCTAGACTAGTCGGCCCACGGGGGATTAGCTCAGTTGGCTAGAGCGCTACCTTGACATGGTAGAGGTCACTGGTTCAAGTCCAGTATCTCCCACTACGTATGAAGCGCCTGCTCCCTAACGGGTTGCAACGAGGCGCGTACTGCTTTGGTCAGGTTCTACGCATCCATGTGCGTCGTTGGGACGGTGCTGCCGTATGCAGCCCTCGACGCGTGGGTGGTCGAGAACGGTGTTTTCGACATCGGAGCGATGGTTGTCGAGATCGCCGCCTCCGCGGATGTCGACGTTTACCTGGTTCGACGTGCTGGTGTCGGCCGTGGTCCTCATTGTCTTCATCCGCAGCGAGGGACGACGTGCAGCCATCCCGTTGCTGTGGGTGCCGATCGTCGCCACGTGTGTGGTCGGCGTGTCTCTCGGGTTGCCGCTGTTCCTGTTGTTGCGCGAACGGGCACTGTGCCGCCATTGCCGTGTCAACGAGTCCGAACACGGCGATCTTGGTGCCAACCAAGATCCCGTTTGCCAAGCGGAGCTTCGGGACCGTCGAAAGCCTGAAGTGCCTCGGTGAAGGCGCATCCTGGCTGGAAGGTGGTGGTGTTCAGCCCCTCAGCCAACAGGTGTGTCCGTTGGATGCGCAACTTTTCTCTGCATAGTCGCGGCATGGAACGCGCAGGTCCTCTACTCTTTGCCGTGCCTGAACCGGGAAGCCGACGCGGCACATGGCTGTGTCGGCTTCATGTACCGGAGCACTCCTTAAGGCTGCGTTGCGGTGCCAGTCGCGATCGGTAATGGTTCCGCTGATGGCCTGTTTTGCCGTGTGTGCTTCAACGCTTTGCAGGGGTAGGCCGACTGTGGTCAGCGCATACGGGTGGTGCTCGGCAGACGCCGACCGGACTGGATGCCACTGAAGCAGTCCGGGGGATGGGTGTTGGCGGACGCTATGGATACGCCCGTGCCGACCAGGGTCGAAAACACGATGTCCCGGTCCAATGCCCGGCGCACTACGGTATTCGGCTTGGGACCGTAGTGCTCCTCTTCCCCCGGCAAGTTGCGGCCGGTCAGGAGGGCCGCCTGCCTAGTGGCGCTCTTGGGCCTGCCCGCTACGTCCAGGCAGACAGCCACCGGGATGCCGCGATCCGCTGTCCACCCGTCCAGGAACACGAAGGCGATGGACCGGAGCCTGCTGCGATGCCGGGGAGGGATACGGTCTCCGGCTCCTTTCCGGCCTGTGCCCATGGTCTACCCCTGAACACAACATGTTCGTCAGTGTAGATCGGCGGGGGACAGGCCGGGAGATCGGTGCGGGTGGGTTGTGTTGGGAAATAAATTCCGGGATGACAACCGGTTGCTCTGCTGGTCGCAAACTTCGACCAGATTGAGTGTCGGCAGATTGGCAAGTTGGCACAGTTCCCCTTCCGACGAAGGGACGCGGCCGCCCGGAGCCGAGTTGGCCCTTCCCGGTTAGCCTGGGGACTGGTCGTCGCCTTCCACGCACAGGGGCCACCCCAGAAAATACCCTTGACAGGTATATGTAGCGTTGCCGTCCTGCCGTGCCAGGCAACGTCGTAAGACAATGGAAGGAGGTCCGACGCATGGTCGTCCTCGGGTAGAGTGGCGATGTCACCCACCCACCTCACGCTGCGAGGGTTGTCATGCGTCGGTGCCGGTCATGGTACAGGATTCGTCAGTTGCTGCACAGCCGTCTGCCGCTCCCTCCGGGACCGCTGGCAGACAGCCTGGCCCTGTGGCTGCAGGGCCTGCTGCGGGCCGAGAACGGTTGCCTGGACCGGGTGGCGACGGCGCTGGCGGCTCGCGGGGGCAACGTCCACACACTGCGCCGGCGGCTGTGCGACGGGCTGAAGGACGACGGGGAGCGGCAGGAGGCCTGGAGGGCGGACCAGGAACTGGATGTGGAAACCTGCTTCGCGCCGCTGCTGGCCTGGGTTCTGTCCTGGATGGCGCCGTCGGGCGCGGAGGCCCCGCCGCCCCTGATGCGGGCCGTGGACCCCACCCACTAGGCGGACCGGCTGGTGGCCCTGACGGTGAGCGTGGTTCTCAACCAGACGGCCCTGCCGGTGGCCTGGCGCCTGGTGCCCGCGCAGGCGTCGCGCTCCTGGATGGCCATCCTGTGCCGTCTGCTGGACCTCAGTGTCCCCGGTATCGGCTTCGTGGTCACCAGCGTCCTGCTGGCGGAACTGCCCGAACTCGGCCGGCTGTCCCATCGCGCACTGGCAGCCCTGGTTGGGGTCGCCCCCTTCAACCGCGACAGCGGCCACTTCCAGGGACGACGCATGATTGGGGATGGCCGGGCTCCGGTGCGTTGGGTTCTGTACATGGCCACGGTCGCCGCCATGCACAAGTTGTTGACCTTCCTCAACGCGGTGATGAGAGACCAGACCCCTTGGCGGATACCGCCTCAGGTTATGCCAGGGACTTGACTTTCAACACAGGATCTGTGTTCAAAGTCAAGCTCTTGAAGGTTCGGATTGCCACTCCTCCTGTTTCTTCTCGGGTCACGTCCACGGTCTATCCCATATGAACATCAGTGCCCTTGGGCATGAGGAGGGCACTTTGGGAGACCGGTTCGGTTGTCGATCAGGTTTGGGAAATAACTCCTGGGAAGGCAACCCGTCAGTAGGTTGTCCTCCGACCGCAGGTTGGTACTCAGCCAGAGCCTCTCCAGGCTGGTGAGTTGGCCCCACTCGAGGGGCAGGGACCCCGTCAACCGGTTGCCGCTCAGACCGAGCCACTTGAGGCTGGTGAGTTGGCCCCACTCGGAGGGCAGGGGGCCCGTCAGCCGGTTGTCGCCCAGACCGAGCAACTGCAGGCTGGCCAGTTGGCCCCACTCGGGGGGCAGGGGTCCCGACAACTGGTTGTCGCCCAGATACAGCCGCTCCAGGTCCCGGAGTTGGGACAACTCCGGAAGCAGGGGTCCCGACAGCCAGTTGTCGCCCAGATGCAGGTATTCCAGGGAGGTCAGGAGCCCGATTTCAGGAGGGATGGGGCCTGTCAGCCAGTTGCGGGCCAGATTCAGGTGGCGCAGGCGGGAGAGTTGACCCAATTGCGGGGGGATCGCGCCGTGCAAGGGGAGATAACGAGTGTCCGGGTACTGCTCGTAAAACTCCAGGAGCCACTCTATGTCCGTCTCCGTCACTTCCGGCCCCGTCGGGTCCCCCGAGGGTCTCCCGGCATCTGCCAAGAGGATTTCAACTTTCTCTTGGAGGTGAAATTGTTCCATGCCGCCAAAGCTCAGGTCCAGATATTCCAACCGGGAGAGTTGCCCCAGTTCCGGCAGGAGGAAACCGTCGAGGGCGTAGTCGGGCGTCCCCAGCGCCGTCACACGCCCGTCCGCATCCAGGGTTACAAAGGCACCGACCTTGCGAACGACTGGGGTCCCTCCCCTGTTGTCGGTGAATTCGAACTGCACGGGGGGCGGCTCGGCGGACAGGAGGGTTTCGCCGAGGAGGGTTGTGAGAAACCAGTGGCGGTCCAGGATCTCGAGGACAGCGCGATCGTTGGCGGCCGCGGTTGTGCCCCAGACCGTGTTCAGTGCGTAGGCCAGGTGCCCCACCCCCTCCACATGGTCATCGTCCACGTAGTGCAAGGTCCCGTCGGGCTCTACCCGCAGCAGGAAGCGACGGGGCTCGGGGTGGTCCGGATCCGGCGTGCCGTCAGCCAGCACCGGCGTCCCCTCCGCGGTGCGCAGGACGGAATACGGCGGCCGGAACGGCTCCGGGACGGTGAACAGGGGTTGCGGCACCTCCTTTGCCCAGTGCTGGACGGGCGAACGGGCGGTGGCGAAGGTGGCCGCGACCCGCGCCCCGGCCAGCTGCAGTTCGTAGCGACCATCCGCGTGTTCCATCCGGTTGTCGTAGGTCCCGGACACCGTCAGGGAGGGGGTGGGCGACGGAACCGCATGTACGAAGGTGGGTGTTGGCGTGGGCCGGGGCAGTGGTGTAGGCCGGGGTGTAGGCGTAGTCGTGGATGTAGCGGTGGGCCGGGGCAGGTCCGTGGGTAGGGGCGGAGCCGTGGGGATGGGGATGAGTGTGGCCGTGGGGGTGGCGGTAGACACTGGCCTCGGGGTCGATGCCGTGGTTCTGTCACCGTCCGGTGGCGGGTCGCGGAACAGGCGCGCCAGACAACCCGACAGGGTCACCATGGCCAGCAGCAGGATCGGCAGGCACAGGCGGGACAGGGGACGCGGGCGGACGGGCATGGCCGGTGCTCCGGGGAGGAAGGCAGATCCCATGATACCCAAGCCGGAAGGGGGTACGCGAAGGACATGCGGTGGCTATATGGCTCGAGGCCCGAACCGGGTCCAGACTGGGGCTCGTTCCCGTTCGGGGACCCCATTCACACCATGGCCGGGCGGGAATGCCTAGCCACCGCTAGGAGCACCAATATGACCATTACCGGCATCAACCACGGCCTGAGCATTTACACCGGGGCCGATGGCGACACGGGGGCCGCCACCGCCGACAACCGTCGGCTGGGTCGACCGGTGGACGGCGTTGTCACCAACTGCTTCAACGACGCCACCTCGGTCTTCAAGTACCGGAGCATCTACGGTGCCCTTGGACACGAGGGCATTGACTTCGACTGCAGGGACGCCTCCGTGGTGGCCATGTACGGCGGGGTGGTCGTAGAGACAAAGGCTGACTGGCCAAAGGACGGCGACTCCTCCGGCAACTATGTCAGGATCTGCTTCTGCACGAACCCGGATGCCCGGTCGGACTTCCAGCATGTCTACCTGCATCTGTCTGGTTGTCTCTCGGCCTGCTACAATCCCTGTCCAGTTCGGGGTCGAGCCGTGGGGTTTGGCCCTCAAAGCGTGGATCGGGCCATGTCCGGCAGATCCCGACCGGATGCAGAGAGCCCCCGCCCTGACTGCAAGCGGGAGCCCGGATCGCCGCCGGATACCACCCGGGAGCGGGACGGGACGTCCGGCGCGGCCGGATTCAACCGTCCCCGGCAGGCTCCGTTACCGGCCGCATGAGCGGCGCCCGTGGGGCGCAAGCCAGGTGGAACCGCGAGGCAGTGCATCGTCCCGGCGACAGCGCACTGCCGTTTTGATTCTGCGGACTGTCGGCCGACAGTCCTGAACATGGATCAGGAGTTACTCGCGGTGAGCAAGCAACAAGGCACGCAGGAAGACAGGTTGTACCGGATTCGGCACAGCGCCGCCCATGTCATGGCCCAGGCCGTGCGCGAACTGTATCCGGACGCCCGGCTGGCCATCGGGCCGCCGATTCAGGACGGTTTCTACTACGACTTTGACCTGGGCATGGACGGGGAGCGGCCCCGCACCTTCCTGCCGGAGGACCTGGAGGAGATCGAACGGCGCATGCGCCGCATCATCGGCGGCCAGCATCCGTTCGCGTACCGGGAGGTCGATGCCGAAGAAGCCCGCGCTCTGTTTGCCTGCGAACCCTACAAGCTGGAGTTGATCGAGGGCCTGGTCGAAGGCACGGTGGACGAGTACGGGGAGGAAATCGAGGGCAGCCAGGTCATCTCGACCTACACCCAGGACACCTTCGAGGACCTGTGCCGCGGCCCCCACGTGGAGCACACGGGCCAGATTCCGATTGAAGGCGTCAAGCTGATGAGCGTGGCCGGCGCCTACTGGCGCGGCGACGAGCACAGGCCCATGCTGCAGCGGATCTACGGCACCGCCTGGGCGAACGGCAAGCAGCTGAAGCGCCACCTCAAGATGTTGGAGGAGGCCCGCCAGCGGGACCACCGCAAGCTGGGCCGCGAACTGTCGCTGTTTGTCTTCGACGAGGAGGTGGGGCCCGGCCTGCCCCTGTGGCTGCCCAACGGCGAGGTCATCATCAATGAACTGGAACAACTGGCCCGCGAGATGGAGATGGCAGCCGGCTACCGCCATGTCCGGACCCCGCACCTGACCAAGGAAAGCCTGTTTGAGCGCAGCGGCCATCTGCCGTATTACGCGGAGTCCATGTATCCGCCCATGGAGATGGAGGGGGTGCGCTACTACATCAAGCCGATGAACTGTCCCATGCACCACAAGATCTATGGCAGCGAGCCCCGCAGCTACCGGGACCTGCCGTTGCGCCTGGCCGAATACGGCACCTGCTACCGATATGAGAAGAGCGGCGAGTTGATGGGGCTCATGCGTGTGCGGTCGATGCAGATGAACGATGCCCACATCTACTGCTCGGAGGAGCAGTTCGCGGCCGAGTTCATGGGCGTGATCGATCTCTACCTGCACTACTTCCGGCTGTTCGGCATCGAGCAGTACCAGATGCGGCTGAGCACCCACCATCCCAGGGGCCTGGGCAAGAAGTACGTGGACAATGCGCGGCTGTGGGCGCGCACCGAGGACCTGGTCCGGCGCACCATGCAGGAGGGGGAGGTGCCGTATGTCGAGGTGGCGGACGAGGCCGCCTTCTACGGACCCAAAATCGACGTGCAGGTTTGGAGTGCCATCGGCCGCGAGTTCACGCTGGCGACCAACCAGGTCGACTTTGCCGTCCCGACCCGCTTCGATCTGGTGTTTGTCAACTCGGACGGCGTGGAGGAGACGCCGCTTTGCATTCACCGGGCCCCGCTCAGCACGCACGAGCGCATGATTGGGTTCCTGACCGAGCACTACGGCGGCAACTTCCCTTTGTGGCTGGCCCCCGAGCAGGTGCGCATCGTCCCCATCACCGACGACCATGTGGCCTCCGCCGAAGCCTTCCGGACGGCCTGCGAGGCCCGCGGCCTGCGGGCGGGAGTTGATGCCTCGTCCGCGCGCATGAACGCCAAGATTCGCCAGGCACAGCTTCTGCGTATCCCGGTCATGGCGGTGATCGGGGACCGGGAGGTGGCCGACGACACCGTGTCCCTGCGGCTGCGCAGCGGTCAGCGGCGGCAGGGCATGTCCCGCGCCGCCTGCCTGGCGCGCGCCGCCGACCTGGTGGCCGAACGCAGTGCGGATCTGCCGGAACTGCTGGCCGCGTGACCGTTCGGGACGGGGCGGAGCGGAAGGCAATTTTGAAGTTCGGTCGGTCGGAGTGCTAGGGTATACTTTGGAATCCGGGCAACGGAGTCCAAGTAGTGTTGGCCGGAAGCCATGCCTGACAGGGAGTAGAGAGCCATAAGAAGAGGGAGACGCAACAACAACCGACGTCCGCAGATCGTCCTGCCGGACATCCGCGTGAACGAGCAGATCACCGCGCCCCAGGTGCGGGTGATCGACGATGCCGGCGAACAGATTGGGGTGATCGCCTTGGAAGAGGCGCGCGCCATGGCAACGGGACGCCAGTTGGATCTGGTGGAGGTTGCCCGCAACGCCAATCCTCCGGTTTGCCGCATCATGGACCACGGCAAGTACATGTTCGACCGCCAGAAGCGGGAACGTGACAAGCGCAAGGTTCAGTCGCGGGTGGAGGTCAAGGAGATCCGTCTCAGCCCCCGCACCGGCGAGCACGACGTGGCCATTGCGGTAGGCAAAATTGAACGGTTCATCGCGGATGGTTCGCGGGTCAAGGTGCGGGTGCGCTTCCGCGGCCGCGAGCGCTTCAACCAGGAAGTGGGCCGTCAGATGTTGCGTAGGGTGGCCCAGGAAGTCGCGGACTTCGCCACGGTCGAATCCGAACCCTCCTCCGAAGGCAATACGCTGATCATGGTTTTGCTGCCGGCAACCCAGAAGAGCAGTGCGCCGGCCCGCCAGCGGGTGCCGGCCGCGTAGGGACCAAGTGCCATGCCCAAGATGAAGACCCACAAGGCCACCGCCAGCCGCTTCCGGATTACCCGGAACGGCAAGGTCATCCGCCGCACCCAAGGCGGGGGCCACCTGCGGCGCAACAAGCATTCCCGCATGCGGCGGATCTACAAGAAGAACGTCGTGGGCGATGTGAAGAGCATGCGCAAGATGGTTCGGCGCATGGCTCCGGTTGTGGACAACAGCTGATCCGCACCGGCCGGCATCGATTGCCGGTCGGACTCGTACCAGGAAACAGAGACATATGCCCCGTTCCCGCCCCAAGGTATACGCGCGCAATCGGCACAAGAAGGTGCTCAAGAGCACCAAGGGTCAGTTTGGCGGCCGTTCGCGCCTGTTCCGCACCGCCAACGAGGCGCGGCTGCATTCATTGCACTACGCCTACCGTGACCGGCGCACCCGGAAGCGCGATTTCCGTCGCCTGTGGATCACACGCATCAATGCCGCGACCCGCATGCACGACATGAACTACGGCCAGTTCATCCACGGCCTGAAGCTGGCCGAGGTCGAGATCGACCGCAAGGTCCTGGCGGACATGGCCGTCCATGACGAAGCCGGGTTCGCCGCTCTGGTTGATGTGGCGAGGGCCCAGTTGGCCTGACCGCCCATGCCCCTTGCAGGAGCACCCCAACCGGGGGCTTCCCGGCTCTGAAACCGAATCCGGCCACGGCCCTCCACGCGAGGGCCGTTGTTTTGCGGGCCGAGAACCCGGGTTCTTGGTGTTTGCCGGGCACGCGGTGTCTCGAACTTCAAGACCGTACGCGGTCGGAACCGAACCAAGTCCGTGTCCGTCCCACGATGGCTGGCCATGTGCTCCGGTTGACCGGGCTTCTCGACACCGCCGGATTGCACACAGTGCGCGGGTTGTGATCAACTCGCCAAGCGAGCCGGCGGCCGACGGGACAAGATCATGTTGGGTGGAGATGTGCTGAACAGGTGGTCCCGCAGCCACCGGCCCGCTCGTGGCCGGTGGCGGGAGGCTCCAAGTTTGTACTCAAGGCCCTGACACGCAACCGTGGATCAGAATCGGCTCCATGTTTGCAGCGCGTGCAAACATGTGTCTGTTGTTTGCAAATGGAGCTGCCAAATCCAAACAAGGGATCGTTGATGTGTTATCGTGGCATGTCGTGCAAGCAACAGGTCTGTGGTGTTTCATGTTTGCGCCGGACACAAACAAGGCTTCGTTGGCCAATCCCGGTTGGCTGCGCGGACTGTGAGCCTGTGTTCCAATCCTTCCCGGTCACGGTGTCGGTGAGTGCGGCACTCCATGCAGGTTGGTCATGATGCGGATGGCTGGCCGTGGTTGGCAAGGGCCGTGACAAACGACACCGATGCTGTCCAATCGCGCGATGATCACGCCCAATAACAGACTTCAACAACGGACCGGGGTTTGGCCAAGTCACCGGTTTGTTGTCTTGCCGGATGGGAACTGCAACATGGCATCGCCTACCGGTGGATGTCGCTCAACCATCAGGACCGGGAAGGCAACATGGCCAACCATGTGATCTCCTCTTTACGGGCAGGGCACTATGAGGAACAGCCTGAAGGGTTCCGGGCGTTCCTACCGGCCGATCTGCCTCCTGATCCTCCTGTGGTCTGGTCGGAATCCCTATCAACCCGGTTGGAGGAAGCAAGCCTTACACTGGGTCGCCTGGACGGCCTCATCCAGGCTCTTTCCAATCCGGATCGGTTCGTCATGATGTATGTGCGCAGGGAGGCGGTGCTCTCATCACAGATTGAGGGTACTCAAAGCTCGCTGCTGGATCTGTTGGCCGCCGAAGCTCGGATTTCGATGCCGGATACCCCTCAGGACGTATCCGAGGTGTTGAACTATGTACGGGCGTTGAATCACGGCTTGGGGGCACTGGACAGCCGGGAGATTTCGGTTCCGCTCCTGCGTGAACTGCACGGCATTCTGTTGCGCGAGACACGAGGTTCCGAACTGTTGCCCGGAGAGTTGCGCGACCAGCAGGTTTGGATCGGCGCGCGGCACACACCGATTGCACAGGCAGCGTACGTACCCCCGCCTGCCCGCGTAGTGGCCCGTTCCCTGGACAGTCTCGTTGAGTACATCAATTTGTCCAAGGACCTGCCGGCGCTGATCTGGATTGGGTTGGTGCATGTCCAGTTCGAGACGATCCATCCGTTTTTTGATGGCAACGGCCGCCTGGGCCGCCTGTTGATTACGTTGCTGCTGCAGCAGGAAGGCAAGCTGAAACATCCCGTCTTGTATCTGTCGCACTATTTTAAGCGGCGAAGACCGGAATACTATGCCCACTTGCAGGACGTGCGGGACACAGGTTCGTGGGAGAACTGGCTGGCGTTTCACCTGGACGGGATCGCCGATGTCGCCCGCAGGGCGGTCAGGGATACGCAGGCGATTCTTGAACTTCGGGAGAAGCATGGACAGACGATAGCCCGCGAACTGGCACACCAGTCTGGAATTGGATATGTCCTGCTGGACAACCTGTTCGAACGACCTGTTGTCACCATCCGGGATGTGATGAGGATGTTGGGAGTTTCCTATGATGTGTCCCGCAGGTTGATCCTGAAGGTGGCCTCGTTGGGCATTCTGGTTGAGATCGGGGGTCGCAAGCGCAACAAGGCCTGGCTGTACCGGGACTACTTCAACCTGATCAGCGTTTGAGCACCGTGCGGTTCAAGTACCGCGGCAAGGACCATTGTGAATACATCTGCTCCCACAGCTGTCCGGATCGGCATCCCACTGGATCTGATAGCCGATCTCCACGACCTCAATCCCTGGTGGACGGGTGCCCCCGCAGTGCCGATACCCGACACCCGCCGTCACCTGGTGGCTCGGGTACGCCGGCGTCTCGATACCGAAATCGCCCCCATCGTGGCGGTACGCGGACCGCGCCAAGTAGGCAAAACCACCATCCAGTCGCAAATCATTGCCGACCTGCTCGACGAGGGAGTTCCTCCAACCAGCATCATGCGGGTCCAGTTCGACCAACTGGCATCCACCGCCGGGCTGGCCGATCCCATCCTGCGCATCGCCAACTGGTTTGAACACAACATCACCATCGATCGCTTCAATGCGTTGGCCCGGCAGGGGCACAAGGCGTACCTGTTCCTTGACGAAGTACAGAACTTGGACAACTGGAGTAACCAGCTCAAGTTTCTAGTGGATACTTTCGCCGTCAAGGTCCTTGTTACCGGCAGCTCCGCCCTACGCATCGAAAGAGGCAAGGATAGTTTGGCCGGACGCGTCCACACCGTTGAGGCCGGGACCCTCTCGCTCACCGAGATCGGTGAGCTTCGGCACCTGAACCATCCCGATCCATTCCTGCCCGACAACGGTCTGGGACATCTGTCGCACGTGGGATTCTGGCAGGAACTTGCTGAACACGGACGCCGCAACGCCGAGTTCCGGGACCAGGCCTTCCGGCATTTTTCGGAGCGCGGCGGGTACCCTTTGACCCACACGACCCAAGCCGATTGGCCCCTTCTGTCCGACCAATTGAACGAAACCGTCATCCAACGGGTGATCCAGCATGACCTGCGTTTGGGGTCCCGCGGCCGTCGTCGTGACGCCTCTCTCTTGGAGGAACTCTTCAGACTGGCCTGTCGCTACGCCGGGCAGGCACCGTCCTATGATTTGCTTGCCCAAGAGGCCGGGTTGTCCTTGAGTACCAAGGTAGGTCCTCAAAAAGCCAGGAACTACCTCCGATTCCTGGCCGATACCATGTTGCTCCACCTGATCCCGCCCTTGGAACTGCGTCGCAGGCGGCTCCAGGGCAGTCCCAAACTGTGTCTGGTTGATCACGGCCTCCGGGCCAGTTGGCTCCAGGAGCAGGTTCCGCTGGTTCCGGAAGCATTGGAGGGAAGCCAGGAACTCAGCACATCGGCCGGCTATATCGCCGAGAGTACGCTCGGTTCCACGGCATCCGCCATCCCCGGTCTTCGCCTATCGCATGTGCCTGGGCGCGGAACAGACCCTGAGATCGACTTTGTCTTTGTCGTTGGGGACCGACGGTTGCCGGTCGAGGTGAAGTATCAACGCCGGATTGACCCGGTCCGGGACACCCAGGGCATCAGGTCGTTTGTCAAGAAGTCGGCCAACCGCGCTTCCTTCGGGCTGCTCATTACCCGAACCGACACCCTGCTGGAAGACGACCCCCGCATTGTCAGCATGCCGCTTTCGACATTCATGCTGCTTGCCTGAACATGGCGTGTACCCCTCACTTCGATATCTTGGCGCAGAGGTTCTGCGCCGGTCTTGGTCAATCCAGTTCACACTTTGCAAATCGGCTCCCGAACAGGCCTGTTGCAGGGCTATCGTCCAGGGGGCCGGTTTTGCTGCGTTGACGGGGTTGTGTTGGGCGCGGACATCCATGCCGCCATTTGGCCGGAACCGATTCCGGGGCTCAGGCAAACAGGCGTGATCTGCCCGAACGGTTACCCTCTGTAGTCGCAAACACCGCACCTGGGCGAATTCACGAGGGGATACACGAAGTCTTCCTCATCCGGTTGGTGGCTGTGGCAATAATGGCGTTGTTCCCACATGTCATCTTCGTCCCATTGCAGGAACGAAGCGGGTTTGCCGCAGATGTCGCACACGAATTCCGGCGCGATGTTTCGGGCCAGCACCCGGATTCTGTCCAGATCCCTCTGGCTGTCCGGCACGGAGTACAGTTTTTTGCTTTCAATATACAGTTCGGTTGACGAGCCAAAGTCGTAGGTGTATTTGCCGCCGGTTTTGTGGGGCAGAACCTTTCCGATCGCCACGTCCATGCTGCGGGAATCAGCCCAAGGGTCGTCAAAACCCCAGCTGGAGCTTTCATAGGATGTTTCCTGGATGCTGAACGCACTCATGTGACCGCAGCATTCGAGCCAAAGTTCGCGCAGGAAACCATCCAGCTCACTCAGGGTGGCATCGGTTTGGACACCCAGATGCAGCCAGTAGTCCCTGGATCCGTAGGCGCTCACGTTTAGCAGCATATAGTGGGCTTTCCGCGCTCCCGCCGTGGCGCCGGTATCGATCTCCACCGGCTTGAGGCCCAAGGTCTTGGAAATGCAGGCGTGCAGATGACTGGTAAAGGCCGTCGCCTTATAGGTCTTGCCGCACAGGTGGCAAGTTCCCTGGTCCAACCAACTGTCGTTGAATGCGTACATGTCGTACTCTCGGTGTTCTGTGCCTTGGCAGGCATCGCGACCAGTAGCCAAGGGTTTGGATTCAGGTAGCCTTGGCAAGCCCAATTTTAGGCCAAGTTGCCGGAGCCGCGACCGAAGTCGGGGGATGGGTCTTCTGGATTGGGGATGCCCTACCGGTGGTAGTCCAATTTGGCTTCCCATCCGTTGGCACCGTTTGCCAACAGGTCGAATAGGTGCCAGACCCCGCAGTACATGTCGCCCGGCCCAAAAAAGTCCCTGGAGATGCGCACAACCGAGCCGTCCGGGTTCCGACGAAACGCCGAGACACCGGGCATGGAACTGGAGTTGAAGTTCGTGTCGCTGGACTCGAAGCCCATATCCCTGACGAAACTGGTGCCTTCCGCCGAATACATGTCGAACCCCCAACCTCGCTGCTCCCGCATGGCTTGTTGCACCGCGACACTGTTGGGAGATACCACGACGAAGGCGGTCCGGTCCTCAAGATGGTGCAGAACTCCGTTGAAGCCGTCCGCCCACATTGTGCAGTAGGGGCACTCCGATCCCATGTTGTGTACGAGGATCAGATCCCCTTTGTCGCCAAACATCTGCGACAGCCGGACAGTACCATCCGGCCCCTGAAATTCGTAGTCTTCCACCGGTTCCGGCGGCATTTCCTTGCGTAGGTCGGCCAAACGTTGAACCGCGGCCTGCAGTTGCGCCCAAGCTTCTGCCATGTCCTGTTCCAGCTGTGCGTTGGATGTCATGTCACGTGCCTCCTGACTGGTTGTTGCCATGGAACTGGTTCAGTGTGCCTTGTTTATATAATATAGAAATATTATATCATTTTTTGCAGATGCGATTTACCTCGGTGAGGCAGTAACCGATCCGGCGGATGCCATGGCTCGGCATTACACTGGGACCCGTTCCTCTGCCCTCTGCCAGAGCCATTGAGAGCTCCGAGGACCGGAATGCTTCAGGACATCGCTGTCGCCGACTGACACGAATTGAGAAAGACTCCCGATGGACGGCATATCGATAGGGAATGAACACCTGCGCGTGGATGTCAGGCAGGCCGAGGGCCTGCAATGGTTGGCGTTTCGGGTCAGGGATGAAGGCGGCAACTGGATAGACGTAGCCGTGACCGGCGCGCGGGCTCCGGTGTCCATTTGGCAGCCGGAACTGCGAGCCGTCAGCGAAAGCCCGGAGGTGATCTGGGCTCCGGAAGGCGGTGCCGATTTCCAACGCGATGTCGATGGCTGGGACAGCGCAGAGACGGAAGGGGACGAGCTTGTCCTGACCCGCAGTGTGGCCGTACCGGCCGACGCCGGTCCGCTGATCGAGACCAGGGTTCGCCTGGACGGGGGGTGCGGAGTGCATGTCCGGACCCGGATCCGCGTCGCGGCGGCGAGCCGGCTGGCCCGGTGCATGCACCATGTCTGGTTGGCGCCGGGAGGACGGATGGAACGGTTCTGCGAGCCCCTGGACTTCGCCTGGCTGCCGAACCTGCACCGGAGCGAGGATCACATTTGTGCCGATCACTTCTTCCGCGCACCTGCGGCCATGGCCGTGGCCCGGGGCTGCCATGTGGCCCTGCTTCCGGACCTTGCCCTCATGGAGGCGGATGACCCCGTGCCTCTGGCCCTGGACCTGCGAATTGAAGGCACCAGTCTGGAAGCACCGCGCCTCTCCTTCGGCTTCTGTGCTTCGGAACCGGACGGGCACGTGTACTTCCGCAGCGGCCCGGACCTCGCACCGGTACTGGAGAACCGGGTCCTGATCTGCGGCTTTCGCCTGTGGTTCGGGCAGGCGGAGACGCCCGGACAGGTCGTCGATCGAGTCGTGCAGTGGCAGTGGCGGACGTACGGACACCCCCTGCTCAAGGAGCCGGAGCCCCAGGTTCTCCCCTTCCGTCAGTACGGTACGCGCTATGTCTTCCGGCACGAGTTGCCGGTGAGTATTCGCAAGGTTGAACGCCGAGGCTTGGAATGCGTTGGCATCGACAACCCCCGCCGTCGCGGTGCCCAATTTCATGCCTGGGAGAACGATCTGCACGTTGGGTACGGCCTCAGGCACTACGCGGGGCGGCTGGACAACACGATGCTGCAGGAGACAAGCCAGGGGATCCTCAACCTGTTCTCTGATGCCCCGCGTACCGAAGGTGCCTACCCCTGCATCTTCAACTTCGACGAGGGTGTCTGGGAGGGGTCTCTGTTTTGGACGGCGCGCAGCGCGGATTGGCGTCGCGGGTTCGACACGGCAGCCATGTCCGTGTCGGCCTGGTGGCTGCTGCAGTGGGTACAGGACTTCCCCGACTTGGACCGGGAGCCGCTGCTGGAGCTTCTCACCGCCTACTGCGACTTTCTGGTTGCCAACCAGCTTGAGTCGGGTGCCATTCCCACCTACTTCGATTCGGACCTTAACCCCCTGCCGCCACTCAAGGAGAGTGCCACCACGGCCATAGCGGGAGCCGTCCTGGCTTTGGCAGCCAACCTGCTGCTGAATCCGCTCTATACCCGGGCTGCCATGCGGGCCGGCTACTTCATTGCCGAGCATGCCATTCCGCGCCTCCGGTTCGACGACTTTGAGACCTTCTATTCCTGCAGTCCCAAACCCGTGGATGCCGTGGACTACTGGTCGGGCCTCCCGCCGCATACCAACCTCTCCATGCAATGGGCCTGTGACATGTACCTGGAGTTGTGGAAGCGCACGCGCGAGGAACTGTGGCTGGAGCACGGGACGCACCTGCTGAACATCCTCTCCCTGTACCAGCAGGTTTGGAATCCCGTGCACCTGCCCGGCCACCTGTTCGGCGGGTTCGGCGTGATGAACACGGACGGCGAATGGAACGATGGGCGTCAGGCCCGGTTTGTGTCCACGTACGGTGCCTGGTACCTGGCCACGGGGCGCACCGAGTACCTGGAACGGGCAGTGGCCGCCTGCCGCGCCTCGTTTGCCTTGATGGACATCCGGGAGAACCACCTGAACGGCATCAACACGGTGGAAATGCCGGACCACGGCCTGCATCTAGGCTATGCGCCGGAAAACATCCACCACAGCGGCCGCGACACCGGCTATGGGTGGTCCGGCATGAACTGGAGTGCCGCCGGCGGCCTGGCTGCCAGTGCCTGGCTGGAACGGCATCTGGGTTCCGTATTTCTTGATGTCTCGCGCCGCATTGCCCATGGCATTGACGGGATGCAGGCCAAAGTCCTGTCGTGGACGGTGGAACGCGTGGAGTTGGAACTGGCGTCCTCTCTGCACAATCTGACGCATCCGTACGACGGTTCCAGGGACATTGTGCTCCTGGCCGGTGGCTGGCAGTGGATGGACGAGGATCCGGACGACCTGGAGTTGGTGGTCAACGGCGAGGAACTGGGTGTCATTGAGGCCGAATTGCTACAGGCCGGACTGGCTCTGACCTTGGAAGGCTGAGGCGGAAGGCCGCATGTCTCAAGGAAGCGACGAATGACCAGATTGGTGTTTCTTGGTGGATTTCTGGGTTCTGGCAAGACAACGCTTCTGCTGCGTGCGGCCTCGATGTTGCAGGACCGCGGGCTGGAGGTCGGCTTTGTGACCAACGATCAGGGCAGCGACTTGGTGGACACCGCGCGGGGTGCTTCGGCGAAGCTGCCGGTGGCGGAAGTGGCGGGTGGCTGCTTCTGCTGCCGCTGGTCGGAATTGGCCGGAGCCCTGGAGACGCTGGCGGATCGAGGACCCGACGTCATCCTTGCGGAACCGGTGGGCAGTTGTACCGACCTGGCCGCCACGGTCCTTCGTCCCCTGCTGGTGCAGGGACCGGCGAACCTGGACTTGGCTCCGCTTTCGGTGCTGGTGTCAACGAACAACGCCTCGGCTCACCGGTCGGCCAAGGTCGAATGGCTGCAGGATCAACAGGTGCGGGAATGCCACTGGCTGCTGCTCGGCAAGGCGGACCGCCTGCCACCGGCGGATCGGGAGGCGCGGCGCGCGGAGTTGGCGGCTCTCTATCCGGGCGTGTCGCGCATCCTGCCGGTGTCTGGACGCACCGGGGAGGGTGTGGATGACTGGCTCGATTTGGTTCTGGGCAGGCCGGTGGACGATGTCGAAGTCCTGGACATCGACTACCGGACGTATGCGGAGGCCGAGGCGGAGCTCGGTTGGCTGAATGCCGCGTGCGAACTGCGCAGTTCGCAGCCGCACAACCCGTCCCAAATTGCCGAGACGGTGGAGGGTCGCATGGCGGATCGGCTGGCGGCCGAAGGCGTGGAACTGGCTCACTTCAAACTACTGGTCAGGACGTCGACAGGCGCGCGCGCCGGCAGCCGGGTTTCCCATGCCGAGTCCTGGGAGTGGGATCCGGATTCCCCGCTCCTGCCCGATTCCGGTGCAATGGAACTGGTGGTCAACCTCCGGGCCTTGGGCGCGCCCGACGTGCTGCGGGATGCCCTGGTGGAGGCCCTCTCCAATCTGCAGGCGGAGTACGGCATCCGGTGGTACATGACCCGGTGCGAGGCCTTCCGGCCCCTCGCACCCAAGCCGGAGATCCGGATCGCCTGATCTTCGGCATGCCGGCCCGACGGGGGTGTCAGATCAAATCAAGGGACTGCGGGTTCCAGCGGATCTGCGCTCATATCAGTGCAAACAGTGCCGATAGGTGTCCATGCGGTCGGTGAGGGCCAGCCGGTCGGTCAGCCTGGCCATCATGTCGGCCTTGACCGACACGTGTGCGGGGTCGTCCCAAAGGTTCCGCATTTCCAGTGGATCGTTTTCCAAGTCGTAAAGGACACCGTCGCCGAAGCCACCGTAGACGCAGACCTTCCAGCGTTCCGTGATCAGCATGCGGTAGCGGCACATCTCCGTGGAGATGCCGTCCTCGTCGTACTCAATCAGCTTGCCTTCCTGCTGCGGCCGCGCTCCGTCCTCGATCACCGGCCGCAGGGATTCGCCGGGGAGGATGGCACGGCGGGAGCGGTGGCCGCCGCGCAGGTCGAACGCCTCCTGGCCCAGGCCGGCGTAGTCCAGGACCGTGGGGACGAAGTCCAAGTGGCTGACCGGCTGCGGAATCCGAGCTCCCTTCCGGCCATCCGGGGTGTGCCAGATCAGCGGCACGCGCACCACGGGTTCGTACGGCCAGGGTCCCTTGAGCAGGAGGTTGTGCGAGCCCAGGTACTCGCCATGGTCGGAGAGGAACACCACAATCGTGTCTTCGGCCAAGCCAAGTTCCGTCAGGGCATCGCGCAGTCGGCCCACGCAGTCGTCAATGTGGGTGATCATGCCGTAGGTTTGGGCAATCGCCTCCCTTAGGATGCCCTCGTTCCAACCCCGGTGCATGGGGCGGTCGAACCGTTCCAGGTAGCCACAGGGGTCCTCGCTGCAGTCCCAGTTGCCGGGCAGTGAGACGGATTCCGGATCGTACATTTCGCTGTAAGGGCGCGCCGCGCAAAAGGGAGCGTGCGGATCGGGGAACGAGGTGACCAGAAAGAAGGGCCGGTCTCCCTGCCGGCGCAGGAATTCGATGCTGCGCTCCGTGATCCAGTCGTTGTAGTGCCATTCGGACGGAACGGGCATGCGCCAGGTCTGGGGACCGGCCGAGGCATAGGCTTTCTCCCGGCTCAGTTCGGCCTTGGTTCCCGATCGCCTGGCCTCGACATCGTTGACATAGTCGCCAAAGACATAGTCGACGTGGCCGCCCACATAGTCGACGCTCTGGTAGCCGTAATACGGCAGCGGCAGGTCCGTGATGTCATGGCCGTTCCACAGTTCCTGGCTTTCCCACGAAGCCGGCTGGCCGTCCTCGTCCCGCGCCTCCGTGTTGAAGGGCTGCAGGTGGATTTTGCCGGCGCAATGGGTTCGATACCCGTGTTCGGCCAAGAGGCCAGTGATCGTGGGAATGTTTTCGTCCAGGTTGCAGCCGTTGGTGGTCAAGCCGTGCTGGCGCGGGGTCAGGCCGGTGTGCAGGGAAGCCCGCGTGGGCGAACACACCGGATTGGTCGGGTAGGCCCGGCTGAAGTTGACGCCGTCGGCGGCCAGCCGGTTCAGGTTGGGCGTCCTGACTTCGTCGTTGCCGTTCCAACCCAGGCAGAAACTGTTCATCTGGTCGACGATGATGACAAGGAAATTGGGGGACATCGGGAACTCGCTGTGGTTTCAGGTGGGCAAGTTGGAGGCAAGTAGTCGGGATTGGACAAACCGTGGGGAACGCGCCGGGCGGCACGCAGGCACGGCTGCGCGCTGCCCGGCCATCTCTACCTCACTCGTCCCTGTCCGGTGCGAAAGGATTCAGCACGGATACCCCGGCACGGTCGAAGTGTCGGACATTGCGGGCGACCACCGTCAATCCGTGGAGGGCGGTGGCAGCGATCATGAGATCGACGTTATCGTATCCCAGGGAGGCCGACAGACGTCTCCAGCGCTGCGCTACCGCAACATCCAGGGGCGAAATCCGGTCTCCATATAGGGTCAGCAATTGGGACAACCAGACATTCAACGCGTGGGCGACAGGTGCGTTGTGGCGTTCCTGTTGCGTGATTCCCCGCTGTATCTCACCAATAACGGCACTCAGGAACAGTTCCCGGGGGTGGTGCTGCGCTGTCCATTGGGCAACCTGAGGATGTCTGTCCGGCCTGCGGAGGGCTGATACTACATTACGCCTAATGTGGAATTACAGGGTCACAGTGAAAGTCCGGACATCAATCCCGGCCTGACGGCGGAGCAGGAGCTTGAGGGCATGGCTGGCCATCTTGGCTGCGACATGCGTGCTCAGGCCGCGGAGCGTCCGGCAGGTCAGATGCTCTAGGTGGCGGCCGGTGTTCTGCACCTCGTGGAAGGCGCCTTCGATCCGTTCCCGCAGGCGGTTGAGCCACCGCTGGACACCGACGGGCCGGGGGTGCGCTGGTTGGCCCGCGCGGGGGTCAGGCTCGCCAGGCCCCGGGTCTCCCGGTAGCCCTGTTGCCAGTCGGCCCCAATGAAACCCTTGTCCCCGAGGATGCGGGCCTGCCACACCCAGTCCAGCACCTGTTCCCCGGCGACCCGCTCATCCGTCGAGGCCGGCACCAACTCGTAGGCGGCGGGCACGCCCGTCGGCGTGCAGAGCAGAACCAGCTTGTACCCGAAGTACTTCAGGTGGCGGCTGGCACAGACCCCGTAGTCGGCCGTGGCCGCAAAGTCGCTGCGGTCCTTGCGGCGCGTGTAGCCGACGACGGGCAGCGGCTTGGTGTCCAGCAGGTAGAGGGAGGCGCGGGTGGCCCCCAAGGCCTCCGCCCAGTGCCGACGCAGGGCCTCGACCCAGGGCCACAGCTGCCGGGCCCGGCGGTTGAACTGGCTCTGGCTGAGCAGCTGCGGAAAGAGGGCCCGGTGGTTGGCCCGCACAAAGCCCAGGAACTGGGTTTCTCCCGGAAAGGGCAGGCAAGCCATGAGCAGCAGGAGCGTGATCACCTCACTGTCGCTGAAGCGGGGCTTGGCCCTGTCGCCCGCCGGCCGCGTGGGCCTGGTACCAATCGTCCACCCAGACGTAGACGACCGTGGCCAAATCCTCGAATGCTATACTGCGCG
>JAPPAJ010000376.1 GCA_026705565.1 Caldilineaceae bacterium | reverse complement strand
GAACGGCTTGGAACGGAGTACATGCAATCAGAGGCGGGATTGACGCACAACTGCCGGTGTTTGAGGCAAAGCGTAAACCCTGATGCCTGTATGATCGAGTGTGCCCTGTCCGTTGAATGTTCCCGCGGTTTATCCAAACCAGAGGTCAGAATCCGAGTTTTTCAGGTTTCTGTGGAGTGCCCCAGCCGCCACCCCCCGGGGTGGCGATGCGCAGCACATCGCCGGGCCGGCAGCGCACCGAGAATTTCCCCGGGAGGCGGACGGTTTGTCCGTCCGCCCGTTGCAGTTCGTTGCGGCCGGTGGCACCGGGCTGTCCACCGCCGAGGGCCCAGGGGGGGCGCGCGCGTCGTTCACTGAGCATGGTGGCCGTGCACTCCCTCAGCAGGCGATAGGCCCGTACAATGCCTTGTCCGCCCGCAAAGCGGCCGGCCCCTCCGGAACCGCGCCGCAGGGCACAGGTTTCAACCTGTACGGGCCAGGTAAGCTCGATGGCCTCCACCGGTGTGTTGCGGGTGTTGGTCATGTGAACGTGCACGGCGTCCAGTCCGGGTCGGTCCGGACCGCCTCCCATGCCGCCGGCCATGGTCTCGTAATAGCTCCAGGGCGTGCCGTCCGCCAGCAGGCCGCCCACTGTCAGGTTGTTCATCGTGCCCTGGCTGGCCGCCGGCAGTCGGTCGGGCATGGCCTGCGCAAACGCACCCAGAACCAGATCGACAATTCGCTGCGAGGTTTCGACGTTGCCCCCCGCCACGGCGGAGGGCGACAGGGCATTGACCACCGTGCCGGGCGGGGCCGTGAAGCGGAATGGGCGGAAACAGCCGGAGTTGACGGCCACACCCTCCTCCAACAGGCACAGGACTGCGTAGTAGCTGGCGGACATCGTGATGGCGATGACGGCGTTGAGTGATCCGGCAAAGGTCGGTGCCGTGCCGCTGAAATCCAGGTGCAGGTTGTCGTCCCGGACTTCAAGGGCAACCTTGAGCTTGATCAGATCGGTCTCCCCGCGTTCGTTGTCGGTGCCGTTCCACTCCAGGACATCCTCGAATGTCCACCGTCCGTTGGGCCAACTCCGGATGGCGGCGCGCACGGCCGTCTCGCTGCGGTCCATCAGCAGGCCGGCGCTGCGGCGTACCTCCTCTAGGCTGTGCCTGCCGCAAAGGGCGACCAGCCTGCGCGTACCCACCCTGTGGGCAGCCACCTGGGCATTGATGTCGCCCCTGCGCTCCTCCGGCGTTCGCACATTGCGCAGCACCACGTCCTGCAGGTCGCGGTTCAGGTGGCCTTGGCGGTACAGGCGCACCGGAGGGATGATGATGCCTTCCTGATGAATTTCCGTGGACAGGGGCATCGAACCGGGTGACATGCCGCCCACGTCGGCGTGGTGGGCGCGGCTGGCAACAAAGAAGTCGGGCCGGTCGGCGGGACCGGTGCAGACAGGGGACACCATGGTGATGTCCGGCAGGTGGTTGCCACCCTTGAACGGGTCGTTGACCATGACCAGGTCTCCGTCCCGCCAGTCGTCGAACAGGGGCAGGACCGTTTGGACGCTGGCCGGCATCGCGCCGAGATGGGCCGGGATGTGGGCGGCCTGTGCCACCATCTCTCCCTCCGGATCGAACACGGCGCAGGAATAGTCCAGCCGCTCCTTGATGTTGGGGGAGAACCCGGTGCGGCGCAGGGTTTCGCCCATTTCCTCCGCCACCCCCGACAGGCGATGACGCCACACATCGAGATGCAGGTCGTCGGTTGGCTTCATGGCGTCGCCAAGGGAGTCATCTGCAGGTTGAGCCAAGAGTCCACCAGGGCCTGCCATTCCGGCCCCACCAGCGTGGTGCAGTCCGGTTGCAGGATTAGGGCGGGTCCGACGACCCGGTGCCCTGGTGCCAGGGAAGTACGCGCGTACCAGGGGACCGGTGTGGCGGTTTCCGGGGAGAACCAGACAAGGGTCGTCCCGGTCGGGTCCGGTCCGGGAGTCTCCGCGGGAGTGGCGGTGGCTTGGACGGGTGATGGAGGCGGCGGGCAGGTGGCCATGACGCGCAGGTTCACGATTTCCATCCCGTTCCGGCGGTCGGTAAAGCCAAATCGTTTCTCGTGGGCCAGGTGGAAGTTCTCCAGGGTTTGTTCGATTGTGTCCGGTGTGACCGGTGTCGGACAGGGAACCTGCAGTTCGTGGCTTTGGCCGCGGTAGCGCACATCGGCCGAGACCGCCACCGCAAAGTCGGTTTGGCCGTCATCCTCCAGCAGTCGGCGAGCTTCCCCGGTCAGTTCCCGTACGGCCCGGGCCACGACCGCGGGAGCGTTTCTGGCCTCGTGGTCGGCCATCAGCACCGAACGGGAGGCAATGCGGGTGGTTTCGGCCAGCAGCAGGCCCTGGGCGCTGAGCACGCCCGGAGTTTCCGGTACCAGTATGCGATGCATGTCCAGACCCTGTGCCAAGTCGCAGGCGTGCAGGGCCCCGGCACCCCCGAACGGCAACAGTGTGAATTCCGCCGGATTGTGTCCGGTCTCCACGGAGACCACGCGCAGGGCCCGCTCCATGGCTGCATTGGCAATGTCCACAATCGCCAAGGCGGTTTCCACTGTGCCGCGTCCGCCCAGCGCGGCACCCAGGCCGGCCACGGCCTCCTCCGCCAGTTCCGGCTTCAGCGATACACCGTCGGTCCCCCCGAGTGGCCAGTCGGGCAGGAGTCGCCCCAGTACAAGATTCGCGTCGGTGACCGTGGCCTGGCGGCCCCCGCGGCCGTAACAGGCCGGACCGGGTTCGGCACCGGCGCTGCCGGGACCGACGCGCAGCGTTCCGGCACTGTCCACGCGGGCCAGGCTGCCGCCGCCCGCGCCGACCGTGTGGATGTCGATCAGCGGCACGCGGATGGGTAGGCCGCCGATTTCCGATTCGGTGGTGATCGGTGTTCCGCCTTGGCACAAGGCCACGTCCGTGCTGGTGCCGCCCATGTCCAGCGTCATGATTTGCGGCGTGGTGGTGGCCATGGCGATGCGGGCTGTGTTCAAGGCGCCGACCACCCCTCCCGCCGGGCCGCTGACCAGTAGGTGCACCGGCAGTCGGCTGGCGCCCCGCAGTCCGGTGGTGCCGCCGTTGGATTGCATCACGTCGAAGGAGCGGTGCGGCAGGCCCCGGGCCAGGCGGGACAGGTAGCGGCCCACCCCGGGCTGCAGCCAGGCATTGGTGGCCGTAGTGATCGTGCGTTCGAATTCCCGGTACTCCGGCAGCACGTCGACACTGAGCGAGACGGGTATGTCCGGCAGGCGTTCGGCTAGTCGACGGCCGACGGCCCGTTCATGTTCCGGGTACAGGAATGAAAACAGGAACACGACACAGACGGCCTCAACGTCCATGGCCTTGAGCCGGTCGATGACCCGATCGACATCCTCCGGGTCAAGCGGGGTCTGGACTTCCCCCGTCGCCGTCACCCGTTCCCGAACCTCAAGGCGCAGTTCGTCGGGAATCAGCAGGGCCGGCCGACTCTGGGACAAGGCGTACAGGGAAGGCCGGTTCTGCCGGCCCAGTACCAGCAGGTCCCGGAAGCCGGCGGTGGCAATCAGGGCGGTGCGTGCTCCCTTGCGCTGCAGCACGGCATTGGTGGCGATCGTGGTGCCGTGCCGAATACGCGGGGCCTGTTCCGCCTGCCGGCGGGCGGGATGTTGTGCCATCCAGGCGTCCACCCCCGACCGGACGGCCACGCCCGGATCGGGTACCGACGTGGGACGCTTCAGGACTTCCAGGCCGGTGTCCGTTTGGAAGACGAAATCGGTGAACGTGCCGCCGACGTCGACTCCGATCAGCGTCGGGGCATCCGTTTCCGGGATCGTCACCGGCGGAACGTGATGGTCCTGACCCATTTGACCTGCTTGAGGGCGTTCTCTGTTTCGTAGGGGACAATCAGCCGTACGAAGCCCTGGGTGCGCGTCAACGGTTCACCGTCGCGTTCCAGGGCGAGCAGCACCGGTTCGTTGCCGGCGGCAGCCTCCACGTCGGGGCGCCTCAACAACGCGCCGAACCCGTCGCCGGCCGCCACGCGCACACGCGTCCAGTCCCGGACACCGCACAGCCGCGCCAGTTCCAGCAGGGCCGGTCCCCGGAACTCGAAGGGCCCGGACCGCCCGTGTCCCGTGCTGGCGATGTGGCACCCCGTTGCGGCAACCACAGGCAGTGCCTGCAACTGTGCCGGGGTCAGGATGACATCGGTCGCGTCGGCACCGGTCAGGGCAATCGAGGCATCGCCCGCCGGCGGGTCGGGATTGGGTTCGTGGCTGTGAATTTCCTCGTCGTGAGCGCGACTGCGATGGTTGTCGGGAGACATGGTTGGGCGGTATGGATTGGCTTCCGGGTTTCGTGCTGGCCGGAGCGGGAGCCGAACGGTTGGATCATACCGGCATTCCCGGCCGGGATGGGACGTGGATCCGGGTTGTTTGAGTGCCGGACCGGCATCGCCTATAATGCCTGTGAATCGCCTGATTCAATCAAAAACGCCCTGCTGCGCCGGACGGTTTCGGCTTTGCCCTTGCGTCTGCTTCCTGGGTTGCTCGTTGCAGCCGCAAGACCGAAGAGTTCTGCCGGTTCATCCGGGTTCGTCACACAAGGAGCAATGCTGTGGCAAGTGTTACCTACGAAAACGTATACAAGACCTGGGGTGAAGTCACCGCGGTCAACGACCTGTCCCTGGAGGCCGCCGACAAGGAGTTCCTGGTGCTCGTCGGGCCTTCCGGTTGCGGCAAGACCACGTCCCTGCGCTTGCTGGCCGGCCTTGAAGAGGTGACGGACGGCTCCATCATGATTGCCGACCGCGTCGTCAACGATGTGCAGCCCAAGGATCGCGACATCGCCATGGTGTTCCAGAGCTATGCGCTCTATCCCCACATGAGCGTGTTCGACAACATGGCCTTTGGCCTCAAGCTGCGCAAGACTCCCAAGGCGGAAATTCAGCAGCGGGTTCAGGCGGCTGCGGCCGACCTGGGCATCGAGGAGTTGCTGGACCGAAAGCCCAAGCAGTTGTCCGGTGGTCAGCGTCAGCGTGTGGCAGTCGGCCGCGCCATTGTGCGCGATCCGGCCGTGTTCCTCTTTGACGAGCCCCTCTCCAACCTGGATGCCAAGTTGCGCGTGGAAACGCGGGCCAATCTGACCCGCCTGCACGCCGACCTGGCCACTACCTTCATCTACGTGACACACGACCAGGTTGAGGCCATGACCATGGCCAGCCGGATCGCCGTCATGCGCTTGGGCGTGCTCCAGCAGTTGGACACTCCCCAGAACCTGTACCAGCACCCGGCGAACGTGTTCGTGGCCGGCTTCATCGGCAGCCCGTCCATGAACTTCTTTGACACCACGCTGGTGGAGAAGGATGGCAAGGTTATGGTGAACACGTCGGGTTTTGAGCTGGAAGTGCCGGAACCGAAGGCGACGGACTGGCGTCCGCACACGGGCAAGCAGCTCATTCTGGGCATCCGACCCGAAGATATCCATGCCCGAGAGTTCATTCCACCGGGAATTCTCGAGTCGGACATGGATGCCGAGGTTGACGTGGTCGAGCTCATGGGGCACGAGATTTTCCTCTATCTCAAGACGAAGGACGAGAAGTCCTTCATTGCCCGGGTGGATCCCCGGACCCGCCAGGTGCGCGGCGACACCATCGAGCTCGCGGTCAACATGGCCAACGCACACATCTTCGATCCCGAGACCGAGGTCTCGCTGGCCGGCTGAGCAGGCCGACCACAAAAGGGAAGGCCGGGCCGTACAGCCCGGCCTTCTTGATTCAAGGGGCGCCCGGGGCGCAGGACCGGGTGCCGATTCCCAACGGTCCGGTCCGATGTCGGGATCGGGGCCGGCTGTCGCGGCGGCTGTGGACCTATACTGCCTCGCGGGTTCGTGCCGGACAGGGAGTGGCGGCCGCCGGTTGCCGTGCTTTCCGTCCGCACGGAGCGTCTTTGTTCAGTCGAGGAATCCAAAACCGTGGATGTACGCAGTCTCTATGCCGCCCTGGCCCAGCCGGGCGGCCGCATCGTGTTGCTCGTCATGGATGGTCTGGGAGGCCTGCCTTCCCCTGACCATGGCGGGACCGAACTCGAATGTGCCGCGACGCCGAACATGGATCGGCTGGCCGCGGAGGGCATGACGGGCTTGAGCATTCCCGTCAGGGTCGGGGTCGAACCGGGCAGCGGTCCGGCGCACCTGGCACTTTTTGGCGTGGACCCGGTTGAGCATGAGATTGGCCGCGGCGTGTTGGAGGCACTGGGGATCGACTTTCCCCTGAGTTCCCAGGATGTGGCGGCCCGGGGCAACTTCGCCACCGTGGCGCCCGACGGCACGATTCTCGATCGCCGGGCCGGTCGTATCCCGACGTCCGAGTGCGAACGGTGTGTCGCGCTGTTGCAGGAGGCAACACAGGATTGTTTGCCGGGCGTTGAGGTGTTTGTGCGGCCGGTCAAGGACTATCGCTTCGTGCTTGTTCTGCGCGGCCAGGGCCTGGGCGGGGAACTGACCGAGACCGATCCGGGCGTTGTTGGAAAGCCGCCGTTGCCGGTCGTCGATGCCAGTGGGACGGACGCCGGACAATACACTGCGGATCTGTTTAATCGCTGGCTGGCCGTGGCCCGGGAGGCATTGCGCGGCGAGCCGGCCGCCAACAGTCTCAATTTGCGGGGTCTGGCCAAGGATCCGGGGGTTCCGTCGCTGGCGGAGTCCTGGGGCTTGGAGGCAGGCGTGGTCGCGGTCTACCCCATGTATCGCGGGGTGGCGCGTCTGGTCGGCATGGAACCCATCGAATTCGAAGGCGAGGAACCGGCCGATGAAATCCGGGCCGTGGCCGAGCACTGGGACCGCAAGGATTTCTTCTTCGTACATGTCAAGAAGACGGACAGCTACGGCGAGGACGGCAATTTCGACGGCAAGGTGGCTGTGATTGAAGCCGTGGACGCCGCCATTCCGGACCTGATGGCGCTGGAACCCGATGCCGTGGCCATCACGGGGGATCACAGCACCCCGGCGGTCCTGCGCAGCCACAGCTGGCATCCGGTGCCAACTCTGCTGTGGTCCCGGAATGTTCGGCCCGATTCGGTGCGGGGATTTGGCGAACAGGGGTGTGCGGCGGGCAGTATGGGGCTGTTCCCGGCCACGGACCTGCTTCCGCAGTTGATGGCGCATGCCGGCCGCCTGAAACGATTCGGTGCCTGACGGTGGCAACGGGCGTTCCGGGTCCATGCGTACGACCGGGCCGGAAGGCGCCCTGACCGACATCGCCGATCGGCTGGTCCGAGCCCGCGCGTCCGTCTGCCTGACGGGGGCTGGTGTCAGCGCGGAATCAGGCATCTCCACGTTCAGGGATGCGGCTACGGGTCTGTGGTCCCGCTTCGATCCCGAACAACTGGCATCGGTCGCGGGGTTTCGGAACAACCCGGATCTGGTCTGGCGCTGGTACCGCGATCGGGTTCGGGCGGTGCAGGATGCCCGTCCCAACCCAGGCCATGTAGCCTTGGCACGTCTGGCGCGGTCCCTGGAAGGGTTTGCGACCGTCACGCAAAACGTGGACGATCTGCACGAGCGCGCCGGTTCGGCGGATGTTGTTCATCTACACGGACGACTGACGGCCTATCGCTGCCTCGAGTGCGGAACACCGGTCCAATTGGACCTGGCGCAGCGGCTGGCGGCCGAACCTCCGGTGTGCGCGGCCTGTGCCGGGTTGATCAGGCCGGGTGTGGTCTGGTTCGGCGAACTGCTGGACGGACGTCTCTGGCAACGAGCCTGCGCGGCCTGCCAACAGGCCCAAGTCATGCTGGTGGTCGGAACCAGCGGCCTGGTCTGGCCGGCGGCGGAGCTGCCGTTGCTGGCCCGTCGAGCCGGGGCGCACGTCGTGGAAGTCAATCCGGAGGACACCGAGTTGACCGGTTGGGCTGATATATGTGTACGCGGGCGATCGGGAGAGATCCTCCCTCTGCTGGCCGACCAGGTTGAGCGGATGGTGTCCTGAGACGCAATGTGCCCAAGGCGGTGTCGCCCAGCCCCTATAATGTCGGCGGGTTGGCATGTGTCCCGGTGGGCGCCCTGGTCTTCAACACCAGTGGCAGGCAGTGCTGAGCTGGCTGCGGTGGGTTCGACTCCCATGCCAACTCGTGGTCTGGCCGTTTGTTAGGCGAGCCAACCGGGCTGCCAAGGCATCAGCCGCGTTGCGCTTGGCAGCCGCAGGGGATGGCGAGGCTGGCCCGACGCGGTTTGGCCCAGCGACAACCAACCTCCTGCCGGACCGGCCATGGTTGCGATCCAGTGGCGGTCCAGGAATGGGCCTGCCACATTGCCCCAGGCCGCTACGGCTGATTCCGTTTCCTCAAGTGTCGCCTGCACGTAGGCTTGGTTGACTGTATCGTCCCAGTTGGTCGCGCGGTGTCGCAGCTTGGCCGCGAGCTTGCTTGAGTCCGGTTCAATCCAACTGAACAGGTTGACGATCCGACAGCCGCCGAATCCGTGGTGGCGGGAGAAACCCACCACCCGACGGATGGTTTGATCGTTTCTCACGGCGTCGGCCCGGGAGGGATTCAACATCAACCAAGTGAGCGCGGGCCGAGACACGTCCCAAACCCGCGTCAGGCGGTACCGGCGCGATCGATCGGCATTGAAGGTTGCGGAGCTGTGAACGAACTTCATGTGCTGCCTTGCCTGCCGCCAGAAACCCCGACCCGGACCTCGCCTACAATGGGTCAATGCCGATAGACCCGGGCCCGGACCGCCGGCCCCGCCGTGCTTCGGCTACCGGACGGTCCACCCCCTCCGCAGGGACGGACCACCCGTGTCGGCTCGGCAGACTCCTGTCGCGGCTCGTCAAGTTTATGGAATGTCGAACCATGCCCCGGCTGTTGGCGCCTGAATTCACAGTGGTTGCCGAATCGCCCGATCACCGCCACCATTTCACCGGCTCTCCCTGTCTCATCGCGGACGGTCCGGAACGTCTGCTGTGCAGTTGGGAGTGGTTCCAGCCGCCTCCGGCCACCGAGACCATTCCCGATCAACTGCACATTGCGGCGAGCGAGGACGACGGCCGGACGTGGCGCGTGCTGTCCCGGCAGGACATGACCTGGCCCTCCCTATTCAAGGAGGGCGATACCCTCTACTTGCTGGGCAGCCGCCGTATGACGCGGGAGATTGTCATTCAGCGGTCGTTGGACGGAGGGGTTTCCTGGACACCGGAGTCCGTGTTGTTCAAGGGGCGTTATCACGGTGCCGCCACCAACATCCTGCATCACAACGGTCACGTGTACCGGGCCTACGAAACCTGTCCTCTGGATCGACCCGATAGCCGGGGCCGCAGCGACTGGCATTCGCTGGTGGTGGCCGGGGACGCCGGCGGGGACCTCCTGTCCCCCGACAGTTGGCGCATGTCCAATCATCTGCCGTTCCCGGGCGTGCCCGACGTCCTGCACCAGCAACACCGGGAACCCGACTATCCCAGGCGAGTCATGGAGGATTGCTGGATTGAGGGCAACGTCGTGTGCGTCGACGGGGAACTCCGCAACATTCTGCGAACATGCATTGACGGCTACTCGACCGGCAGCATTGCTGCAGTCAACCGGGTGCACAACACGGACCGGGGTCTGGTCTGCGAATTCATGCAGTACTCGGCCATGCCGGGTGCCCAGTGCAAGTTCCATGTTGTCCACGACCCGTCCAGCAACCTGTTTTGGTCTGCGACCAACCTGCAAACCTGTTCGTGGCACGATTGGAATACGTTCCAGGCATGTACACAGGCCGGTCCGCCCGGCAACGAGCGCCGCATCCTGGCGTTGCTGTACAGCCTCGATGCCGTCAACTGGGTGCAGGCCGGGGTGGTGGCCATGAGCCGCAAGCCGCTGGAAGCGTTCAGCTATGCATCCATACTTCCGCACGGGTCGGATCTGCTGTTTCTGTCGCGCACGTCCCTGGGCGGCATCAACCAGCACGACACCAACCTGGTGACCCTGCACAGGGTGCCGCGTTTCCGGGAGCTGGCACTGGACCTCACCATGGACATTGCATAGCTTCCCATTGCCACAAGGAACAAAGAAGATATGCCCAAACTCAATGGTGGACAAGCGCTGATTCAGTCTCTGGCAGCCCTGGGTGCCGACATGGTTTTCGGCGTGCCCGGCTGGGGCCAGTACGAAGCCGTGGACGCCCTCTGGCGACACCCCACGGTCCGGTACGTATCGGTGCGGAATGAATTGGACTCCACCTTCCTGGCGGATGCCTATGCCCAGATGTCAAACAAGCCGGCCGTGGCCCTGGTGGTTCCGGGCCCCGGCCTGCTGTATGCCGGCGCCGGCCTGGCCTCGGCCTTTGCCAATTCGTCGCCGGTCCTGGTGGTGACCAGCGCCAACACCAATCCTGTGTTGAACCACCGGCAACTGGAGTTGACCACGTTGCGCTCCATGACCAAGTGGACGGGTATGGCCCATACCGTGGCCGATATCCCCGATCTGGTCGCGGAAGCCTGGTGCCAATTGTCGACCGGACGACCGCGGCCGGTCGGGCTCGTGGTGCCCCACGAAGTCCTGGCCGACAGCGAAGAGGTGGCGTTGCCGGCCTCCCCGCCGGAGTCGGCCCGGCCCGTCGCCAACGGGGTTGACACTGCCGCTGCACGCATTGCGGAGGCCCGCCGTCCCCTGCTTTGGGTTGGTTCCGGTGTCCGCTGGTCGGGTGCGGAGGACACCCTGCGAGCCTTTGCCCAACGGCTGTGCATTCCGGTCACCACCACCCGTCGCGGCAAGGGCTTGGTGGACGAGGCGGGTCCGTTGGGTCTGGGGTACCCGGAGATGCGCTACGGTCCCGTGAAGGAGTGGATCAACCAGCGGGATCTGGTGATTGCGGTCGGGGTTGGCCAGGACCTGAGCCATCTTTCGGTTCCGGTCGTGCAGATCGACATCGATGCCCTGCAGCCGGAACGATCCGCTGCCAACACCCTTTTTCTGCAAGGGGATGCCAAGGCCACCCTGGAAGCCTTGGATGCGCGAACATCCGGATTCGCGGACCGCTCCGATGCCGAGGCGGAACGCGATCTCGAGACGATAAGCCATCTGAAGGCGGAACGATTCGCGCCGGATCGTCAGTTGGAACCACAGCACTCGCTGATGCAGGCAATCCGCCGCGGGGCACCCAAGGAGGCGGTCATCATCCAGGGCATGACCCAGATGGGATATTACAGCCGCAACTACCTGTCGGTGCCGGCGGAGGGGCGGTATCTGACTTCCTCAACCCAGATCACATTGGGTGCCGCCTACCTGTACTCCTTGGGTGCCAAGCTGGCCGCGCCGGATCGGCCGGTGGTGGCCATATCCGGGGACGGAGGCTTTCTGTACGGTGCCCATGCCATGGCCACGGCGGTGCAGGAAGGCATTCATTCGGTGGTCCTGGTGTTCAACGACAACGCCTATGGCAACGTCCTGCGCGCCCAGCGGGAGGAGTTTGACGAAAGGGTAATCGGCACCCGCCTGCACAACCCGGACTTCCCGGCCATGGCCCGGACCTTTGGCGCCCGGGGGCTGCGCGCCGAATCACCGGAACAACTGGAGCAGCTGCTGCGGGAGGCGGTTCAAACGGAAGCCCACACGGTGATAGAGATTCCGGTCGGTGAAATGGAACGGGCCTACTGACCGATTCCAGTTGCCCTCCATTGTCTTCGGAGTGAATTTTATGCCCGTTGTCCTTGCGAGTCCCGTTTCGCCTCCGACTTGGGCCCTGCTCCAGCGACAACTGTTGCGGGAGGCCAGTGAAGCGTGCCGCGCGTTCCATGCCAAGTACTTTGACCAGCGGGGGTTCCTCGAGTGCGTGCCCCGTTGGGGCGGGGACGACGGACCGGACGATGCCGCCGAGAACCTGCTCAATTGGACGATGCTTTATGCCCTGGGCGCCCCGGACTGGCTCCTGGGGCTGTATCGCCACGGCTGGGAAGGGCATTTGCGGCAGTACACGGAAGCGAAGACTTCCGAAGTTCCGTTTGCGCGCGACGGGATGTACTACAAGGAATTTCCGGTCATGTTCGACTGGTTCCACAACGGGGAGGGATACAGCGCGTTCTTTCTGGAAGGCCTTTGCGATCCGGACAACCGGGAATTCCGGCGGCGGACCCGCAGGTTCGCCGGCTTCTACCTGGGGGATGAGCCGGGCGCGGACAACTTCGATCCCGAGCTGTGCCTGGTGCGCAGCATGTTCAACGGCAGCCGGGGACCCTTGCTGCGCAAAGCCACGGCGTTGGACTGGGCCGGCGATTCCATTGAGATAGAGGGCAGGTTTCGGCCCGGCCACGGTGAAGCCAGCTACGCTCAGATGCTGGAGCATTTCGAGGAGTACAACGACGTTGACGGGGACAGTCCCCTCAATTTCGGGATTACGACACCGATGCTGAACGCGTTCATGTTGGACGGGGACCCGCGCTGCCGCGACTGGATCACCGCCTACATGGACAAGTGGGTGGAGCGCACGCATGCCAACGGCGGCATCATCCCCACAATTGTGGGCACCGACGGCGTGGTGGGCTCTCCTTGTGGGGGCCGGTGGTCCGGCGGCGTCTATGGCTGGGGCTTTACGGTGTCGGTTCCGGGAAGCGACAGCAAGGCCCACCGACCGTTTTTCAGTCACCGGGCCCCGTACGGTTTCGGCAACGCCCTTCTGCTGACCGGCGACCGCCGCTACGTGGAAACCTGGCGCGGTGTCATTCAGGCGGTTAACGCCAACCGTCGGCAGGGACCGAACTGTGTCGAATATCCGCGGATGTTCGGCGACGACGGCTGGTACGAGTACCGTGCCGACCCGTTTCAGGACGGGGCGGAGGAAATTCTGTACTGGTCCCACGACGCAACCGGATTGCCCGCGGCAACACGATCCGCGTGGAATCGGTTCCTGGCCGGGGACAATCCGGGCTGGCCCGAGGTGGCACTGCGGCGCGACCTGGAGGAGGTCCGCAGCCGCATGGCGGGAGTACGGTTGGATCCATCGACTCCGGACACGCGTCTCTCCGACGATATGAACCATCTTAACCCGGCCTGCACCGAGGCCCTGACCCGCACCATGTTGGGCGGGTTGCCCACCGGACGCATCGGGTATCCGCTGCACTGTCAACTGCGCTACTTCGATCCGGAGGTGCGTCGAGCCGGTCTGCCGCCGGACGTGGGGGCCTTGGTCCACGCGATGGATGCCGAAGGGGTAGAAGTGGAACTCGTGAACTTGAACGTGAGGGAACGCCGCACTGTTCAGGTGCAGCTGGGGGCCTACGGCGAACATGCCGTTTCGGAACTGCGGCGCGTAGGCGGCAGGCAGATTGATCGGGACACGCTGGGCGAACGGGACTCGGTGTTCGAGGTTGTACTGGAACCGGGATGCGGAGGCCGACTAGCCCTGGGCCTGTCTCGGTATTGCCGGTGGCCAACCTTGGCGTTCCCCTGGCGGCGGCACGGATCGCGCGACCGTGCAGGGACGCAAACCTGATGCACCGGGATTGGTGCGTGTGCGATACGCTGTGCCGGCGCGTCTCAACCGATTGTTTTTGACCGGGCAGTGCAACGATGCCGACCACATCCAGGGATCCATCCACCTTGAACTCCACGGGCCGCGGATGGGATTCCGACTTCAGGTCCTTTGAACAGGTTTCCCCAGCCCGGGTCGTACGTCGCATCCAGGACTTTGTCGGTACGCATTCCCCGTCGGAGTACCGGTCGTGGACATCGTCGGTGCCGCACCTGCAGCGCGAGGTGGGCGAGGTAGTGCGCTACGACGGTGAAGCCGGCAGTTACACGGCCGTGTTGGAATACCAGTTGCCGCTGGAGGCACGTCGCATTGACGCAGTCTTCTTGCTACACGATGGAGTGGCGGTCATCGAGCTCAAGGGCAAGACGGCGGCTACGGCGGCGGATGTCGACCAGGTTCATGCCTATGCCCGGGACTTGGCCAACTATCACAGGGACTGTCACCAGCGTCGGGTGGTTCCCATTCTGGTGCCGACGGAGATGCGGGGTCCCGTCCAACGTGCCGGGCATGTTCAAGTCTGTCCACCGCACAGGTTGGACGAGCTGCTGGCCGAAGTGGACTCGAAATCCCGGTCAGATCGCATGGATCCCGACCGATTCCTGTCCGCGGATGCCTATCGTCCCCTGCCGAGCCTGATCCAAGCCGCCAGAGCCCTGTTTCACAGTCGTCGGGTGCCAAGGTTGTGGAGTTCTCTCGCCAACACCGACGCAGCCGTGGACGGCATCCACGACATTGTCCGGGAAGCGGCGGCCACGCGGACGCGCAGACTGGTTCTGGTCACAGGTGTGCCGGGAGCCGGCAAAACGCTGGTAGGCCTGCGCATGGCCCATTCCGAGGAACCGGGTCGGCTCGCCAGTCGGGATGCCCCGTCTTCAGCCGTTTTTCTCTCCGGCAACGGTCCGCTGGTGCAGGTTTTGCAGTACCAACTGAAGAGCGCGGGTGGTGGTGGACGCGCGTTTGTCCGCAGTGTCAAGGACTACGTCAGGACCTATGGCCGAGCCGGAGGCAACGTGCCCGATCATCATGTGATCGTGTTTGACGAGGCGCAGCGTGCGTTTGACGCCCCCAAGGTGGCTGACACCCACAAACTACCTCTGGCACAGGCGAAATCCGAACCTCAGGAGTTCGTCACCATCGCGGAGCAGTTGCCGGACTGGTGTGTGGTGGTTGGTCTGATTGGGTCGGGCCAGGAAATCCATGTCGGAGAGGAAGCGGGCATTGGACAGTGGGCAGATGCGGTGCGCGGTTCTGCCGACGCCGACTCATGGACGGTGCATGGCCCTCCCGGCATCCAGTCGGAGTTTCCCGGACTGACGTTCCGGCCAGATCAAGCTCTTTCGCTGGATACCGCTTTGCGGGCACACCTGGCCACTGATCTTGATCTTTTCGTGGATGGTTTGGTCAGTCCCGAAGAACCAAAGGACGAGAGGCGGTTGTCACAACTGGCCGGGAGTCTGGAGCAGAATGGGCACCATCTGCGGCTGTGCCGCGACCTGCGCGTGGGCAAAGCCTATCTGCGGGACCGGTATGCCGACCAGCCCGACAAGCGGTTCGGCCTGCTTGCCTCAAGCCGCGACAAGGCTCTGGACCGATCGGTGCCGGCGCATCAACGATTTGACGCCGATTATCGGTGGCGTTCCCAAGCCAAGCTGCTGGGACCGTGGTACGTCGAATCCGAGGAACATCCAGACTCTTGCCGACACCTGTACCGCAGCATTACCGAATTCGAGGCCCAGGGCCTGGAACTGGATGGTGTCCTTCTGGGCTGGGGAACGGACTTTGTCAGATTGGGCGGGGTCTGGGACATGTCGCGCATGACCCGTTACCGAACGTCAGGGCAGGCCCAGGTCCGGGACCCCGGCCAACTTCGCGCCAATGCCTATCGGGTGTTGTTGACCCGCGCCCGCGACGTGACGGTGGTGTACGTGCCGGATTTGCCGGAGTCCGAAGGTACCGCGGCGTTCCTGCAGAGGGTGGGTTTTCAGTCCCTGTGACAGTATTTCTGAACCGGCCAACAGGCTGCTTTCAAGTACAACATTGGGTATTCGAACCTGCGATTTCGGTGTTGAGCACCCAGTGTCCGACAAAGAGCCTTCTGGGGAGACAGCAACATTCGGGTCCTGGTTGGGCCAAGACAGCTGATGACTTGTGGATGGTCAACCGGTCATGGCTGATAGGATTGGAAATCTGAGCGGAACGGGTAATCCAACACTCTTCGGATACGAGCACCAGACTGATGGCAGTCAACAGGGACAAGCCGGACCGATGGAAAGCAGATATTGCCCAGTCGGTGGACATGTCCACCGACTGGTTCTTGCGCTTTGCCCCGAACGCCTTCCGTGAATCGCGCATCGAAACCACGCGCGACGTTGATGCGGCCTTGACCGCAACGGACAACCTGACAGATCTCAGTGTGGCATTGCTGAGGGCCAACCCCGGCATTCTGCCTACTCTGCGTATGACGACCTGTCCGCCCCTGGCTGCCGCCCGACTTACCGGCTTGGCCGGCGTTCCGGCAAATCTGGTCGCGGTCATGGAGAGGGACCTGAAATTGCCCTCTCGGATGTCGCGACAGGATGCGGACAACGCGCTTGGCAGGATTGGCGCGGTGATTCAAAGGATGATTGACCCGGACATTTTCGTCTGGATCGAACGCGAAGGCATGCCATCAGCACGCGAGCGATACCGGGCAGCGACGATTGTGGCAGACCGGTTATGTGGATCCGTGGCCAATCCCATCATTCGCAATGCCCAGGAAAGGCGTCAACTGGCCGCCATGGCACGGTGGCTGGAGGGACGGGGATTTGCACCTGTTCCCGCTGGCAAGCAGAGGCGTCACGACAACATGGGGCCTGGAACATTCGCCTTTCGGCTGAACGTGCCTGCGGAGCAGGAAGGCACCGGTCGACACGTAAACATCCCCATAGATGTAGCCATCCAACCCAAGAGGGCAAAGGTTGGAGCCTTGCCGTTGCTGGTCGAAGCCAAGTCGGCAGGTGACTTCACTAATGTGAACAAGCGCCGCAAGGAGGAAGCCGCCAAGATGGGCCAACTGCGCCGGGCATATGGAGAAGACGTGCGTTACGTCCTGTTCCTGTGCGGGTACTTCGACAGCAGTTACCTGGGATACGAAGCTGCCGAAGGCATCGACTGGGTCTGGGAGCACCGCATCACCGACTTCGAGGAGTTCGGCCTGTAATGACAAATTCCGTGTCGGGGCGGGAAGCCCGCCGGCTGGCGGTCCAGGCGGAACTGGATGCGGCTAGGAATCAGCCTGATCGCAACCGCATGGGGCAGTTCGCCACGCCGACTGAACTCGCCGTGGAAATGCTTCAGTACGCCAAAACGGAATTGGACGACGCTACGCCTGTCCGGTTCATCGACCCGGCCATCGGGACCGGATCCTTCTACTCTGCCCTGTTGCGCGTGTTTCCCGAAGATCGAGTGACCCGTGCCGTGGGTTACGAAATCGACCCCCATTACGGACAACCGGCTTTCCGTTTGTGGCAGGGAACGGCACTGGACCTGTGTTTGCAGGACTTCACCTTGGCTCCGATCCCTTCGGAGGGAGAGAAGTTCAACCTGGTGATTTGCAACCCGCCCTACGTTAGACATCACCATATTGACAGCCAAGCAAAGCGACGGTTGAAGACATTGGCATGGAAAGCCGGTGGCATTGAAGTGAACGGGCTTGCCGGTTTGTACTGTTACTTCCTGGGCCTAGCCCATCCATGGATGGTGGAAGGCGGATTGGCCGGTTGGCTGATACCGAGCGAATTCATGGATGTCAACTACGGCGTGTCGGTAAAGCGCTACCTGCTCGAGCGCGTGACGCTGCTTCACATTCACCGCTTTGACCCGAATGAAGTGCAGTTCCGGGATGCCTTGGTCTCTTCGGCGGTCGTCTGGTTCAGCAAGCAGGCACCGCCTCCTGGACATCGCGTGCGCATGACCTTCGGCGGTTCTCAACTGAAACCCGCATTGGAGCGGTGGGTGCATGCCGACACCCTCCGGGGCGATCCGAAGTGGACTCGGTACCCTATGAAGGAGAGCCATGCAAGGTTGCGCCAGCCGGTACTCGCGGACTTCTTCACAATCAAACGCGGGCTGGTAACGGGCGGCAACTCCTACTTCATCCTCTCAGGCGAGGAAATCGGGCGTCGAGGTTTGCCCGCCGAGATGTTTCAACCTATCTTGCCGGGTCCCAGGCATTTGCCGACCAACGAAGTCCTGGCCGACGAGTCCGGCCATCCAAGGTTGGAGCGCAGGTTGTTCCTCCTGAATTGTCACTTGAGCGAAGAGATTGTCAAGGACCGGTATCCACAGTTGTGGGACTATCTCCTGGAGGGCAGGGAGAAAGGCATTCCCGACCGCTACACCTGCCGCAACCGGTCGCCCTGGTATGCGCAGGAACGCCGTCCGGCTACTCCGTTCCTGTGCACGTACATCGGGCGTAGCGACAAGAAGACAGGTCGCCCGTTTCGATTTCTCCTCAACCACTCGCACGCGACGGCCCCCAACGTGTACCTCATGCTGTATCCGAAAGGCGGGCTTGCCCAGGCACTAACAACATCCCCCCAACTGAAGTTTCGGGTCTGGGACTTTCTCAACGGCGTTGATCCCGACCAGATGCTGAGCGAGGGTAGGGTTTATGGCGGAGGGTTACATAAACTGGAGCCGAAGGAGTTGGGTCGGGTCCCGGTTCCGGCCTTGGCGGAGTTCCTGTCACAACAGGCCGATGTGGGGGGACAGCAGTTGGAATTGTTCGAATCCGCGCTTGCATGAGAGGTTCTCTCATATCGGTTCAGGAGTTGGAACATGGGATTGTCCGCCATCGCGCCCGCGTAGCATGGTGGTGCAGAGCAGTTGCAAACACCTTGGAATACTTGGAGAAAGTCCTGCTGCAAGGCCGCGTTCCACTGCGGGCGCATGGCTGGCAGATGGTGAAGAGGACGTTCTTTTTCCCCTGTCCTTGCCGACAGGTAATGATCCGAACCAACTGCACGGTTGCCACTACCGCAGGCAGCTCCGAACACGAATAGCCCATGCCGTTCGTGCGGCATTCAGGTTCGGGAGGCTGCCGCGTGGTGGCACTGACGGCCGCGTGCCAAGTGGTGGGGGCCGGTGCTAAACTTCAGCTGTTGCAGATCCGCGGCGCGCAGATACTGGAGAGCGGCCGTTGAGTACGATTTCGCTTGTCCAGCCGGACGAGCCGTTGCGAATTCAGAAGATCCTGATTTTTCCCTACCCCGATTTGAAGCGGCTCTGGTTTCGCATGCAGCTGCAGGCACAGCCCGACCACAAGCCCAACATCGATATCGACGTCGCCGCGGTCGACGGACCGGCCGGTAACAGCCTGGCGTTCGTAGCCTACGACGACACCTACTTGGATGCCACCATCCACCTGAAGGAGCCGCAGCCCGGCAGCCTTTATCAGTGCGTGGTTGACCTTTCCCTGGGCCTGCCGCCCGACATGGAGCATGTGGAGCAGGTCAAGTTCGAGTTTCCGCTGGAGTTCCGGGACGCCGAAGCCGGAGCCGATGGCTTCGGCTATGATTGCCCCGACCCGAGCCCGGCCTAGTTGCCCATTCGCAGGACACGAGATGCCGCCAGTCAAACCCACCTTGCAACTCGCCGTTGCCGAAGAGTACCCGATCGTTGATGCGGAGTCGCGGCAGCTGCAGGGGTACATCAACCAGTTTCCGGATCGGGATCCGATCGTGATCTACGAGGAGGAGACGGAGCGGGTTCTGAAGCCGGAACTGGCCGGCATCGCGCCCCTGCTGGACATGGACTTTCACTCCGACGTGGAGAGCCTGGGGCAGGCGCTGGCCCGACAACGGGCGGAAGTGGCCGATCTGCTCGACAAGGTTGGCTGCCGGATGGCCATTGCCGGTACCCACCCGGACAGCATGCCCCAAACCCGCACCCGGGTCTTCACCTGGTACAGCGAACTGGTCGGGGATGTCGCCGTCGTGGCCCGTCGTCTGCAGATCTACGCCACCACCTTCCACATCACGATTGGCGACCCCGATCTGACCATCAGCGTGATGAACGGAATGCGCTACCTGTTGCCGCACGTGTTCTGCCTGAGCACAAGTTCCCCGCTTTGGTCCGGTGAACTGACGGGTCTCAAGGGATATCGACAGGTTCTCCGGGACTCGCTGCAGCGCACCAATTTCCCGCCCACATTCGAGAGCCGGAATGCCTACCAGGAGTTCCTGGATACGCTCATCCAGTCCAACAGCATCGGCTCGTCGGAGGCTATTCGCTGGGATGTGCGGGCGAATCAAAACTGCGACGGCCTAATCGTCAGTGTCTGCGATGCCATAACCAAGCTGGACGATCTGTTGACCATCGGTGCCCTGCTTCAGGGCATTGCCGCGTTCATGGCATCGCTGACCCTGAACAACCAACAGTTCCGGACCTACGACCGCATCCTGCTAATGGAAAACAAGTGGCGGGCCATGCGCTACGGCACCGAGGGCCGGCTCATCGATTTCGGCAAGGAGGCCGAAGTCCCGCTGAACCGGTTGATGTGGGAGCTTGGGGAGCTGGTCCTGCCGTTTGCCGAAACCCTCAACGGTACAAGGTACATCGAGAGGGTGCACGACCTGGTCGAGGGAGGCTCGTCCGCGGACCGGCAGATTGCGGTGTGGCAGTCCAGCGGGGAATCCATGCAGGCCGTAGTCGATCACATTGTCTCTGAATCCACGGATCTGTAGCCATGAAGCGACCGGAACTGACCCTGGGTGTGGAGGAGGAATATCAGGTTGTGGATCCCGAGTCCCGGGAACTGCAGTCGGTAATCTCCCACTTCACCAGCCGGAACGAAGCCACCATCTACCACCGCACCATCAGTTCCGAACTGCACCAGTCCATGGTGGAGTTGGGCACCGGTGTCTGCCGCACCCCGGACGAGGTGTGGCAGGAGCTCAAGTCCCAGCGGGAATACATCCGGGACCTGGCGGCCGAGCGGGGCCTGCGGATTGTGGCGGGCAGCACGCATCCCGTCAGCCGCTGGGAAGAACAGGAGATTTCCCCCTACGACCGGTATCAGTCGCTGACCTCGGAATACCAGATTGTGGCCCGCCGCATGCTGGTCTGGGGCATGCACGTCCATGTCGGCATCAGCGACAAGGCGTTCCTGATGGACGTGATGAATATCACCCGCTACTACCTGCCGCATGTGCTGGCCCTGACGGCCAGCAGCCCCTTTTGGGGCGGCCTCGATACCGGCATGAAAAGCTACCGGGCCTTCGTGGCCGACGATTTTCCCCGGAGTGGCATGCCGGATGTGTTCAGCAGCTGGCAGGCATACGAAGCCGTGGCCGATACCCTGATCAACACCAACTGCATCGACGACACGTCCAAGATCTGGTGGAACGTGCGGCCTCACCACACCTACCCGACGCTGGAGTACCGGATCATGGACATCTGCCCGCGCATGGAGGACGGCGTGGCCATCGCCGCCCTGTTGCAGGCACTGGTTCTGTGGGTTTGGAAGCTGCGTTCCAAAAACCTGACGTTCCGGCTGTTCAGCAAGGATCTGATCGACGAAAACAAGTGGCGCGCTGCCCGCGGGGGACTGGACTGCAAGCTGATCAATCTGGGCACCCGAGAGGAGATTCCGGCACGGACCGCCATTCGGGAATTGCTGAGAATGCTGTCCGAAGAGGTGACCGAACTTCAGATCGGCAGACAATTCGAAACCATCCACCGCATCCTCGAGACCGGCTCCAGCGCGGATAAGCAGCGAGCCATCTACAGGGACACGGGTGATATGTCCAAGGTGGTGGACTTCCTCATGAAGGAAACCCTGGTTGGCCTGGACTGACTGCGGCCTTCAGGCAGCCGGCAGCCGGGTCAGTTCATCCGCCGCGAATTGGGGCAACGGCACGGGCCTGCCCCGGTGTCGGGCCACAAGTCCCGCCTCCGGGGGTGTGACGCGGCCGAGTTGAACCGATGGCCAGCCCAGGTCGCGCCAAGCGTCCTGCAACGCGTCGGCGTCGCCGGGACGGCAGGTGCACAACAGGCTTCCGGACGCGATGCAGCCAAGCGGATCAAGGCCGCAGTCCCGGCAGATACGCGCTGCGAAGGCCGGTACCGGAATGCGGTCCAAGTCCACCTCCAGCCCCGTGTTCGAGGCCGCGGCCAGTTCGCGCATGGCAGTGGCCACGCCGCCTTCCGTGGGGTCGTGCATGGCCGTGGCCAGTCCGCTGCGGGCAGCCGCCAGTGCCGGTTCCCGGATGCTGATTCCCGGTTCGTAAAGGCAGTGTGAAACGTCGTTGAGTTCGGCCGGTGTCCAACCTTGGGCCAAGAGCGGCCTGCGCATGGTGCGCGCCAGGATGCTGACGCCCTCCACGGGGCACCAGCCTGCCAAGAGGAGCAAGTCTCCGGGTTGCGCGCCGGCCGTGGCAACCAGGTGTCTGCGGTCCACTGTGCCGAGCATGGTTCCGCTGACGACTGTGCGGCGAACCGCGTCGGTGACCTCGGTGTGGCCTCCGACAACGGAGATCCCGGCCGCGGTGCATGCCTTCCCCAACTGCTGGAACAAGTGTTCCGTTTCGGGTACGGTGGCCTGGCCGGCCGGCAGAAGGACCACCGGCAGGAACCAGCGGGGTTCGGCTCCGCACACCGCCAGATCGTTCATGCCCACGGTGAGGGCGTACAACCCGATGTCGTCGGTTGTAAACGTGATGGGGTCGCTGGTGGCAACCAACATCTCGGAGCCGCCGGCCGGCCATGCCAGGACAGCGGCATCCTCGCCCTGGCCCGGTCCGACGAGCAGAATTGGATCAGAGGCAGGCAGCAGGCTCAGGACACGGGCGAGCCGCTCCGGCGTCAGCTTGCCGGGCGGCAGGACACGGGAGCTTGCGGCATCCACGGACAAGACCGGAACCGATGCCTTCAGCGGGTCGTGAAGACCAGGTAAATCATCACTCCAAAAAGAAGGATTACACTCAGGATCTGAGCTTCGGTCATGACTTCCCCGGTTCCTGTCAGCCACGATGGGGCGTAGGCGCGGGGAATAGTCTAGGCCGCCGGCCACGGCGTATCCTGACTGAATTCGGACTGTTTCCGGCTTGGCGGCCAACAGGCCGACCGGCAATGTCAGTTCCGCATCGTCTCAAATACGTCCATGTGTTTCTGGAACACCTTGGGGGCCACGGCGTACAGCATGCGCAGGACTTCCTGGCCCATGGCCCGGATTTCCCACTGGGCCGCCTTGTCCACGGCCCGCAGCCACAGGAAGTGCGACCAGGCTGCAAAATTCATCGTGGTCACGATGCGGGTTTCGGTGGCATTGGGCAGCAGGAAGCGCGCGTCCTCCTTGCGAATGCCCAGGCCGCGCAGGGCGAGGTATGTCGCCTGCAGACTCTCCCATGACCGGTCGAGCAGTTCCCGGGCTTCCTGGTTGCGCGCCACGCGCGGGGGCACCACCGCATTCCACCCGCCCTTGGTCAGATCAACATACCGTTGCGACTCCTGGCTGAAACTGGCCAGGCGGTGCCGCACGAGCTGATGGGTGCAGGCCCGCGAGATGCCTTCGAACAGGAAGCAGGCGGACCCGTGGTCCAGCAGTACGGCCGGGTCGTCCAGTACCGGCTGCGTATAACCCAGGAGCACGACCCGCTGCGGGGGTGTGTGTACCGGTTGCAGGGCTGTCAGCAGCGTGTCCGTTGGTTCCTGCGCGACAGCCGGAAGATTGTTCGGGGCCTCCGGCTCGCAGTCGAACTCGTCATAGACCTCGGGTACCAGAGCCTTGAGCAGCGGTACTGCTTCCAAGGCGCGGCCTTCGCGGAAGAAGTGGAGCCAGACCCTCGTGTTCCCCGACACAATCCATGTCCGCGGGGCGATGCGACTGATTTCGCAGTGGCGGCTGGCCTCCCGCCACAGGGCCGGCTCGTCCGTGTCCGTCCAGCGCAGTGTGACCACGACATGCTCGATGACATCCTCGTGGCCCTCCCGTACCCGGGCCGAGATGAAGTTGGGGGAGGTCCCCATGCGGTGGGTGCTTCGATAGCAGAGCCGGGCTGCGTACTCGATCAGATTGGCCGCGAACGTGCTTTGGCCCTGCCATATGGAAGCCACGTCGCTGGCCTCCGCGCGGTCGGTGCCGTGCAACGCGGGATTGGGTTGGGTATGGGCGAGCAGTTCAACCACGGGGAGCTGTCGAGGCAAGGATTTCCGATTGGCTACAGGAGGAGACTACAGGATTATGGCCGATTCGGTGTCGGGAGGAGCACCGCAGGGGCCGGCCAAGGCGGTCGGGATGGCCGACAAAAGAATCACGGAGGGATTCTCCGGGAGGGGGCGTTGCCAAACCGGACAACCATGGTGTCAACAACCTATCCGATGCAGTTACTCCGATACCAGGTAGGAAAGCACCGAGTCAAGGTCCACTGCCTCCGGGGGTGGCACTGCCTGATCGTCAAACACATGCCACCACGCCTGCAGCAGGTTTGTGAAGAACCGGGGCAGGTATCTCCTGAGCATGCCGACGTCCAGCAACTCGTTCGGTTCCCGCCTGCGCCCCGTCTTTTCGTTGACAACATCCACGCCAAAGGCGGAGGCCAAGCGCATGAATCCCTCAACACACGGCAGGCGTTCCTTATTGCTCAGGTGGCCGTAGGCACCCATGAGAACCGTCACACTGCCTTCCAGGCGCGTTTGAGTCAACTCGTACGAGGCCTGGGTGAACTTGTGCCACTTGGCGGCCGCGCGGCACGTGTCTGCTACGTGATCCAGCATGTACAGCCACATCTCAACCGCCCTGGATTCCTTGCGGGGCCGTCCTTGGTATCGACTCATGGACTGTTCTCGGCTGGACTTGGTACAGCGCGATCCCAGCTGCCCAAGCGGGTGGCGGGACGGGGCTGCGGCGGTGTTCAGGCAGTGTAGCAGAGGAAGTCCCACAGGCGTTCCGGTGCAGCACTGGTGGTTTGTCATGCCGGGGATGATCCAGCGGGGCTGCAGGTGTCGGCCCTGCAGCATCATGTGCGCGGTCACAGTGAGTCGGAGACGACTGCGACCATGTGAAGCCTGTGCCACCGCAGGCCAGGGCAAAGTCGGATGTTCAGCTCACAGGTTCCTCAACCTTGCTGCGCCGGGGCGCCAAGTTTCTTAATGGCGGGCCGGGTCGCGCACAATCAGGTCGGCAGTTCGCATGCCTGCCACCCACAACCAGGAGATGAGACATGGAATACACGACACTCGGGCGAACAGGGGTTCAGGTGTCCCGGCTGTGCTTTGGGACGATGAGTTTCGGCGACATTGCGGATGCCGACATGTCGGGCCGGATGTTCAACCGCTGTCGGGACATCGGCATCAACTTCTTCGACTGTGCCAACACCTATGCCGGCGGTCGCTCCGAGGAGATTCTGGGGGCGCTCATCAAGCCGGTGCGCGACGAGATTGTCCTGACGACCAAGGTCTGCTCGCCCGTGTCCGAGCGACCCAACGACAAGGGGTTGTCCCGTCGCCACATCCTCATGCAGGTGGAGAATTCCCTGCGGCGGCTGGACACGGACCGCATCGACCTCTACTTCGTCCACCACTTCGACCCGTTCACGCCGATTCCCGAAGTTCTGCGCTCGCTGGACCTGCTTGTGCAACAGGGAAAGATTCGCTATGCCGGGGTGAGCAACTGGGCGGCTTGGCAGATTGCCCTATCCCTGGGAGAGAGCGCCCGGCTGGACCTGACGCGCTTCGAGTGCATCCAGCCGATGTACAGCCTGCTCAAGCGGCAGGCCGAGGTGGAAATCCTGCCGCTGGCGCAGGAGCAGGATCTGGGGGTGATTCCCTACAGTCCCATGGCCGGCGGCATTCTGTCGGGCAAGTACCGGTGGGATGACCGGCCCGCTGAATCGCGCCTGGCGGTCAATACGATGTACCAGGCCCGGTACGGCGAGGAACACTACTTCGACACCGCCACCAAGTTTGCGGCCCTGGCCGGGGAACTGGGCGTGTCGGCGCCGGCGCTGGCCGTGGCCTGGGTCGACCACCATCCCGGCGTGACCGCACCCATCATCGGCGCGCGCAACCTGGAGCAGCTCAATTCGTCCCTGGAGGCGCTGGAGGTCGAGATGACGGACGAGGTATGGCAACAAGTCGCTTCGTTGGTACCTGTGCCTCCCATGGCCACCGATCGGGAGGACGACCGCGACTAAACCCGGAGCACAGGTCGGCCAATGGTCGGCCTGTGACCTACCCTGCCGCGGCCGTGCGGAAGGCCTCTTCATACATGGGGCCTACGACATTCCAACAGTATTGATCCTGTACCAGATCGCGGCCCGCCTGGCCTTGGGCGCGTCTGTCGCCGGCGGTTTGGATATCCAGATGCCGGATGGCCCCTTCGAGGGCGGCCGCGTCATTGGGCGGGATTAGCTGTCCGGTTTGGCGGGTGGCCAGCAGCCGGTTGGCGCCCACGTCTGTTGTCACCAGCGGCAGACGGTGCCACATTGCCTCCAGAAGGGCGGTTGGCATGCCTTCGTGGAGCGATGGGTAGACAAAGGCACCGGCCTGTCTGTATTCCCGGGCCAGGTCGGTCCCGAAGCGCGGGCCGGCCAGTTCCACATTGTCCAAACCGGCCTTCCGGACCGCTTCGACCAAGGGGCCGTCCCCCACGAGACGCACATGGATATCCAGGTCCGGCAGGTGGCGCATGGCGTCCATCAGAATGTGAATCCCCTTGCGGTAGCTGATGGTTCCTACGTAGAGAAGGCGGCTCGGATCGCCGGCATGCACCGGATCCGCATCCAGTTCCGGCGCATGCACGTCCACGGCGTTGGGCAGGTTCAGGATGCGTTCGGGGGTCAGGTTGCACTGTTGGAACAGGTTCTCGTCAAGCAGTCCACCCATGCTGACGGCATGGTCCGAATTTCGGGCCAGATGGCGGCGCGCCCACAGGCGCGGTCTGAAGAGGGCGAGATCGATCAGGGCCTTGCGAGGCTCATGGCGCAGGAAGCCCCCAAAGTACTGTGGCTGGAACTCCCGCCAGGTGTGGTCGTTCACGATGCACGGGAATCGGCGGCGGCGCAGGTAGCGTACAAGCGGCAGGCCGTCGCTGTATCCCACATCCCAAGTCCGGGAACCGGTCCAGCGGTCCACATGTCGGGCGAAGTCAAGTACGTGACGGCCTTTGGGGAGCGTATGTTCCATCACGGAAGGCAGGTCCGGAAAGTGCCGGGTTGGATACGGATGGAGCACGTCCAGCTCGTGCCCGGCTCCGACCAGATGCCGGATTAGGTGCACGGAATGGAGGCCGGATCCGCCGACTACGTCGGGGAACAGGTGAGGTGTGGCAAACAGGATGCGCATGCCGGGTAGTGTATTCGCGGACTTCGCTTCCACACGGATGGGCCGTTTTGTCGCGGGTCATGCGTTTGGGACTTATATACGATGGTTGACACCACGCATATCCGGTTCACGGGTCGCGGGAGTCCCTGTGGTCGGCCTTGCGACCGACCAGGGAGGGAGCGCTCCTCGCCGTGCAGCAGCCCCAGTCCCGCGGGCCGGAACGGGTGCGCACGGAAGTCCCGCCCGCACCAGGATGTTGATCGCCGCGTTGTGGTCGGCGTTCGCCCGGAACCCGCAGGCCCCGCACGCGAACACCGCCTGCG
>JAPPAJ010000405.1 GCA_026705565.1 Caldilineaceae bacterium | reverse complement strand
CGTGAAGAACGACGTGGACAGGTCCGGTCGGTTCTCGGGCGGGAAGTCCGTCCACTTGCCGTATGCGCGCGCCAACCGGTACCGCCGCTCGCAGTCGGCCAGCAGGAGGTTCCAGACCAGCCGGCACGCACCCGCGATCTGCGCGCACAGGGCGGCTTGGGCGCGGCGGTCGAACCGGACGCGGTACCGTTCGCTTCGAACCTCAACCGGTGGCTGTGCTTTAGACTTGGGGGCAGCAGTCCGGGTTGCCATCTTCAACCTGCCTGTCAGGAAGCCGTGCAGTGCGTCCAACACTCACGGCTTCTGTTTATTGTAGCGCACAGTCCTGGTACACAGGTATATAAGTCCCAAACTTTGCCTGCGTAGCCGACCACCCTTCATAGGTGTGGTGTCGGCCCCGCATGATGAGAACGGGCCGTTGTGCGACCTTGCCCAGCAGCAACTCGCCTTTGTGTCCCAGGGCCGTGCTCACCGGGAAGCCTGGGATGTCGCCATAGGGAATGGCGAGTGGCTGGTCCATCAGGTCGGCCAAGATGTCCAGGCCACTGCCCAATACCAGGCCAATGGCGGGCCTCAGGTTGGTTTGAGTCTGAATCTAGGCCCCGGCCCTGTCGTAGGCGGCTGGATCGGTTGCGGGCTGCAGTACCGGAGGAGGGGCATTCACAACTGTTGGTCTCACGGATTGTGCCGGAAGTGGGTATTGCGCAGCACCTGAAGGTTGATGGACGGGTCCAGATCCGAGCGTCCAAGACAGGACTTGAGGATGGACCAAACTCCCTGGCGGGTCATGCGGGTGCCTTGCCGATTCGGAAACAGGGGTACCGGCATGTCTGCGTCCGCAGGAGATGTCCAGGAATCGGTAACCGGGTTGTGCAGGGAGGTGTGGTTCTCCCGCATGTGATGGAGGATGACTTGGGCCGGCTCGTCGGCCAGTGCCTTCAAGGTTCCGTCGGGCATGCGCAGGCTGGTGCCCCGCGGGCCCACGTCGTCGACGTTGAGCTTTGTGATGTCGGACGCACGCAGGCCTGTGTAGTAAACAATGGTCAGGACGGCACAGTCCCGGCGGCGGTTGGCCGCGCCGGGTTGATTGGCTGCGTCCAGGAGGCGGGCCACGTCGGACTCGGATAGGTGCATGGGTGTGCTGGCCGCCACCGTTTGGGGAGGCAGGTCGCCGATTTGATCGGCGTTCACCACGCCGTTGGCCACCAGGAAGTTCAAAAAGGTCCGCAGCACGGCCATTTTGCGGGCCAGGGTTGTGTCCTGATAGCCCCGGTCCCGCAGAAAAAACCGATATTCCTGAAGATGCTCGGGCCGGATGCCAGCCCAGTTCGTCGCCGCCGGCGCGCCCGGGTGGTTCCATGCGCTCAGGAATTTCACCAGTTGCGCCAAGTCCGCACGATAGGCGGACCTAGTGTGTTCGTTACTCTTGGTCTCTACGTACTTGTCAATCCAATCGCGCATGGGACCTGTTCAACTGCTCGTTTGGCGGGGATGGCTGGAAGCGATCAATTTAACATAAGCCATCAACAACAAGCAGATTGCGTTGTGCTGCAAGTGGTATGCAACCGCTCTCGACGCTCCTGAGCATTGAGGCTGGGCTTGTGGACCTCCAAGGGAATCCGGTTGCGTTGAACCCACCAACCAGGGCAAAAACGAGGCTCTTCGTTCTGCGGTTCCAATCTGCTTCATGAGGTGATTCATGTTGAGAGGTACGCGAGCACACTTTACTGAAACCCCGAACGCGCGTCATCACACGTCGTTGGAAAGACCACTGTACTCCTGTCAGACGATGTAACACAATGATGGGCTGAGGTCACCAATCCATCGCTTGCCAGCACCTCTGGTCGAGATTGCTTGTTAAGCCTCCTGTTAGCTCGTCGCTGCGAGAACTTCAGCAGCAAAAGCCCTGACCATGGCACTCCGATCGTCGCGCATGCGCGAGCCAATGCGCGCGTACGCCTCGGGCGCATTGGCTCGAATCCGTTCCAGCATGTAGACAACCTGAATCCGGACCATCTTGTTCGAATCGGAAGCCAGGTGCTCCAGAATCTCAAGGTCGGGACGCTTTTGCGCACTCGACAATTCGACTGCTGCCCGCCTAACCCCCGGGTTGGGATGGTCCGCCAAATCCGCGCTTCGAACGTTCGGGCTTGAGAGGTGCGGCAGAGTCAGAACTTCTGCGCCGGTTCGCTGCAGAATCTCGGGCTCCGTCCCAAGCCACCGCAGAGCCAATACCTCGACATAGGAACAGTCCTCTGGCTCCATGGCACTCCGAGCTAGCACGAGAAGGGCTGCCGCCCGGAGATCGGCCACGTCCCCAAGAGAGATGCGGAATCGACTGAGCGGGTGCAAAGTACTAGCCTGGTATTCGTCCCATGCAGAGACCTTCGTCTTGGAATCGGTCAGTGGCTTCACGATCTCGAAGAGTTCCTTCTTCTTGTCGTTTGAGAGCAGTTCCACCGCGTTCGACGCCAAATTAAGCGCATTGGATCGATTCCTGCTCGGTTCGCGGCAGTTGCTGCCAATCGCAACCAGTTTTCGGACATACCGGTTGACCACCTCGTCTTCCTGCTCTTCAAGGAACTGTCTGGGGACTTCGTACCAAGAGGCGAGGTTGTGCTCCGAATGTTCGCCCAGAGGATACTGTTCCACGGCCTGGAGCCAGCGGGACCAAAGCGCCCGGGTCGCGGCGTTCAGATGCCCCAGATCGGATAATGGGTCTGCGAGCTCGCTCCCTTCTCGCTCTGCGACGCGTTCAAAGGCGGCGATGAGTTCGTCCAAGTTGTTACCGCACTCGTTCAATGCCTGCACCCAATGATGGACGAGCCTACCTGCGGCCATCTCGGCGAGGACTGACGCTGCTCCACTTCGGAAGGCTGGTCGGAACCGATACAAGCGCGCAGCCACCATCCCAACACCTGGATCGGTGAGCCGGGACATGTTGATTTCGCGGGGCGCAACTCGCTCCAACACCGGCATGAGGCACTCGAGATCCTCTTCGGTTGCCTCCAGTACTACTGCCTTCAGTGCTTGGAATGTCGCTGGTGCAAGCTGCCAGTTGTCGGCGTTTTCCCGTAGTTGTTCGATGCACTCGCGGGCAAGACGGCGTGCGATATGAACCGGCGCGAGATCACCGAGTTGCTCGAGGGCGGTGAGAGCGGTCATCCGCACCCAAAATACTGGACTGCCCACCATGTCCGCGAGGAAGTCAGGCCAGGCATCCAACTGAGATGACAGGTCCTTGACCCGAATTTGGTCACCACCGAGCAAGCCTTGTTCAAGAGCGACAAGCGGCTCATCGGATTCACTATAGAGCCGCGCAAGAAGCCCGCGTGCCTCGAGTTCATCCGCGAGACTTCCGCTGCGGATTGACTCGAGCAATCGGTACCTGGACCATAGGTGGGCGTTGGCCAACTGCCGGTTCGCGAGATGTCGATAGGCGTGCTCTCGAGTGCGAGGGTTCGTCATCACATACGACCGTGAACCTTGAATTGTGAGTGCCGATCGGTATGTCTCGGCGCGTTCTTCATAGCGCTCGAGTGGGTAGAGTACTGTCAGCGACCAGAGTGCTCTCTCGACATCCAGATCAAGGTTGGCTTTCGCTGCAGACTCCATTGCCTTGCGGTACATTTGCTCTGCCTGTTTCACTTCTCCTTCCCACGCGAGCCAACGGGCAGCCCGAAGGTGCACGTACGCTCGCTCCTGTTTGGGTAATCGCAACTCTTCGGCTTGTCGAATGAGATGTACCCGATCTCCTTCAACACCGGCATCAGCTAGTGCAAGGCTGACTCGCAGAGCCGTCTTCCTGTCGCCATTTTCCCCCGCACGTCGAAGACTCTCCACGCGATCAAGCACGATTCTGAACTCTCGGTCAGCCACGGCCGCCTCCGCAATGAGCGTTGCGATGACCGGTGCGTATTCGTCATCCGGCCCAAGGGCATCGAACCAATATGCGAGGTCTTCGAGAGCCTGAGGATGCTCATGCCACTGCACGAAGGATCTGAGGGCAGCTTCGCGCGCCTGTTGGGTTTCATGGACATCGTCATGTAGCTCATTGAATGCAGATGTCACTTCCGACGAAGGCTTTGGTTCGGCTCGCTCAATGAGATCACCGATAGCGAGCTTCATCAACACATCATGGCTCGCGGCGGGGTTTCCCGCGTCCTTCAACGACTTGGCTTGCAACAGGTCAAAACGGTCGGCGTACGCAGGAAAGTGTTCTCGAAGCTCATCTGCGATCACTCGGTAGGCCTTCGCGGCTTTCTCCGGTGAGGTCTGCGCGAGGCGTCCAGCCTCTTCAACTTTCTCTGTGAGTCCACGTGCCTGAACCGGACCGAGGAGCAATGCCTCGGAATCCAAAAGCTGACTGCGCTCTGGAGACGTGCCGAAGTAGACCTCAGCCCATTGGGAGCCGAAGTACTTTCGGACGAGAGTTTCCTTATCAAGAAGGACGTATGAAAGTCCCCCCGCATCCCAAATCTCGATTGCGAAAGAGTGTTGCTGATCGAGGGCCGCGCGCGTGGCTTGGAGATTCCGATCGTTTGCTTCAATCGACATACAGACAACGAACGCGTCGGTACGACTAGCAACTGCACCTTTCTCATAGTCCTGCACGGCCGTCTCCAACTCTCCCGCAGGCAACTCCTTCTTCCGCCTCACTTGGAAGGCCGTCCGTACGCCTGCAGGTGAAACGCCGACAAAATCAACACCGTCTTGGGCCTGCCCATGTTTACCAAACCCGTAGACCTTGGTGAATCCGCAACCTCGTGCTATGTCTTGGCAAAGGCGCTCGAACTTTCGCCATTCAAGTTCGTGGAATGGGAACTCAGTCGGGGAGGTTGTGGTGGGTGGACGGACACTCGATGGCTTGTCCCACGAAGGCAGAGACCCCTCAGCCGCATGGTTTAGAGGTTCGTTGAGCACGAAACTGTCTTGGGACATGAGCAACGACGGTCTTAAACTCGCAAGCTACGGGCACCTGCAACACTGAACGAGAGTGGCGTCACTCCTCCGCCACCGATGTTGCGGTGTTGAAGTGATGCCTATCCATTATCGCAAGTGGGCTGCTCCATCGGTGGTGTTAGCGGTATGCTTCACTCTGTGGTTGACCAAGTGAGAGGCGTATGAACACGCGAACACACGACGAGCTGGCGAACTTCATCTGGGGGATTTGCAACCTGTTGCGTGGTCCCTACAAGCGCAACGAGTACCGGAAGGTCATCCTTCCTCTCACCGTGCTTCGACGCTTTGATTGCGTGCTCGCCGGGACAAAGGAGGCCGTGCTCGCTGCCAACGCAAGGTACATCGGCAACAGCACGAACGTGCGGCGGCAACTGCTTGAACGAGCCGCCGGACTGTCGTTCTACAACACTTCGAAGTTGGACTTCGACCGGCTGCTCGACGACCCAACCCAGATCGCCCAGAACCTCAACGCCTACATCCGCGATTTCTCCGACAACGTCCGCGAGATTATGGAGCGATTCGCTTTCGGTGAACAAGTGGCGCGCATGGATGAGAAGAATCTGCTGTTCCAGGTGATTCAGAGGTTCTCCAACTTGGACCTGTCGCCCGAGCGTGTGGACAACGTGCAGATGGGGTACGTGTTTGAGGAGCTCATTCGTATCGGGGCCGAGCAGGCGAACGAAGAGGCCGGAGAGCACTTCACCCCGCGTGAAGTGATCCGGCTGATGGTCAGCCTCCTGCTCTCGCCCGAGCCCGACCTTGGCAAAAGCCACATCGTGAAGACGATCTACGATCCCGCGTGCGGAACTGGTGGAATGCTGTCAGTTGCCGAGGACTATCTTCGCGAGCACAACCGTGAGGCGAACCCGATCCTCTTTGGGCAGGACCACAATGATGAATCCTGGGCGGTCTGCAAGTCGGACATGCTGATCAAGGGTGAGAATGCAGAGAATATCATCCTCGGTGACAGCTTTTCGAGGGACGGCTACGCGGGTGGAAATGGCTCTGGGCGGCCCTCAACGTTCGACTACATGCTTGCCAATCCACCGTTCGGCGTGAAGTGGCAGCAGCAGGAGAAGTACATCAAGCAGGAGCATGACACCCTTGGCTTTAAGGGCCGCTTCGGAGCGGGACTGCCGTGGATCAAGGATGGCTCACTGCTGTTCCTTCAGCACATGCTGTCGAAGATGCAACCCATTGCCGAAGATGGCACGGGTGGAAGCCGCATCGCCATCGTCTTCAACGGCTCGCCGCTATTTGTCGGCGATGCCGGCTGGGGCGAGAGCAACATTCGTCGGTGGATCTTCGAGAACGACTGGCTTGAGGCGATCGTGGCACTACCTGACCAACTCTTCTATAACACCGACATCGCGACCTACATCTGGGTGCTGACCAACCGCAAGGAGCTCAAGAGACAAGGCAAGGTGCAGCTGATCGATGGCCGGCAGTTCTTTGTGAAGATGCGTAAGAGTCTCGGCAAAAAGCGCAATGAGTTGTCTCCCGAGCAGATCGACGACCTAACACACATCCATGGCAACTTCGAGGATGGTGAGACACGCCTGATCACTGACGAGGATCCGGTCACCCACGACTCACGTACGCGGTCACGCGTGGTGAGTAAGGTGTTTGCCAATGAGGACTTTGGCTATCGAAAGGTCACCATTGAGCGTCCGCTACGCCTCAACTTCGCTGTGACTGGTGAACGGATCGCGCGGATCGGGGACCAGCGCGAATTCCAGAATCTCGCCAAGAGCAATAAGCGTCCCGGACCGGCGCGTGACGACGAGGTTGCCGAGGGCAGGGCGCGGCAGGAAGCAATCCTCAACCTGTTACGGTCGTTCGCGGACCAGATGGGCGGAGAGGTAGTACGCGATCGCGAGGTGTTTGTCGATGTTTTGCGGGATGCCGAAGCTGCCGCCTGCATAAAGCTGAAGGCATCGGAGCGCAAGGCAGTACTGGCAGCACTCGGGGAGCGCGACCCGGAGGCTGAAGTGTGCCGTGACCGCCGTGGTAACCCGGAACCCGATACCGAATTGCGCGATGATACCGAAACTGTGTCGCTCAGCGAAGATATTGACACTTACATGGAGCGTGAGGTATTGCGGTACATCCCTGACGCGTGGGTGGACGAGAGCAAGACGAAAATCGGCTACGAGGTTCTTCTCAATCACCACTTCCATGTGTACGATCCGCCTCGGCTGCTTGAGGCGATCGTGGCAGACCTGCAGGCTCTTGAGGCATCCCGAGCAGCACTGATCACGCGTATGGTCCCGCGTAGCCTGAATTCCTGGCCGTGCCTCAAGACGTCGGGTGTCGAGTGGCTTGGTAAGATCCCCGAACACTGGAAGGCGAAGCGGCTCAAATTTGTCGCGTCTATAAACGACGACACTCTTTCCAAGAGTGAAGATCCGCTACGCCCGATTGCATACGTCGATATCAGCTCGGTCGATTCGATTTTAGGGATCATCAAGTTGGAGGAGATGGTTTTCGAGGATGCACCGTCACGAGCTCGCCGGTTGGTACACGACGGAGATACGATCGTATCTACTGTCAGAACCTACCTTCGAGCGATCGCTCCAGTGTCGGCACCACCACCAGAGATGGTGGTCTCGACCGGTTTCGCAGTGATCCGCCCCTACATGATGGACCCTGGCTTCGCCTCTTGGGTTCTGCGGGAGCACGGGATCGTCGAAGAAATCGTCGCTCGTTCTACAGGTGTCGGCTACCCGGCTATCAATGCCTCCCGAATTGGCGACCTTCCAGTTCCTCTTCCACCTTCTGATGAGCAGGAGGCCATCGCTAACTACCTCGACCAGGAGACTAAGCGCATTGACGCGCTGATAGAGAAGCAACAACTGCTTATCGAGCGGCTTAAGGAGTACCGGACGGCACTCATCAAGGCGGCGGTCACTGGGAAGATCGATGTGCGGGGGACGGCTACTCGCTCGGCACATTCGACAGGATAGTGGCCCTCATGCACGCGACCTTCACTTGCATCAGCCGGGAACCGCGAACGCCAACTCTGCCCGGCAGGGCTACAATCATGCTATGCAGACGATACTGAGAGAGGGGGCGTGCCGTTTCTACTTTGTGTCAGCCGATCGATATGAGTCGCCCCACATCCATGTGCGGCGTGACGATGGTTTCGCTAAGTTCTGGCGCGACCTCGTGGAACTGCAAAGCAGCGGTAATTTCAGCAGGCCGGAGCTCCGTCGGATTCTCCGGATCGTCGAGCAGAATCAGGTGCGGTTCCTGGAGGAATGGAATGACTACTTCGATAGTTGAATTGGCGGTGCCGGGAGCTATGACAGTAACTGCCACCGAGGACACGCTGACCGTCGAACTGACGGATGGCCGCACCTTCTCCGTACCGTTGGCCTGGTACCCCAGATTGCTCCACGCGATACCGGAGGAACGCGATAACTGGGAACTCTTTGCGGATGCCCAACACATCCACTGGTCCGATCTTGATGAGGACATCAGCGTCGAGGGACTGCTCGCGGGAAGACCCTCGCTGGAAGGTGCCGGGTCCTTCGAACGGTGGCTGAAGGCGAAGCGCGCCGGCCGGCCGCTGACCCTCGATGCACTCCGACGTGGCTCCGAAGGCCGATAGGACGTTGAAGTCCCCATCGAAAAGCGCGGCCGCGGTACTTCATGACCAAGCAAACTACCGAACGGGCCTTTGAGGCCGCTGTCGAGTCGATGCTGCTCCAAGGTGGCTGGTCTCAGGCCGACCTTGCGCAATGGGATGTCGAACGCGCACTGTTCTCGGCGCTCGCCATCGCCTTCATCCGCGAGACACAACCCGATGAGTGGGCGCGCATGGCAGCACTGCACGGCGACAACCTCGAACCGCTGCTTGTCGACCAGATCACCCGGGAACTCGACCACAAGGGCTCGCTCCACGTGCTGCGCCACGGTTTCAAGTTCTACGGGCGGAGGTTTCGTCTTGCCTTCTTCGCACCTGCGCACGGCCTCAACCCGGACGCGCTGGCGCGTTTCGAGCGCAACGAGCTCACCGTCACCCGGCAGGTGCCATGCCATCCGGGTTGCGGAGACACGCTCGACCTCGTCTTTGCCCTCAATGGTGTGCCGGTGGCGACATGTGAACTCAAGAACCCGATGACTGGTCAGACGTGGCGCGATGCCGTTCGCCAGTACCGGAAGGACCGCGACCCGAATGCACCGGTCTTCCGCTTCAAGCGGCGCGCCCTCGTCCACTTCGCCGCTGATCCCGACGAAGTCTACATGACCACGCGCCTCGCTGGTGACGGAACGCGCTTCCTGCCCTTCAATCGCGGCAGTGACCCCGGTGGAGTTCGCTGCGGTGCCGGCAATCCGCCGAATCCCGATGGCTACCGCACGCAATACTTCTGGCGCGAGGTGCTCGCTCGCGAGTGTTTCCTCGATATCCTTGGTTCCTACATCTTCCTCGAGACACGCGAGGAGAAGGTCGAAGACGGGAAGGGCGCACGGACCGAGAAGCGCGAGGCAATGATCTTCCCGCGCTACCACCAGCTCGACGCTGTAACCGGGCTCATTAAGTCCGCTCGTGCTGAAGGGTCGGGCCACAACTACCTCATCCAGCACTCGGCGGGCAGCGGCAAGACGAACAGCATTTCGTGGCTCTCACACCGCCTTGCGAGCCTGCACACTGCCACCGACGAGAAGGTTTTCGATTGTGTCGTTGTTATCACGGACCGCCGTGTCCTCGACCGTCAACTCCAGGATGCCATCTACCAGATCGAGCATGCCCAGGGTGTGGTCAAGGCAATCGATAGAGATTCGCAGCAGCTTGCACAGGCCCTCGTAGACGAAACGAGGATTGTGGTCACAACACTGCAGAAGTTCCCTTTTGTCATGCAAGGCCTGCTGCGTGTAGCCGGTGTCGAGGCAGTTGACACTCCTTTGGAAGCTGAGCGTAAGCAGGCTGCCGAGTGGCGCGAGGCCATCTCCGGCCGTCGCTATGCAATCATCGTGGACGAGGCGCACTCGAGCCAGACGGGTGAGAGCGCGCGGGAGATGAAGGAGGTACTTGGCTCACGCGCTCAGGAAGCGGCCGACAACGTCAGGGACTGGGAGGATGGTCTCAACGCGGTTGTCGAGTCACGCGGTCCTCAGCCCAACCTCTCGTTCTTCGCGTTCACCGCGACCCCGAAGGGCAAGACCATCGAGCTGTTCGGCCGGACGGGGCCGAGTGGCCAGCCGGAACCGTTCCATGTCTACAGCATGCGGCAAGCGATCGAGGAAGGCTTCATCCTTGACGTGTTGCAGCACTACATCGACTACGACGCCTACTACCGCATCGTGAAGGCAGTCGAGGACGACCCGGAGTTTCCGAAGCAAAAAACGGCTGTTGCGCTCGCGAAGTTCATGACACTCCACCCACACAACATCGAGCAGAAGACTGAGGTGGTCATCGAGCACTTTCGCAACCATGTCCGCCGGCTCATGAAGGGGCGGGCAAAGGCGATGGTGGTCACTTCGTCGCGCCTGCACGCGGTGCGCTACATGCAGGCGTTCCAGTGCTACATCAAGGAACATGGTTACGGTGATGTGTGTCCCCTCGTCGCCTTCAGTGGCACGGTCCATGATCCCGATACTGGCAAGGATTTCACCGAGGCAGGCATGAATATCGATGTCGTGACGGGCACGTCAATCAGCGAGTCGGCACTGCCGGGTCGATTTGCCTCGCCCGACTACCAAATCCTGCTCGTCGCGGAGAAGTACCAGACCGGCTTCGACCAGCCGCTGCTACAGGCGATGTACGTTGACAAACGCCTCGACGGCGTGCAGGCCGTGCAGACGCTCTCGCGCCTCAACCGCACCGCGCCGGGGAAGGTGCCGCCGTTCGTGCTCGACTTCGTCAACGACCCCGACGACATCCGCAACGCTTTCGCTCCCTACTACGACCATACCCAACTGCTGAGGGCCTCGAATCCGTACCGTCTCGAGGAACTCAAGCACACGCTTGACGGTATGCAGGTCTACCATTACGCCGAGGTCGAGGCATTTGCACAGATCTTCTACTTGCCTCCGGCGAAGCGGCATTCCGATAACCACGCGCGCATGGAGGCACAACTGCAACCTGCCTGCGACCGCTTCTCGGAACTCAACGATGAGGCACAAACTGCCTTTCGGGATAGCCTTGGTGCGTTCATAAACCTCTACGCCTTTCTCAGCCAAATCATCCCCTACGCGGATGCCGATCTCGAACGGCTCTCAGCCTTTGGCCGTGCCTTGCTCCCGCATCTACGTCAGGAGCGCGGCAGCGCGGTCCACCTAGGTGACGACGTGGGGCTCGAGTACTATCGCCTGCAGCAGATCTCATCGGACGCACTTGAGGTCGGCAAGACGGACCCCGCCTACGTCACGAGCCCAACTGAAATCGGAACGGGGAATCCCGACGAGGACACGGCTCCGCTCTCGGAGATCATCAACCGCCTCAACGAGCGCTTCGGCACAGAATTCACGGATGAAGACAGGTTGTTCTTTGAGCAGGTGAAAGAGCGCGCCGTCCGCGACGAGGATGTGTGCCGCTTGGCTCTCGCCAACCCGTTCGAAAAGTTCGTCCTCGGTGTCCACGACAGAATCGGTCAACTGATGTTGCAGCGCATGAGTGAGAACGATGCCCTGGTAACCCGCTACCTCGACGACGCGGAGTTCCAGCAGATTGCTTCCAAGGAGCTGGCGCGTGAGATCTTTGTAGCGGTTGGAGCTGGTTGAACATTCGACAAGCGATTGGCCTGTTCCATCACGCAAACTCTACACCTCTGCTGCAACAGTGCCGGGTAGGACTGGCAACGAGTGAAGAGGCCCGTTGTTATGTGGCAGACATTCGGAACTTCCTGGTGAGTGAGTGAGCGAAGTCGCGCGGCCGGAGACAGTCGATGCTTTGCGCAATGGATGGACACACCTCGGTCAGCGATTCCAATGCCTCGCGCCCTTGTTGGTTCGTCAGGCGGCAGCCTCCATTGCGGCCTGCCCAAGTGTTTCAGCAAACGACACGGGGACGGCATTGCCTATCCATCGCGCAATTCGGGTCTTGGGTCCGAAAAACTCGCAGTCGTCGGAAAACGTCTGGAGTGCTGCCGCTTCCCGGAGACTGATAGCCCGATTCTGCTCTGGATGACCGAACCGTCCATTCGACAGGCTGTTGCATCGGCTGGTCAGCGTAGGCGCGACCCGATCCCACCACATCCTGCCGTACACGTCGCTGTAACCATCAGTACGCATGTGACATTCAAGTCGCAGCTGTTGCGGCCAATCGCGATGACTGCCACCATCGACCGGTGTGGCAGTCATCCTTTCCAGATTCCGTTCCGAGAGTCTTGCTGCGTGGTGATTCGGGATCGATGAGTGTGTTTCCCCGGCATCAATGGCGGGAAAGCGCTCGATCGTACTTCGGACCGTGTTGTCTTCCAGATCCGAAATCGTGTGCATCGGGGATGATGGCAACTCGACAGGCTTGTCCTGCGCGGCCAGAAGCACATATCGACGCCGATGCTGCGGAACGCCGAAGTCGCGTGCGTTCAAGACACCGTACTCGCACTCGTAACCAGCCTCTCGCAGAGTCTTCAGAAACCTGCGGAAGGAACTGAATCCCGGGACCGCGGCAATGCCGGGAACGTTTTCCATCAGCACGACGGCGGGTTCCAGGTCAATCACGAGCCGTCCAAACTCGCGCAGCAAGGTAGCGTCGGAGCGCGTTTTTAGGCCTCGCCGACGACGCTGCTTCGAGAAGGTTTGACAAGGAGCACAACCCGCGAGGAGCAATTCCGGGCCCGCGAGGCCGTCTGCAGCGTCATGAATGTCGGCTGCCGGCAAGGAGCGAAGGTCGGCCGCCAAGAACTTGCTTTCGGAGTTTATGCTGCGGTAGGTCTCGCCGACAGTCGCATCCACATCGATGCCCAGAACGACATCCCAACCAGCACGTCTGAGTCCGAGGGTCAGCCCTCCGGCTCCACAGCAAAGATCAATGGCCTTCATGCTCGTTGGCCCTCAGTCTCAAGGTCGTTGGAGATGTCAGCTAGCCAGTCTTCAACAGCAATGTTGGGGACTCCAGGGCGGCCCGTGACCCGAAGGTACGCCCAGACCACCATTTCCCGAAACGGGCTGTCGGTGGAAGCCACACGGCAAAACTCAGCGTCCGCATTCTCAGCATCACTGTCCTCCACTTCGAGGTCGATGCTGTTCCACGCGACGAGATCCAAACGCTTGAGGTTGGCGACCATCAGCGGAACATGGCCGCGGAAGCGAGGAATGGGAAGGATGTTGTCGGCCATCCCCTCGGTCAGAATCGATCTCAACTGGTCCTTCTGCCGTCGAGTGAGCTTCTCACCTAATGATAGCTGGGTTCCTCCGAACCTCCTCAGGGGCTCGCAACAGGCGACCAAGACCTTTTCGACCTTCGGCTCTCGGTTGTGACCGATAGCCAGATCGCATGAGGGCGTAAGAACCAGGCGAAAGGCTTCCCGGTTTTCCCAATCCGCCTGTTTGAGCCTTATCAGGTCCGCCGTGAGCAGATGATCGCCCAGCGGCGGCACAATCCATCGCTCCCAAGCGTGCAGCGTTGCGTTCGCTGAAGCTCCAGCATCGACACGGGCTGCCACCAACCTGCGCACGGCGCGTGCAAGGATCGAATCATCGAAACCATTGGTCTCCGTACCCATCTGCTCGCCGAGCGCGTGGACAGAATCACGCAGTGCCTCGCGGACACGCGCGTCAAAATCCTCGTGTACGGATCGAATCATCCGTGCCTGCGGAACGAACTCCGCCAAGCAATCCCGCACTTGTACGTCGCTGTCGGTACCCTTGACAATCGTTTTCACAAGACGATGATCGAAGTGCTGCTCATCTGGAAAAGCAGAGTAGACAACGACGGGACAGAACCAAGTCTCACGGATCTGATCGAACGATCTGTTCCCGGTGTCTGTGCGCTCGGGAGGGTTGTCGTCCATGAGATCGAGGACAACCATATCAGGCCGGAAACGAACCAGGGTTTCCTCAAGGTCCTCGAAACCCTGATCCTGCACGTCCCACCCTGTTTCCTCCATCAAAGTGGCACGAAGGACCTTCCTGGAGGATTCCTCGTCATCAATGATCAGCACTCTAACGGTGTTCACGAATGCCGAGCCTCACATGCTTTTTCGACGAGTGGGAGATCAAACTGGAACGTTGCTCCGCCCAAATCTCCCGGCACAATCGTTTTCATCTTGCCTCCGTGTCCATCAACGAGTTCCGACGCGACTGTCAGCCCCATGCCGAAGCCATCCGGCTTGCGCGTGACACCGGGCCAGAACACTCGTTCCCGGTCTTCGGGGTCGATTCCCGGACCGGAGTCGTCTATCGATACCGTAACCCGTCCAGCAGTCAAATCCTCCGTCAAACTGAAGCGGAGTTTACGCTCCCCTTCGTATCGTTGCAGCCAATACAAAGCGTTGGCAAGCAGGTTGAGAATCACCGCGTCGATCTCGCCCGGATCGATACGCACGGCGGTGCAAGAATCGGATGGGGCCTCAATGGCAACTTGACAGGCACTGATCGCTCGTTTTTGCATCGCGAGACATCGGTCGATGGATTCCTCCACGACCGATGTGCGTCGGCCTGGACGGTAACCTCGGCTGGCAAGCGGTGCAAAGCGATCGGCGAGAGCCTCCAAAGATGTCACCGATTCCTTTGCCATCCCCAGTGCCCGGCCAACGACCGAGTCCCGGACTCGATCGGCCAACTCCCCGGCCTTTCGGAGCCCTCGTCCAATGACGGTTGTCCGGTTCCGTATTTCATGAATGACCATCTGGGCGATGGTGCCGATGACCGCCAGACGATTGTAGTATCCGAAACGTCGCTCGATGTCAGCGCGACTTCGTTCCAGTTCCTGCCCAAAGTCCTTGGCAACCTCAATGGCATCCGACACGCCTCCCCCAGCCTTGCGCAGATCTTCCAGTCTGGTGACGAGGGGATCCGCGCTCAGGTTCGCAAACAGCTCCTTCGCAGTATCCGTGTCCTTCTCCTGCAGGCGGTCGGTGTGCCGTTCAACCTCCAGCAATTCCACGATTCGGAGAATGAGGCCCCGGAAGGTTGCCGTGGCGGCGCTTGACACGATGCCCTCTCGATCACTCGTGTCGACGATCCCGGGGTTGTCCTCCTTCGTGATCCGGACATATCCGACAACCTGACTGGTGCTCAGGCGTGGCCCGATCCGACTCACCCTCCTGATGTCCAGTCCCAGCCAATCGCGGGCGTCTTCCGATTTAGGCAGCACAAGAACATCGTCGCGATAGACGGAAATCCCGCGTTGCGAAGAGATCAGGTCGCGGATTCGTTGCCGAGTCTCATCGAAGTGCTCGGCGATGTCGCGTGTGTCGTCCTTGGTGAGATCCCACGCCCGGATCTCAAACTGAAACGGACCACAACTAGGACGGTCCCCACTCAGGTCCGATGCTTCGAACAAAGAGCCAGTTGGCACAGGTATCGTCCACTCTTCGCTCAACGAACGTTCACGCGCGACCGGGCGGCCCACGGGACGATACCGATACTGGGCCTGAATCGTCCTGTCGGCATCAACACAACCCTCGATCGCGTACTTGGGCTCCGTCATGAACTCCGGAGCGGTGATCCTCAACGTCGGTTCCTCCCAGAGATCCACCACGTTGAGACTCAGCGCGAAGTTCTCCGCAGTCGAGAACGGCGATACGAGACGTACCAGATTTTCACGCAAGTCATCGATCTTTTCCTTGTCCCAAGTACTCCTCAGGCCGTCGATCCGAATCAGAGTGCCATGCTGCCCTTCAAATGCGTCAGGGGGCAGGCGGGACACTTCGAAGGCGGCATCGGCCAAGTCGTCTACCTGCATCATCTCGTCCCAGTCCAGGGAGAACTCCAGCACGGGGCTATTCCGGGCTTTTGTGACAACACTGAGTGTTCGCCCGAGTCTGGCCGCCGAGAGGCGACCGAGGCCTTTCTCACCGGTAACGGCACGCAAATATCGGCCAGTCTTAGAGATGGGGCGTTCCTGTCGGAAGGGAGTTGCGATCACACACCAAACATCCACGATCGTGGTGTGGTCCATCCCTTGTCCGTTGTCGATGATTTCGATGGATGGCCCCTCTTCGTCACGGGCTTCTGGACAGATTCGCACCTCAACCTGGGTCGCGAGCGCGTCGTACGCATTCTTGACCAGCTCCATGACTGCAACTACATCGTTTGTCACCAGGTCGCGTCCAAGTGCCGCAAGGACCCTGGAGTGGAAGCGAAAGGCGACTCGCACGCTGTCTTTGTCGCCGGTGTTCCTCGTAAATTCCGACGCGTCAGATACGTTCATCGACTGCGCCTCCAAGCCACATCCGGCCTCACAGAGTCCACGATCTTTTGGAATTCGCCGTCCAGGATCAGGTCCAATCCAAGTAGTTTGGGATCTGTCTTTTGCAAGAACAGGACAGTCTCCCAGTAGAAATCGAACGTCTCTCGACTCTCCCGGGCCGAGGTGGCGGAGTCGAATACCTTCCTGCCCTTCGTGCCGCAGGGTATATGCGATTCAGGCGGGAGACCGTCCGAACTGCATTCACACCATCGAGCTTCCTGTCCACCGTACATCGTGCGGAGCAGCAGCCGGTTGGCATCGAATCTGGCAATCAAGTCGTTCATGAGTGCCTCTTGGTCCCCCATTGACTCCTGCGCATCGCCAAGAGCCACACTGGATCCACCAAGGATCTCTCAGTCGCTCGCTTCCGAATATCGGTTGATTGCACGAATCCGTTTGCGTATCTCTCTTGCAGTCCAATGGATTCCCGTTCGCGAAGAAGGATGCATTGAGGTAGTGACTTCGAACAAACAACACGCACCTCAACTATTATCAGTCAATTGTGGCACATATACGGCAGCCACCCGGTGATCAGCACTGTTTCAATCTCGCTGATATTGTTTGCGGGTCATCATGGGTAGTCTCTGTACAAGCGGAGGTTCCGTGCGTCGGGTCAGGCCATACCGCGGGCCATCAAACGTACGAAGTTGAAGGTGCTCTCCTCGGTCTTCAGCCCCCGCGCCAGGCGGGCCCTGGGATTGAAGCGGCCGAACCAGCCCTCGAAGCGGTTGGCGGGATGGGACGGTAGCCGCCAGTTCGCTGCGCACCGTGTCATTCCAGCATTCCACGAGGTGCCGCAGTAGAGTCTGCACCTCCGTTTTCAGGCGCACCCGTCCCTGTATGACCACCTCTCGGAGGTTTAGCAGCACGGGTCCCGCCTCCGGCGGTCGTTCACCTGCAGGCGCAGTCACTCGATCAGAACTTCCACGCGAATGCTGTTTTCGTGATCGGTGACCTCGACGATCTTGCCGCCAACGCCGTCCGCCAACCCGGCGACCAGTTCGTCCACGTCAATGGCCTTGACCCCGGGCGCATACTGGGAACCGATGCGCAAACCCAGTTCCAGCAGTTGAACGGGCAGCTGCGCCTGGGCCTTGATCTGTCCGTTGTGCAGGTTGCTGACCTTCAACCGAACCACCTTGCCGGCCAGTGTCTTGGTCGCGAGGCGGGCGGCAACCGTGTCTTCCGGCCCCGCGGACCGGTCCAGGGCATCCAGCAGGCGAAAGGCTTCGTCCACCGTGATGGTTCCCGCATCAATCATCTTGAGGACTTGCAGGCGTTCCTGTTCTTGAACGGGCATGGATGGCACAACTAGGGGTGTAGACAGCCTTCATCTTGCAACAGGCAACCGGTTTGGTTAGAACTGGCCCAGCAGTCCCTTCCGGCGGGCGATCCGTTCCGCCACCAAGTAGAGCGACAGGCCCAGGACGAACCAAATCAGCGAGTGGAGCACCAGCAGTGGGAGCAGGCCGTCGGCCCACGCGTCGGCCAGGGTCAGATCATCCAGTGTGACCAGTCTGGCCACCTCGATGCTCAGTGTGGAAGGAAGGGCCCGGGTGGCCGTCGTCATCCAGGCGGGGAAGACGGTGACCGGAACGATGGCACCGTTCAGGAACAGCAACACGTTTTGGATGAGGTTGGCGAATGACAGGATGTTCTTGAACAGGATGGTCAGGCCGGCCACGACGAACCCAAGGCCGTACAGGCCGAACATCGTCAGGCCCATGACCGGGACCAGGCGCCAGTTGAGGCCCAGGTCCAGCCCGAACGCGAGCGTGATCGTCCCACCCCCCAGCAGGATGACAGCCGTCGTCCACGCGAAGTTCGAGAGGGTGCGACCAAACAGCAGCGCGGCAAAGGGGGTGGAGCCCATGAACATCTGCTCGATCGTGCCCTGCTGCTGTTCTTCCCGCAGGGCATAGCTCATGTTCGAGATGGCGAAGATCGAGTAGGTCCAGATACAGAACCCGACCAGGGTGAAGGCCAGATCCTCGCTGTTGAACGCGCCGTTGCCAACGAAAAAGTTAATGCCTAGGAACACCATGAACAGGCCCACGACTTCGGACACCACGTTGAACTTGAAGGTCCACATCAATTGCAGGCCCTTCCACGTCTCCGCGGCAATGCTCATGACATGGTTCAGTCCCGGCGGAACGGGACGCAGTGAAGCCGACAGCGGCTGAGCTTCGTGTCCGGTGGGATGGTGGATGGCCATCTCATTCATGGTTGGCAGTCCTTCGGGTTTCCTGGATAAAGATATCCTCGAGTGATGGCATGGCCTGGGCAATGGAGTTGATGCGCGCCGGCCAGTCGTCCATGGCGGCTGCGATCGCGGTCAACGATGTGCTGCCGTTGGCCGGGATGCTGATTTGTGCTCCGTCTTCCTCCTGCTTGACGGTTGCTCCCGGCCACTGCGCCGAGGCCCGCCAGCCGATTTCAACCGGATCGCCTTCCGCCTGCACCAGGAAGAGCTCCTGCTTGTGCAAGCGCTTCAGGTCCGCCACTGCCTGGTCGGTCACCTTCACTCCGTTCTGGATGATGACCACGCGTTGGCACAGCTCCTCGGCCAGGTCCAGTTGGTGGGTGGTCAGGACCAGGGTCATGCCATAGCGGATGGACAGGGTGCGAATCCATTCCTTCACCGTGACCGCGGCCTCAACGTCCAGGCCCAGCGTGGGTTCGTCCAGCAGCACGAGGCTGGGTCTGTGGATCAAGGCACAGGCGATGGCGGTCTTTTGCTGCATGCCGCGCGAGAACATGCGCACCGGGTCATTGCGGCGGTCCCAGAGATCCAGGTCCTCCAGCAGCACGCGGCCCCAATTGTGGACGGCGGTGGCGGGGATGCCCTTGATACGGGCCGAATAGGCCAGGTTCTGCAGGGGCGTCAGCCGCCAGTAGATGTTGCGCGTCCCTTCCAGGACGGCGCCCATCATTTGCATGACGCGGCGGGTCTGGCGATGGACGTCGTGGTTGAGGACCGTGACGGTGCCCTGGTCCGGCAGGACCAGCCCGCAGATCAATTTGATGGTGGTGGTCTTGCCGGCACCGTTCGGGCCCAGGAAGCCGATCACTTCCCCGGTTGACACGGTCAGATCCAGGTTGGAGACCGCCTGCACGGTCTTGTTGCGCGATGCCCGATAGGACTTGGACAGATTTTCGATGGCAATGGCGTGCATAAGTGAACCTGTGGGAGTGGAATACAGTACAACTGCCCGGGGCCGGACCGTGAGCCTGTCTCGGCTCAGGTGCCGAGTGCCTGGAGCAGCTGGTTGGCTTCCTCAACGGATATCTTTCCCTCCTCCAGCATGCGCAGGATCATCATTCTTTCCTTGGCCTGTGCCTCCGGCGACACGGGTGGGGTCTGTACGGGTTCGGATTCGCGGGTCAGGAAGTCCAGATTGGGTTTCACTTCCTCTTCCCACACGGTGCGGGACCTCGTCTGCACGGTCTCCATAGCCTCCTGCGCCGCCTTGACCGCCTCCTCCTGGATCTCGGTGAACTGCTCCTGCAGGTCGGATCGTTTGTCCGATGTCAGCCCCTGTTCGTCCATGACCGAGGTCAAGCGGCCGGTTGCGGTCTCAATCACCCGTTCGATATGTTGGCGCACTTGCTGTGCGATGTTCTCGATGGGACCGGGAGCGTCGGTAGCGGCATTTGATTCGAGGTGCGGCGGCTTGGGGTTGTGTGGGGACAGCGAAATCATCCCGCCGGCGCTGAGTTGAAAGTTCGCCGCGCCGTCTCCGAACACCTGGACAGAATTGCCAACACCGCTCGACATGTGCACGGTGGCTCCGGCACCGGGAGGGAGTTCCAACGCGATGTTGCCGCCTGCGTTGACCGTGTAGTCGGAGTCGCGGAGCGCCGTCAGCTTCAGTTTGGCGTGGCCGCCCGCGTTCAGGCCGTCCATGCTGTTGACATCCTGGAACTCGATGTGGCCGCCCACGTTGCCCAGGAGCATGCGCCCCTTGATGTCGCGGCCTCTGGCATGGCCTCCCACATTGGGGGTGGAAAGGTCCCCGCCGACGGCTTCGGCATTCAGATGTCCGCCGACGGATCCGGTGGATACATCCTGTTCCACCCGTGCCACCGAGCAGTGGCCGCCAATGTCCTTCAGGGCCACCGAGCCCAAGCTTTCGAGACGGACGTGGCCGCCGATCGCGCCTCCCGTCACGCCTTCGGGCAGATCGGAAACATCCACATGGCCCCGGCAGTCCTCAAGGTCGACACGGCTTTGGCGCGGCACCTCCACGGTTGCGTCGCGTCGGATGCGCAGGTGGAACGTCTCGTATCGGTCCTCCCATTCCAGGGTCTTGGCACCCTTGCCGCTGACCTGCACGTCCTCAATGTCCCGGCCCCGGACGACCAGGGAGCAATTCTTGCCGGAACGAATGAACAGTTTGGGGCTGTCGCTGTTGACCGTTAGCGAAGTTGTGTTCATGGTTGTCCTCTTGTGTTGGGCTTCGTCAGGCCCGGTTCCGTTGGGGGTCGCGCGATCCCAGGCTGATCAACGCCTCGTCAACGCTCAACCGGCCGGATTCCACCTGGGCCAGTACGTCCATGCGGTCCGGTTCGGCGTCAAATCCGTCGGTACCGGATGGCGCCTCGAGTCCCAGGGCCTGGATGATCTCCTTGAGCCGGGACCTGAGCGTCGGATAGGAAAGGTTGAGTTCCTCCTGCATGCGGTTGAACTTGCCTTCACACTGGATGAAGGTCAGCACAAACTCGATTTGGTTCTGGTCCAGCGCCAGGAACGGCGACTTGACCTCGAAGCGGCCGTCGAACGTGACATCCCCGTCCGGGCTGTAGAAACGGGTCACGATCACGGGCCCCCCGGTGATGGGGCATTGGGCTGGCAATTCGGGCATGGTCAGGCTTCCGGCCCGAGGGCCGCCCACAAGGTTCCGGTGCAAACGCAACGGTTTTGATACAGCACTTCCGGAATCTTCATGTCTGCCTCCTTGTCCTTCAGTATTATTGAAGTCAACATTGATAATATCACATCAACACTACGATATACGCAACTTGCTGTGTTGATGGTTGCAGAATCCTGAAGCCGACTTTGATTCCCGGCCGGATTCCATGGATCGGGAACGCGGTCGGTCCGGGTTGCGGAAGGTGTGCGGGACCGGAAGCAGGGCAAAAGCCTGCGCAGATGCTTCCGTGGAGCACGTACTAGACACCCAAACCCGGAGGACGTGGACCGTGCAACCCGAGGCTGGATCGCGATTTAGGGATGGGGCGGGACCGGTCCGGGGCACGCCGAGGCCCGCAGGCTCCAGCCCAGCGCGGCAACCAGGCCGAGGTTATCCGAATACGTCGGTTTGGCCGTGGGGGTGGGGGGAACGCCGATCGGGGTACAGGCCGCACCCTGTCAGCAGATGTTGACCACCGATTGGCAGCACCAATCTTCTTGCATGGCGCGCAACGCGCGGAAGCACCCGCCGGAAGGCGCTTCCGCAAACCAATCCTCAGGCGCACCCGAGCCTGAGGATTGTGGAGCTGTCGTCGTGAGGCCGGGTTCAGGCCTTGGATCAACTCGCCGTGTTCGCGTCGTCCTTGTTGAACAGTTCCTTGATGCCGCCTAGGGCTCCGAGAACGCCGGAGGCTTCGTAGGGGATGAATATCTTGTTGGAATCACCCTGTGACATGGCCTCCAGGGTGTCAAGGTAGCGGACTGCAATCAGGCGATCGTCCGGTTGGGCTTCCCGAATGGCATTGAAGACTACGGTGATGGCGTTGGATTCGCCGGTCGCTTCGGTCTCGACCTGGTACCGCTTGGCATCCGCGGCCAGGCGCACGGCTTGGGCTTCGCCTTCCGCCTGCAGAATGGCGGCCTGCCGCTGGCCTTCGGATTCCAGGATTGCGGCCCGCTTTTCGCGCTCGGCCTTCATTTGCTGGTGCATCGAGTCAGTAACGTCGCTCGGTGGTTCAATCCTCTGGATTTCCACTCGAACGACCCTGACGCCCCACTTGTCGGTGGCTTCGTCGAGCACGTTGCGCAGGTTGGTGTTGATGGTGTCCCGGGAGGTTAGGGCCTGGTCCAGCTGCATCTCGCCCACCAGGTTGCGCAGGTTGGTCTGGGCCAGCTTGATGATGGCGACCAGGAAGTTCTCAATGTTGTAGATGAGCTTCACGGGGTCTGTGGCCTCGTGATAGATCACGGCGTCCACCTGCACGGCAACATTGTCCTTGGTGATGACGTCCTGCGGAGGCACATCGATAACCTGTTCGCGCATGTCCACCCGGCGCAGGTTGTCAATGAACGGGATGAGCAGGTTCACGCCTGGCTGGGCAGTGCGCTTGTAGCGTCCCAGGCGCTCCACGACGCCCCTCTGGTATGGGGTGATGATCTTGAGGCCCTGGACGATGAAGACCAGAACCAGGACCAAAAGAAGGATTATCGGAAGGTATTCCATGGACGAATGGCTCCTCGGCCGGTGGCGGGTTGGGTTCGACTGCGGCAGTTAATCCTGCCGGTCAGGCAGGAGGCGACGACACCCGGAGGTGGGCACCGTCCACGGACTGGACAATGACTTCGGACCCTTCGGGAATGGGGGTTCCATCCGCGGACCTGGCCCGCCATTCCTCTCCCCCAATCTTCACCATGCCGGAGATGTTGACCCCGTCGATGGCTTTGGTGACGATACCGCTCATGCCAATGAGGCGGTCCGCGCCGAAACTCACGTCGGGTGCGTTGGTGACGCGTGCGGCGAAGGGTCGCATCGCAAAGTATGCGATCACCGTTACGCTGCAGAAGACCAGCACCTCGACCACGGGGCCTAAGCCGGTGAAGTAGCTGATGATGGCGGCAGCGGCCGCCGCGACGGCCAGGGGCAGCATGTAGGTGCCGCCGGTGAAGATCTCGGCGATCAGGAAAACCACGGCGACGGAGGCCCAAATCCAGTGGCCATCCAGCGAATAGGGAAGGTTCACGGCCGCGTCCAATGCAAGAACAGGGATCCCGGGACACTACTACAACCGGGACGATGGTCGATTATAGCCTGCGCGCGGCACTCGAATTGGGCGGTCTGGCCCGTTGCCATGCACGTCAGAATCAACGTAGTGGTGCGCGTGGCAACGGTTCCGTGCCTCATTGACAGACTTCCTTACCATTTTTGTAATTATCGTAAGGAAACGGAGCTGTGCCATGCTGCTCAAGATCACTTCCAAGCGCCAAGTCACCTTCCCGGTTCGTGTACTGGATGCGATGGGTCTCAAGCCCGGTGACAGAATTGAACTTTCGGAGGGTCCGGACGGGTATCTGCTGCGTCCAAGACGCATTGACCACTCACGCCTGGGCACTCTTGCCGACAAGATCCCAACAGGCCGTCCGCCATTTGACATCCGGACATTCCGAGAGAAGCTCTATGACCCGGGCCTACGGGATTGATACGTCCGTCCTGGTCAGGCTGGTTACCGGGGAGCCGGAACCGGACTTCCAGCGTTGCGTGAACGAGCTTCGCATCCTGATCGAAGCGTAGGATGCAGAGATGTTCGCCTCAAACCAGGTGATCGGCGGGGGTTAGGATGAAGTCCACGGCGAGGATCCTCCTTGGTGATGGTGACAAACACCATTGTAGGAACCCTCGCCGTTTGCGCGACCGCCACCAATATCAACGAGATTGAAACAGTGCCTCGGGTGGTCCCGGACTCTTCGACAGGCTGATCGCGGACGGATACTCGCGTGGGAACCTTGAGACGCTTACGCTGGACATACGGATGGCACGTCTTTCCAATGTGCGCAGATTGGAAACTGGGACAGAGTTGGAGGGGTGACCGCAAGGCTGGAGATTCTGAGGTTTTGGCAATCTCCGTCAATGAAAACAGCGACCTTCGTGGAACCTCAGACAACCGGGGGCCTCCTGAAAAGGCCCCCGGTACCCGCCTACGGGCGTAACGGATAGTAGTGCTCGCCTACGAGCGTAACGGATATCGGGCAGAGTGTAACAATATTTGGCGAAGAGCTCGAGTACCCGGCTCCACGGCGGCAGTGGGAATCAGTGGGATGGCACGCAAGAGTTGAGGACACCGTCAGGTTCCTGGGGAAGGTCCACCGGAAGTGCCGCGGCCAAACAGTTACACTGCAAGGAGTTGTCCATCCGAGTCCAGGCCGGTTCTCTCGGCTCGACCACAACACGGGCCGCGATGCCTGTGCTGTGGCCGCCTGCCGTCTGCCCCGTCCGGTGGCAACGTCATCAAGCCAATATCGAGCCTGCCCAATGCCCGACGCCTTTTCTTCTCCAAACCAGGTTCGGGAATCGCTGCACGACCAGGGGTACGTCTGTTCGTCCGAAATCGCCACGATCACCTACCTCAGCGATCAGCTGGACAAGCCCCTGTTGATTGAGGGGCCGGCCGGCGTGGGCAAGACCGAGCTGGCCAAGGTCGTGGCGGCCGCCACCGGGCGCGAACTGATCCGCTTGCAGTGCTACGAGGGCTTGGACGAGACCAAGGCGCTCTACGAGTGGGAGTACGCCAAGCAGCTCCTGTACACACAGCTGCTGCGGGACAAGCTGCAGGAGGTGCTGGCATCCGCCGGCAGCCTGGCCGAGTCGGCGGACCGGATTGCCGCCGAGGAGAACGTGTTCTTCTCGATGCGCTTTCTGTTGCAACGGCCCCTGCTCAAGGCCCTGCTCAGCCCGGAACCGGTGGTGCTTTTGATTGACGAGATCGACCGGGCGGATGCCGAGTTCGAGGCGTTCCTGCTGGAGATCCTGAGTGACTTCCAAATCAGCGTGCCCGAACTCGGCACATTGACGGCCCGGGTGCAGCCGCTGGTGTTCCTGACCAGCAACAACACGCGCGAACTGTCCGAGGCCCTCAAGCGCAGGTGTCTCTATCTTTTCCTCAACTACCCGGAACTGGAGCAGGAGATCGACGTGGTCAACCTGAAGGTGCCGGAATTGGACGGCGCGTTGACCCGGCAGGCCGTCGAAATGGTGCAGGGCCTGCGCAACCTGGACCTGCGCAAGCATCCAAGCATCAGCGAAACCCTGGATTGGGCCCGCACGCTCGCGGTACTCAATGCCGAGCGGCTGGACCGGGGTCTAGTGTCCGACACACTCAACGTCCTGCTCAAGCACGAGCGGGATCTGAAACGGGTGCAGCAACGCCTGGAACCCATGTCCGGGGACGGCCCCGAGTATCAGGGACCTGAAGACGAAGACGACCACACCCGGTACCTATAGCGCAAGCGGGGTTCCGGTCGAAGCAGGCAGCGGAGGGCGACATGGAAACCCGACTGATGCAGTTTGCCCGTGCGTTGCGGGCTGCCGGCGTGCCGGTAAGCATGGCCGAAACGGTGGATGCGGCGGGAGCCCTCACCGCCCTGGGCATCAAGGATCGGGAACCATTCCGCATCAGCCTGCGTTCCACACTGATCAAGCGCACCATCCACCTGCCGGTCTTCGACGAACTGTTCCCCATCTTCTTCGACGGCAAGGCCGAACTTCCGCCCGACATGGACAACGCCCTGGAAAACCTGTCGGACGAGGAGGCGGAACAGCTGGCGTTGGCGCTTAGCCAACTGAAGGACAACATTGCTGACGCCCTGCGGCGCCTGCTGCGAGGGGAACCCCTGACGCGGCAGGACCTCAATCAACTGGCGGCGATGACGGGTCTGGACCGGGCCCGCAACATGCGCTGGAACGAATGGATGGTACGGCGCATGCAGGCTGCCTTGCAGCACGACAGCGTGCGCCGGGCCATGGCGGAGATTGCCAAGTTGCTGGAACAGGTCGGCTTCTCCAAGGAACGTCTCGACGAACTGCGCGCCATGCTGCAGGCCAACATCGAGGCCGAGACCGGACAGCTGCAGAACTTCGCCGGACAGCGCATCACGGACAACATGCAGGCCAGGCCTGCGTCCGAGGATGTCGAGGATTTGCTGCACGCCCCGTTCGGCCGTCTGGGCGAGGACGAGATGAACGTTCTGCGTCAAGAGGTGCGCCGCCTGTCCGCGGCGCTCAGGAGCCGGATTTCGCTGCGGCAGAGGCGGCAGAAGACCGGAACCCTGGACTTGAAGTCCACCATCCGCCGGAACCTGGGGCACGGGGGGGTGCCGTTCACCCTCAGTTACAAGCGACGCCAAAAGAAGCCGCGGCTGGTGGTCATCTGCGACGTTTCGACCTCGATGCGCTACTGCACCGAGCTCATGCTGGGCCTGATCCACGCCATACAGGACCAAATCTCGCGCACCTATGCCTTCGCCTTCAACGACCATCTGGAATACATAACCCCCGATCTGGCCCACGGTTCGGCCCAGGAGGCGGTGGACCGCGTGCTGGTCCGCATGCCGCCCGGCCACTACAGTACGGACCTGGGCGGCAGCCTGGCCGAGTTCGACCGCGAGTGGCTCGATCTGGTCAACCACCGGACCACCCTCCTGATGGTCGGCGACGGACGCAACAATTTCAGGGATCCGGAGACGGGCATCTTTCAGGAGATGGCCCGGCGCTGCACCCGGACCATCTGGCTCAACCCGGAACCGCCCATGCTGTGGGGTACCGGGGACAGCGACATGAACGAGTACCTGCCCTTCTGCGACCACGTGCTGCAGGTGCAGACCATGGCGGAACTGACCGCGGCGGTCGACGAGCTGCTGACCCGCTGACCGGTCTTCGCTGCCGCGGCCCGAGTCCGTCCGCGGGTTGTATAATCCCGCTCCGGGCGCGCGGCGCCTGTGTTTTTTAGGCGGGCTTTCCGGTTGCCGACAAGCCGGATGCCAAAGTGCATATACATATGAGGAGTGCAGGTACAGGCCCATGACCATGCGTGCCGACTACATCTGGATGAATGGTGAAGTGATGCCGTGGGACCAGGCCACCGTTCATGTCTTTGCCCATGCCCTGCACTACGGCTCCAGCGCCTTCGAGGGCATCCGGGCCTATGAGATCAACGGAACCCCGCACCTGTTTCGGGCCCGGGAGCACTACGAACGGCTCCTGTTCAGCTGCAAGGTGGCCCACATGGAGTCGCCGCTCGACGTGGACGGATGGATCGACGTGACCAAACAGGTTCTGCGGGCCAACAAGCTGGCCGGCGCCTACATCCGGCCGCTGGTGTTCCGGGGTTACGATTCGCTGGGTGTGGACGGCCGGGGCTGCCCCATCGATGCCATCCTGGGTGCGGTGCCCTGGGGCAAGTACCTGGGCGAGGAGGCCATCGAACAGGGGGTGGACGTCCAGGTGTCCAGCTGGCGCCGCATGTCCTCCAACAGCTTCAGCCCCATGGCCAAGATTGGCGGCCAGTACGTCAACAGCCAGAATGTGGTGATGGAGGCCAAGGACAACGGCTTCGTCGAAGGAATTGTGCTGGATGCCAACGACAATGTGTCGGAAGGCAGCGGCGAGAACATTTTCCTGGTCATCGACGACCGGATCTATACGCCGCCGGTGGCCAGTTCGATTCTGCGGGGCATCACCCGCGACAGCGCCATCAAAATTGCGCTCAGCAAGGGCTTCGAGGTGCGCGAGGAATTCATTTCGCGCGAAATGCTGTACCTCGCCGACGAGATTTTCTTCTCCGGGACGGCCGCCGAGATCACGCCGGTCCGGTCGGTGGACCGCATGCCGGTGGGCAGCGGACAGCGGGGTCCGGTCACCCAGGAGATCCAGGCGACCTTCTTTGGCATCGTGGAG
>JAPPAJ010000170.1 GCA_026705565.1 Caldilineaceae bacterium | reverse complement strand
CACAAACTCCACTACACATCAGCCTGCAACCGATCTTGGGTTCCTGGTATACAAGAACCCCGGCCGATTTCAGTCGTTCAAGCTCCCGTTCGGGCGGGCCGATGTCTTCTACCCCGAGGCCGAAAGCCACCGCTGTACGGTGGCGCTTCTGCTGAACATCGACCCGGTGGGGCTTGTACGCCCGAAGCCCGGCGCGCCCAAGGGCGGTGGCTGGCTGGAGCAGTATGTCAACGACCGTCCCTACGTGGCGTCATCGCACATGAGCGTGGCGATCGCCAAGGTATTCGGTAGTGCCCTCGCGGGCACCAGCAGGGACCGGCCGGATTTGGCGGAACGGGCCATTCCCTTGGAAGCCTGGCTCCCTGTCGTGCCTTCGCGGGAAGGCGCGGACCTCATTGGGAACCTGTTCGAACCCCTTGGTTATGCCGTTGGGATTGAGGGCCAATCGCTGGACGAGCGTTTTCCCGAGTGGGGCCCCAGCCCGTATTTCAGCGTGCGCCTCGCGGCGACGACCCGGCTCCGGGATCTGCTTGCCCACCTGTACGTGCTGTTGCCCGTCCTGGACGACCACAAGCACTATTGGGTCGGCGACGATGAGGTGGCCAAGTTGTTGCGCTTTGGCGAGGGTTGGTTGGACGGCCATCCACTGCGGGATCTCATCTCGCGCCGCTACCTGAAGCATCAGCGCGGCCTTGTCGACCAGGCGCTGGTCCAACTGCTTGATGCCGGGCCGACGGACCCGGGTGCCACTGCCACACGGCACGAACAGGCAGAGAAGCAGCTTGAAACCCCGCTTCGATTAAGTGAACAACGCATTCAGGCAGTGCTGGACGCGCTCCGCAGCCTTGGGGCTGCCAAGGTGCTTGACCTTGGTTGTGGCGAGGGAAGACTGATTCATGCCCTCCTCGGTGAACCTTCGGTACGTTCAATCGCCGGCATTGACGTGTCGCTCCGGGCATTGGCAACAGCGCGCCGGCGTTTGCGCCTCGATGACCTGCCCCCTCGGCAGCGGCAGCGCGTCAACCTTCTGCACGGATCCCTTGTCTATGGGGACAGCCGCCTTTCAGGTCACGACGCCGCCGTCGCCATGGAGGTGATTGAACACATCGATGCCCCGCGGCTTGACGCCTTCGAGGAGGCCGTGTTCGGGACCGCGCAACCCAAGGCCGTCCTCGTCACGACGCCCAACGCGGAGTACAACGCGATGTTCGACAGGTTGCCCGCCGGAGCCTTCAGGCACGGGGACCACCGGTTCGAGTGGACGCGGGAGCAATTCCGGGACTGGTCGAGGCGGGTCGCCAACCGCCGCCGGTACGATGTGCGTTTCCAGGACATCGGTCCTGCCCACCCCGACCATGGGGCGCCGACCCAGATGGGGGTCTTTACGCAATGAAGATCGCCATTCCCGAATTGTGTCTGGTGGTTCTCATCGGTCCCACGGGCTCGGGGAAGTCCACCTTTGCCGCCCGCCACTTCAAGTCCACGGAAGTGGTGTCCTCGGACGCCTGCCGGGCCATGGTGGCGGATGACGATACCGACCAGTCCGCAACGCCCGACGCCTTTGCACTGCTCAACTTCATCGCGGCCACACGCCTGCGGGCCGGCCGCCTTACCGTCATTGACGCCACCAGTGTGCAGCCGCGGGCGCGCAAGCCTCTGGTGGGACTCGCCCGGGAGCACGACTGCCTGTCGGTGGCCGTCGTCCTGAACATGCCCGAGGCCCTGTGCCTGACCCGCAACAAGGATCGTCCGGAGCGCTCGTTTGGCCCCCACGTGGTGCGCAATCAGGCCGCACAGCTCAAACGATCACTGCGCCGGTTGAAGCGCGAGGGCTTCCGGTATGTGTTTGTGCTCAATACTCCCGAAGAGGTTGAAGAGGCTTTCGTTGAGCGGATGCCCATGTGGGTCAACTTGCGCAACAAGCATGGGCCGTTCGACATCATCGGTGACGTTCATGGATGTTTCGATGAACTTGCCATCCTTCTGCAACGTCTCGGATACAGGTTGGAGACCCGCGCCGACGACATTGGGGAAACCGGTTTTGCCGTCACCCATCCGCAGGGGCGCAAGGCCGTATTCGTTGGCGACCTCGTGGATCGGGGTCCGGCTGTTGCCAAGGTACTCAATCTGGTGATGGCCATGACCGCGGACGGCACCGCGTTTTGCGTGGCGGGCAATCACGAAGCCAAGCTCGTCCGCAAACTCCAGGGCAGGAAGGTGCAGATCTCCCATGGACTGGCGGAATCGCTTGCCCAATTGGAAATGGAGTCCCCGGAGTTTCAGCAACGGGCGGCTGCGTTCCTGGATGGACTGATCAGCCACTATGTGCTCGATGACGGAAACCTGGTGGTGGCCCACGCGGGATTGAAGGCGGAATACCAGGGCCGTGCATCGGCCCGTGTCCGGGACTTCTGCCTCTATGGCGAGACCACCGGGGAAACGGACGAATTCGGCCTCCCGGTACGAGCCGACTGGGCGGCCGCTTATCGCGGGTCGGCGATGGTGGTCTACGGCCATACCCCGGTGGTGGAGCCCGCTTGGCTCAACCGCACCATCAACATTGACACGGGCTGTGTCTTTGGCGGCAGGCTGACCGCACTCCGGTACCCCGAAAGGGAGCTTGTGTCGGTTCCGGCGGCACAGGTCTATTGTGAACCGGTGAGACCGGTGGCCGAGGATGTCCAGCCGGAGGTTCCCGTTGTGTCGGCCGGGACCCGCGCGGCGAACGTCCTGGACATTGGAGACGTAATCGGGAAGCGCGTCGTTGCGACCCGGCTCCGCGGCAATGTCACAGTGCGGGAAGAAAACGCAGCGGCGGCGCTTGAGGTTGTGAGCCGTTTTGCCCTGGATCCCCGCTGGCTGGTGTATCTCCCGCCGACCATTTCCCCGTGCGAGACCTCCGCGCTCCCTGGCGTACTCGAGCATCCCACCGAGGTGTTTGCCCACTTCCGCAACAACGGCATGTCCGAGGTGGTCTGCCAAGAGAAACACATGGGTTCACGGGCCGTGGTCGTGGTCGGGCAGGACTCCGCAGCCATCGAACGGCGCTTTGGCATCGCCGGTGAAGGCATCGGCGCCTGCTACACGCGTACCGGACGGAGGTTCTTTGAAGACCGCATCCTTGAGGCGCAATTCCTGGAACGTGTCCGCAAGGGCATTGCGGATGCCGGTCTTTGGGATGAACTGGAGACCGATTGGGCCGTACTGGACAGTGAACTTATGCCGTGGTCCCTCAAGGCGCAGGAACTGCTCCGCGAACAATATGCCGCAGTGGGCGTGGCCGCGCGGACCAGCCTCACGGCCGCCGAATTCCTCCTTCGGCAAACAGCGGCGCGCGGCATCGACGTCGGGGATGCCGCGGCCCAGGTTGCAGGGCGGCTGAACCTCACTCAACGCTACAGTGATGCCTATGCCCGGTACTGCTGGCCGGTGACATCGCTCACCGATATCCAATTGGCACCGTTCCACTTGCTGGCGAGCGAGGGCCAAGTGCATTCCGGAAAGGACCACCTGTGGCATATGGGTGTGGCCGGACGCCTGCACAAGGCCGATCCAGGATTGTTCCGGGATACCCACCACAAGGTTGTGCGTCTGAATACCGAGGATGAGGTTGAGGCTACATCCTGGTGGGAGGAACTAACGGGCAAGGGTGGGGAAGGCATTGTCGCCAAGCCGATGGACTTTGTGGTGCACGGCACGCGCGGCTTGGTGCAACCTGCCATGAAGTGCCGGGGTACCGAATACCTGCGCATCATCTACGGACCGGAGTACACCCTATCGGAGAACATGGACCGTCTGCGCAAAAGGAACATCTCCACGAAGCGGTCACTCGCCCTGCGGGAGTTTGCGTTGGGCCTGGAGGGCCTGCAGCGTTTTGTGGAGCGAGAGCCTCTTCACCGGGTACACGAGTGCGCGTTCGCGGTACTCGCGCTCGAGAGCGAGCCGGTTGATCCAAGGCTGTGAACATATTCCCGACAGCGCGACATCTGGCATGTCCGGAGTGACGGAACTGTTGGTATTTCAACCGTTATTGACCGGACTGCCGCCAGACGTTCGAGTGCAAATGTGGGGGTTGGAGGCTCTGCCCAACTACCGGATCGACACGACTTGACCTTGCACTCGGCCCGAGGCTGCTTCAGGCTGTCCTCCATCGGCGGCCAAGCCCCGGGACCTCCGGGTTGCGCCGGAGGTGGATGCAGAGGACTGCGCTGATTTCCCAAGTGCATCATCCCCTTGCGTCCGGGAGCAAGGCCCCCGGCAGCCCAAGAACTGCCGGGGGAGGCCTCCGGCCGAGCACCGGACGGTCCACGGCGCATATTCACCGGGACCGACACATTGGAAGATGCCCTGCATGCCACCTTGCCGCATTTCAATGCACAACCGGTGTCTGCGACATTGGTTGCGTCAACTTAGTCCTTTGACTTGATTCGGACCACCGCCGCGTGAATGTCACTTAGATTCCTGGTACCCGTCGCGTCCGGCAGGAAGGTTCGGAACACATGGGTCAGTGTGCCGGTTGATCCCCCGTCGCCTGAGAGAGTCACCACCCCAAACCCGGGACAACTGCCCAAACCGGCGTGTTTCACAGTTATGGGGTTTGCTCCCCTGAAGGAGACAACAAGCAGTCGGCCATCGGGGGAAATATCCACGAGGTCGGGAGCGGGATCATCATTGAATTCATAATCTTCGTCCAGCATATTGACGAAGGGCGCCCCCTCGCCGACACAATGTCCTGTTCCCGTGAGATCCAAAGTGCCTACGTGCGCCGCTGCCTGCTCTTCCAGCGTAGCGTCGGGGTCGTTGATCACTTTGTCCAGATCAAACACTTCCGCATTGTTTTGGATCCGATCAAACTGATACAGATACCGGCCATCCACGGAGGCGACAGCACCGTGCGCATCCCGGCGTTGGGACAACTCTGTTTCGTCGGTAATCCCCAGTACCTTCTCTTCGTGGAACTTCACCACCGGAGGTACGTTCGGGGTCGTATGCGGGTTCGCGCCATCGGGGTAGTCAAGCGGCAGACGGTACATGATGAACGTTGAGTCATCCGCACCCGCGGGGCTCGCCGAGACTCCCGCGTTCAGGTGCATGAAGCCTCTTCCCTCCACACCGCCACACCCGGCAACGCTGATGATGTCGTTGGTGTATTCCGCCACGATGGACATCGGCTCGGTTGTAATATCGACCACGAACAATCCGCCGCCGCCGAACGTGACATAGGCGTGCCGGTTGTTGCTGCTGACCATGGGACACACCACGACGTTGTTGGCCCGCCCCGGGCCTTCCTTGAGCGCGCCGCTGGGGGTGGTTGTCGGTTGGAAATTGGCATACTCGCCGCTCACGCTGCCGTCAGGCAGAGTCGCATCGGCCTCAGCTTCCATGGCGGTCAGATCCCGGCCGCCCACCAGATCGAGCGTGGCGGCCTTGTTGAATGTGAAGGTGTCGGACTCCGCATCGTAATCGATGCGTTCCAGCAACTTGGCCCCAAGATTGGCCACGATCAACTTGGTGCCGTCCGGCGAGAAGAAGGACATGTGATTCGAAGGCGATGAGCCTTCCGGGCCGGTGGTGCGAAACAGGGCTTTGCCCAGCTTCACAGCTTCCTCCGGACTGCCTTGAATCGGCTTGCATTTCCGGAGGCCGTCGGCCAGCGGCTCGCATTGTCCTTCGGCATCGATGATGCCCACCAGTCCCGCGCCCGGACCAAAGAAGTTGGCGTTCATGTACCGGTGGTTCGAGGGCTGCGGCAACATGCCGTGAAGGCGTCGCACATGCACACCGAGTTCTTCGAAAGCGGACGGGAACACATCGACGGCTTCGATAACCGTTGGCCCGTACTTCGGATCATCTTCGGCATACCAACCCGGAGGAGCAGCGAGGATGTCACTGCTTTCGTAAATGACAATGCGACTCCCATGGGTTCCGGCCGGATTGTCGGCACTGATGTCGACACTGTCCGATTGATCGGACAACCACACTTCCCAGCCTCCCGTTTCGCTTCCGGCCGCACTGGCATCTTCAACCGTTTTCTCCACCTCCGGGGGGGCAGCGGCAAATTCCGCGTCACAGGCCACCATGAAGGCTCCCATTGTCAAGAATACCGCCAAGGACAAACCTAACCTTTTCATCTTCGAGACCTCCGTGTCTTGTCTGGTTGAAGCGTCGTCAACGTTGCCTGTTGCTACGGACATCTGGACGAACCGAATTTCCGGCTCCTCGGGTCGTCGAATTCAGGCGGCCGGGGCCAGATTCTCGGGCTCGTTTTCCAACCGGGTGAGCCAGTAGCTGAGATCGAAGGTGTTGCTGCCGGTCAGGAACCGCCAGAACTTGACCCGATTCACAATCTCCAGGCGGCCCACCGGAAACTCGTACCACGGCTCGGGGCGGGAGAGGATGGAGTAGATGTTTTCCTCTGTCCGGTTCCTGGCTTCCAGGTTGGTCACCGGATCGGCCTGCATCTGGTCGTCCAGATCACCGGTATTCCACAACCGATGCTGGCGTACCTTGGGGTTCAGCCGGATCTTGAACATGTAGCGGACCCGATCCGTCTGGTTGCGTCGTCCGCAATGCCAAATTCCGTGGTGGAGGGCCAGCACGGTGCCCGCCTCGCACACCATGGGAATCTGGCCCACGAAGTTCTGATAGCGGGCGATGTCCGATTCGTTGATGCGGCGAAACTGGCTGCCCGGCAACAGGAGCGTGCCACCCATTTCCAGCGGTGTATCGTGGGGAAAGTACATCAACTGGATGTCGAAGTGCATCCGGGTGTCGATGATGGCGTCTCCGTGCAGGCCCTGGGCCCGGCCCTCGTTGGGCTGGCGGATGTGGACGGCGTGGTGATCAAACAGCGGGTCGGGACCGACCAGGCTCTGGACGATGCCCTGGATTTCCGGCAGGTGCATCAGGTCGTCCAACGGCGATCCGGGTGCATAGACCTCGGATAGCGGCAGACCCGCGGCCGGACGCGCAACCGGTCCGGCGTCAAAGGTGTCCATGACGCGTCGGTTGAGGTCGTCGGGCACCAGACTGTCGAAGCGCAGGAAGCCGCGTGCGGCAAACGACGCCATCTGGTTTGTAGTCAGCAACAGTTCGGGGCTCACGGTCGCGGTCGTCATGCCTCCACCTCCACAATCTTCTCGAAAACATACTCGAACTTGAAGAAGGACGTCGTGTATTCCAGATCCTTGTCCGGGGGGATCAACTGGGGCATCTGGATCACGCGCCAGCCGTCCTGCATCGCCGCCAGGCCCGTGGGATACGGCGGCGTGTCGCTGTCCCCGGTGGTGGGGTAGGTTTGGCCGGTCCCGTCATAGATGGTCCAGCCCCTGACATCGCTGTCCAGGGCGGAGTTGGACAGGTAGAGGATCATGATGATCTGGCGCTGGGCGGACATGCGCGGGTAACCGTATGGGAACGCGGGCAGGAGGCGGGTGTCCCTAAGAATAGGCCAATGTCCGATCAGCTTGCGAACTGTCGCCCGCCGACACTCCGGTGACGAAGCGACAACCTGTGTCCGCCGGCGGTACGCTTTCTGTCCTGCCGGTTCAGGCCTTGCCGGAATCATCGCGGGCAGGGCCGCGGTCCGCGGGGCGCAGATGACGGCAGGAACTCCCTGAGGGACAGATATGGGTGTGAGCATCCCCAGGCCCGATCCCCGTTAGGGTGCCTATCCGGGATCCTCTAGAATTCGGTATTCGTCACACCTTCTCTTTTCGTCCGGGCGGGGCATCGTCTTTTTAAACCATGAGAACCTACATTCTCAAGCGGGTGATACAGGCGATTCCCCTCTTGTTCCTGATTTCCTTCATCGTCTTCCTGAGCATCCAGGCCACCGGAGACCCGCTGGCGGCCTACACCGTGGATGCGTCACTGACTTCGGACGACATCGCCCGCCTCAAGGCCAAGTACGGCCTGGATCAACCCGTTCCCATCCAGTACCTGAACTGGCTCAAGAACATGGCCACAGGCAACTGGGGCACCTCGTATTTCACGCGGGAGGACGTGGTGGACATGATCCTGGAGCGTCTCCCCAACACCTTGATCCTCTTTGCGGTGTCCTATGCGCTCATCCTGGGCGTGGCCTTGCTCCTGGGCATCCTGACCGCGATACGCCAGTACTCGCTGTTCGACTATTCGGTGACGGCGCTGAGCTTTCTGGGAATTGCCACCCCCAGCTTCTGGCTGGGCCTGATGCTGATCTATCTTTTTGCCGTGCGGTTCAAGGCCTGGGGCCTGCCCTCCCTGCCGGTAGGTGGGATGTACGACCTTAGCGAGGGCAAGACATTGGCCGAGGTTTCGCGCCATGTAATCCTGCCGGCCATCACCCTGTCGGTGGTGGTTTGCGCACGCTACGTGCGCTACATCCGTTCATCCATTCTGGAGCAGTTGCAGCTGGATTACGTTCGTACGGCCACGGCCAAGGGCCTCCGCAGTCGCGCGGTACTCTTTCGCCACGTCATGAAAAATGTTCTCCTGCCCCTGGTCACGCTTGTGGGGCTGGATTTGCCCAACTTCCTTTCGGGCACCATCGTCATTGAGTCCATATTCGCCTGGCCCGGTGTGGGCCGCCTGTTCTGGTCCGCGGCGGAACGCACCGACATTCCCGTGTTGATGGCCGTCATGCTGTTTGTGGCCGTCATGACGGTCCTGTTCAATTTGATCGCCGACATTTTCTATGCGGTGGTGGATCCGAGGATCAGCTACTCATGACCGGATCCAGCGACACTTCCCGGTTGCGCGATACGGCACCCATGGCGGACATGGCGATCTCCGGCGCTCTGGCACGCCCGCCGGAGACGATGTGGACCATGTTTCGGCAGCGGTTTGTCCGCCATCGGCCGGCCATGGTCAGTCTGGTCGTGCTTCTGTTCATGGTGGTGGCCTGCTTCGGGGTTTCCCTCTTCGTGTCCGAGGATGAGGCCAATCTCATCGATGTCCAGGCCATGCGCAGTCCGCCTTCATGGGAACATCCCTTCGGCACGGACGACGTGGGGCGCGACATGTTCCTGCGCACCCTGTTTGGCGGCCAAATTTCCCTGCGCATCGGACTTCTGGCGGCTTGTATCAGCGTGGTCATCGGGATTGCGGTAGGGACGCTCTCGGGTTACAACACGGGGTGGATCGACAATGTCCTCATGCGCATCACCGATGCCCTGTTGAGTATCCCCACGCTCTTTATCCTGATCGTCCTGACCCGGGTGCTGGGAGACCACATCGGCGTAGGCAATATCGCCTTCATTACCTTGGTAATTGGCACGCTGTCCTGGATGCCCACCAGCCGCATCGTGCGGGCCCAGGTCTTGTCGCTCAAGGAGCGGGACTTCGTGCTCGGTGCTCGTTCACTGGGTTGTCAGGCGGGTCGCATACTGGTGCGCCATATCGTTCCGAACACCCTGGCGCCTGTCGTGGTGGCGGCGACGCTGGATGTGGGCAGGGCCATTATTTTCGAGGCGTCCCTGAGCTTCCTGGGACTGGGCATCCAGCCTCCGACGGCCACTTGGGGCAGCATGCTCAACCGGGCCCAGGCCTACCTCCTGAACGCCCCGTGGATCGCGTTGTTCCCCGGCATCATGATTTTGGTTACCGTCCTTTGTGTGAACTTCCTGGGCGACGGTTTGCGCGATGCCTTTGACCCCCATTCTCTCCGATGAGGTCTGTGCCAATGTTGCAGTCAACCGTCAATGCCGATCTCCACGCCCGTGTCCGGGAGTCGTTTCCAGACCACCTGGAACGGATTAGGACCTACATGGCCCAGCCCAGTGTCAGCGAAGGCAATTTGGGCGTGCGGGAATGCGCCGAACTGCTCTCCGAAAGTTTCCTGCGGATTGGATGCCAGGAGGTGGAGATTGCCGAGACGCCGGATCTGCCGGCCGTGTGGGCCCACCTGGATGCCGGCGCCGCCCAGACCCTGGCGGTGTACGGATTCTTCGACACCAACATCGTGGGCACGGGCTGGACCCACGATCCCTTTGAGGGTGTGGTCACATCCCATCCCGACTTTCCGCAGGTGTTGTACGGACGCGGTGCCTCCAACAAGGGCGGGTTCATGGCGTTCCTCAACGCCATCGAGGTCGTGCAGCAGGTGCGCGGCTCCCTGCCGGTCAATCTCATGTTCGTGTGCGAGGGCGAGGAGTTTGTCGGCAGTCTGCATGTCCCCCAGCTGATTGAACGCTATCGGGAACCGCTGTCCCGGGCCTCGGGCATGCTGTCGCCCGGTCCGTGCCAGAATGCCGCCGGTGCCGTGGACCTGGCCCTCGGCAACAAGGGGTGCCTGCACATCGAAATGCGGTGCAGCGGGGAAGATTGGGGCCGCGGCCCGCAGGGGGCACCGACCCATTCCTCCACCATGGGGGTCGTGGACCATCCGGTTTGGCGCCTGGTGCACGCCCTGTCCACCCTGTACGATCCCGCCACCGGCAACATCACGGTTCCGGGTTTCCTGGATGGGCTGCGCGAACCCACGGCCGTGGATCTGCAGCTGGTGGAGGATCTGGCGGCACGGTATGCGGACAACGAGGCGGCCGGCGTCCCCGGCATCGGGCGGGCCGATCAGGTGCCCTGTTTTGTCAACAACGTGACGGGAACAGAGGTGTTCAGTCGCTATTGTTTCCTGCCGACCATGAACATCAACGGCATCCGCGCAGGTTTCACGGGGCCCGGCACCACGCTTTGGACCTTGCCGCACGAGGCCCGATGCACCATCGACCACCGCCTGCCGCCGGACCTGGATCCGCAGACCTGCCTGGAACGCATACGCGAGCATCTGGATGCCCGGGGTTACGCTGACATCCATCTCGAAGTGCTGATGTCGGTTGGGGCCCAAAGCCTGGACCTGCACGACGATCTGGCCCAGTCGGCCCTGGGAGTGTTTGCCGACTGGAGTGTGGAACCCATGGTCTGGCCCCGGCGCGGTGCCAGCGGCCCCACCGGCTATTTCAGCCAGATGCTGGGGCTCAAGGTCCTGGGCAGTACCGGTCTGGGTTATGCCAGCGGCCACTCGAGTGCCGATGAATTTTTGGTTGTGGAAGGCAACGGGCGCGTGGGAGGCATTGTGGAACTGACCGGTTCCTATGCCGATCTACTGTGCAGCCTCGGAGCCGACTGAGCCAATCCCAATAGACGGAACGAGGAGAATCACGAATCATGACCAACGCCTTGCTGTGGTCCCAGTTGCAGGATCGTGTTCGGGACGGTCTGGCGGAGTTGCCGGGAGTGGCGGGATTTCACCTGCAGGATTTGGCTACCCGGAACACGATGGGTTGGCATGAGCAGGAAGTGTTTCCGGTGGCCTCCACCATCAAGATTCCGGTTCTGGTTGGCCTGTTGGCCCGGGCGGAACGGGGAGAGGTGGATCTGCAGGAACGCATCGCCATCACTCCCGAGCTACTCACCCCGGGCAGTGGTGTGCTGACCTACCTGGAAGGCCCCCTGGACCTGTCCGTGCTGGACATTGCCCAGCTCATGATTATGGTGTCGGACAACACGGCGACCAACCTGTGCATCGATTGGGCCGACATGGATGCCACCAACGAACTGATGGATTCCCTGGGCCTGAGTCACACCCGGGTGCGGCGCAAGATGCAGGATCACGAATCGGTGGCCCGCAACGAGGAAAACACATCCACCCCCGCCGAGGCTGTGGCTCTGATGCGGGCCCTGTACGAGAGCAGGCCCAGTCCCGCGGTGGCGGAGCAGGCGCTGGCCATTCTCAAGAAGCCCAACCGCGGGCCCATTGAGCGTGCCATGGAGGCGGATGTGGCGGTGTCCAACAAGCCGGGCGGCATGGAACGCGTCCGTTGCGATGCCGGCATCGTGTGGCTGCAGCGGCATCCCTATGCGCTGGCCCTCATGAGCAAGTTCGGCATGGGGCACCCGTATCATCAGGAAAACCGTCTGGTGGCCGCGGTGCAACTGATCCACGAATACATGGTGGCCATCGATCGTTCCAGCGCCTTGGGCCAGGGAATTCCCTCGTCCCTGCTGGACGGCTGACAGGCATTTGCAGAGGCAGAACGACATCCGGCCCGGAGTGGAGAGGCAAATCATGACCGCTGAAGTGACCATCATTCGCGCCCCGCGGCTGTTCGGTTCCGAGGGAACCGTCCACGACCATGGAGCCAGCCTTTGGATTGAAGGGGACAGGATCACCGGGGTATACGGCAACGAGTCGCCGGCTGTCCCCGAGAACGCCCGCGTCCTCGACTTTCCCGACGGGTGCATCCTGCCCGGCCTCATCGATTCCCACACCCACCTCATGTACGGAACGGGGGAGCGCATGAGCGGTCCCAGGTCCTATGACCACGTCAATGACGAGGACAACGACGGCCTGATGTTGTTGCGCAGCGTGCGCAATGCCTATCAGCACCTGCTGAAGGCCGGCGTTACCTCGATGCGGGACTTGGGTGCACGCAATCGAATTACCTTCGATCTCAAGGACGGTGCCAGTGCCGATCTGTTCAAGGGGTTCCCTACCCTGCACGTGTGCGGGCGCGCGGTCACGATCACGGGCGGCCATTTCCACTTCGGGCACGAGGAGGCGGACGGGGAGGCCGAGTGCCGGAAGTCCGTCCGGCGCCTCGTGAAGGAGGGGGCCGACTTCATCAAGATCATGGGGTCGGGCGGCGGCACCTACATCACCGACAACCGGCGGGCCTCCTTTACGGTGCCGGAACTGCGCGCCATTGCCGACGAGGCCCATCGTCACGGCAAGCCGTGCACCGTGCATGCGATTGCGACCGAATCCATTGCCAACGCGGTGGAAGCCGGGATCGATTGCATCGAGCACTATGAGTTTGTGGAAATGAACTACGACCGCAAGCTGGATCCCGCCATTGCCGATCAAATGATTGCCAACGACATCTGGCTCAGCCCCACCATTCAAACTGGATTTCGGAACAAGGAGAGTTTGCTGGCCCTCCGGGAAGAACGTTCCCTGACGCCGGCCGAACAGGAAGCGTTGGTCTACGCCCAGTGGAAACAGGAAGGGCAACTGTACGTGACCGGCGCCCTATATGAAATGGGTGCCCGGCGCTTCCTCATGGGCACCGATGCCATTTCGCGGTTTGGCGACTATGCCGTTGGGCTCCGCCTGATGGCTGAATCAGGCCTTCCCAATGAAGAGGTGTTGTACGCGGCGACGCGCAATCCGGCCGCAGCCATGGGGATCCTTGATGATGTTGGCACCCTGGAAACGGGCAAAATTGCCGACGTGACCATCGTTAAGGGTGATCCCATGTCGGACATTCGGGCCGTGGAAAACGTGCAGCAGGTTGTCAAGGCCGGCTATGTGCTGCCCATGGACAGTCTGGAATTGTTCCCCGAAGGCGATGGTGCGGCCCAACGCCCTGTGGTGCGCAAACCCTCCAATCCCCAGGTCGTGCGCCTGCCCCATCATCACCCGCATCCACACCCCCATTAAGCCCTGGCATGACCAACCGCACGGACATGCAAAGTCAACGGCTGAAGGTTCGGGTTCAACCCCGTCCGAACCTCCTGGCACGGTACTGATTTCCGAATGATCCGGTGAGTCTGCAAGTGCAAGACCAGGCACGATGCCTGCCGATCAAAAGCAGTAGTGTTCTGTTGGGTTGCCTCGGTGTCGGTTCAAGTTCGCTGCCTGGTTTTTTGAGCCGGATCCGGTGTTGAACAGGCGACTGTTCAGGCTTGCCGCGGGTGGTTCCGAACTTCCAACGGCGGAAGGCGGTCAGTGCGCCACTGTTGGTGTCTCGACCAGTGCATGGCAGGACCGGTCGGCACACCTGATCCAGTGTTTGCTGCGCACAGGAGTTCGGTCCGGGAAGGAGTTTGCCAGGCAGGTCGGTTGAACGGACCGGTATCAGGCTGCCGCCGTTTGCAGACGGCGACGCAGGACCGCTTCCCCGGCACAAACCAAGGTTATGGCTGCGGTGACAAGGGCAGCCGTCAGGCAGACCACGGCAAACCCCTGCAACTGGGACACGCGACCAGGGTCCACGATGCCGGTCGGAAGGGCCCGCTCCCAAATCCGGGCCGAATAGACCCACAATCCACCAAGGGCAGCAATGCCCAGACTGCGCGAGTGAATGCGTACCACCGCAGTCAGGCTGGACACCATGCCCAGTTCATTTTGGGGAATACGGCTGGTAATGATGCTGTTGGCGGCTGGCTGCAGCAGGCCGCCGCCCAGACCCAGCAGGACCATTTGAATCGTAAAGTGCCAGATTTCCAGCGACCCGATGACCAATCCCAGCCATGCGTAGGCGACGGCCATGAGCCCAAGGCCGCCCAGTATCAGGGGCCGTTTGCCAACGCTCTCCACCAGTTCACCGGACATCCACGAACCGATACCGAACGCCACGGGCTGTACAGCCAGCAGCACGCCCACCGTCAGGGGATCCAGTCCCATCAGCACTTCAAGGTAGAAGGGCAGGATTAGGCCCACACCGCCGTAGACAAAGAAGTAGAGGTATCGGGCCGACAGATAAATGGAGAACTGCCGGCTTCGGAACAGATTGAGATTCAGGATGGGGTTGTTGACTCGCAGTTCATGGAGGACAAATATGCCCAGGCACACCACCGAGGCGGCCATAAGGTAGGGACTGAGAAACTTCAGGTTTGGTTCCTGGTTGAAGGTGGTTCCAAGCAGAAACGTACACAGGCTGGCAAAAAAGACGGCCACCCCGATGATGTCGAACCTGCTCCGCCCGGTTCCGCTGGATCCACCCAGGTACAGGTGGGCCAGGGGCAGGGCGGGGATCACAAACAGGAGATCGAACAGGAAAACCAGACGCCAGTGGAACGCCTTGAGAATCACGCCGCCGGCCAGTGGCCCCACCACAATCCCGATCGACACCATGCTGCCGATGAACCCAAATGCCTTGCCCCGATCCGCGGCGGGGAATGTCTCGACAACAATGGCCAGCAGCAGGGCTCCGGACATGGTCAGACCGATCGCCTGGATCACTCGGAACAGAATCAGCCAGAGCAGCGATGGGGCCACGGCACTCAGGACATTGCCTACTCCGGCCAGTACAAGACCCCAGACCAACACCCGTTTGTTGCCAAACATGTCGCCCATGGCCCCGATCATCAGGCTCAGGGATGCCTGGATCATGGCGGACACCAGCGCGACCCATTGCACCCGCGTGAACGGGGCGTCGAAATCCTGGGCGATCGCGGGCAATGCCATTGTCACGATGCTGACATCGATGGTCTCGACAAACAGTGCGAATGCCACAGCTGCCAAGGCCAGGCGGTGGCGTGTTTGGGGGTTTGTCACGGATCAACAACCAATCAGGGATTTGTGAAGTGGAACTGAGACACAACCGGCCGAAGCGCGGGGACGGCAGGTTGGGTTCGGGGTATTGGTTTGGGATGCGGGCGATGGATCAGGCTCGCAATCCGCGTGCCTGCAACCCGGAGCGGGCTTTGATGATGGGCTTCAGGCCGGAAGGGCCTGTCTATTCCCCGGACATTGACGACTGAAGAACTGCAGCCGTCCCTTCCAACTTATTGGTGCAGGGATGGTACAGGGCCAAGGACTGCCAAGCCGGAGATCCGGGGGCGGAATCAGAGGGGGCATCCGAAAGGATGCCCCCTCCCTCAATGCAGCCTCCTGGCGGGAGGCTGGGCACTGGTCCTATTCACTGACGGTCCATTCGTTAATGTTGCCGTACCACACGGTGAAGGGACGGAGCTCAAAACCCTGGACGCGGGTACTTACACCATAATGCCGGCCCGTGGCAAACAGGTAGAGCGCATAGGCGTCCTCATGCATGATGCGCTGCGCTTCCATGATGAGCCGCGTTCGTTCGTCGTCATCGAATTCCGTTTGGGCTGCAATAAGTGCGGCGTCCACGTCGGCGCTGCAGTAGCGATGCCACTGGGAACCGCCCGGGTTGTCTTCCGAAGCGATTTCATTGCAAAGGAACCGGTTGGAGATTTCCGGATCCGGGACTCGGAGGCCGTGACTCCAGCCACCCATTTCGTAGTCGCCATGCGACCAGGTGCCGTTCTGGTCCCAGGTTCCGAACAGCTCGGCCGTGCGGCGGTTCTCAATGACCATTTCCGCACCGACTTCCTTGAACATCTGCTGCACCAGGAGCTGTACCTGCTCTCTCTGCAGAACGCCGGATGTGGTTCGGTGGGTGAAGGTCAGACGGGTGCCGTCTTCGTATCCCTCCACGCCACTGGACTCGCGAATGCCATCCCCGTCGCTGTCGACCCAGCCGTTGTCTTCCAGAAGGCTGCGTGCCAGATCAGGGTCGTAGTCGTAGGGAACGAGATCGCGGTTCTGCCACGGGGTGCCGTGCCACTCCGTGCCCACATTAATTTCCGCCTGTCCGTGAAGGATGTTGTCGATCAGCGACTGCTTGTCCACGGCATGCTGCAGGGCCACCCGGATGTTCCGGTCGGTGAAGATCGGCGCTTGCGAGTTGTCGCCGTTCATGACGTACCGTTCACCGCCCGCGGGTGGGGCGTTGACCAGATTGATAACGCCCTTGTCCTGCAAATCCAGGAGAGTGGGCAAGTTGGCGGCGCGCAGGCCCCAGGCGATATCCACTTCACCGACTTCCAGGGCGGCCAGCAAGGCTTCCGTGCTGGGATAGATGACAATGAAGAACTTGTCCAGGCCGGGTCGGCCCTGCCAATAATCGTCAAACGCCTCGTATTCGACGAATTCACCAGCTCTCCAGTCCACGATCCTAAAGGGACCGAAACCGACCGGTTGGCGCATGGCCAACGACTCGTCCAGTCCGGGTGAATTGGCTTCGATCACCTCTTCAGGCAGGATGAAGTCGAACAGGATCTTCCAGGATGCAAACGGTTCACTGAAATTCACCACCACGGTGTAGTCGTCCGGCGTGTCGATTGACGCGATTTTCTCGTATCCCAAACGGGTGATCGGCGTGTTGTCCGGACTCATGATGGCTTCCCAGGTGGCCTTGACATCCGAGGCTGTAGCCGAGGTGCCATCGTGGAAGGTAATGCCTTCCCGCAGGTTGTAGGTGACCTGGGTGCCGTCCGGCGACACCAGTCCGTTGGCTACGCTGGGCACCTCCGTCGCCAGTTCGCCTATCCAGTTGCCCTGTGCATCCAGGAACAGCAGACCGCGCTGTGCGGTCTTGGATGCCTGCAGCGAATTGCCGCCCTGGGTGTACATGACGTTGAGGAATTCCAGTTCCTGGTTCATGCCGAGCCGAACCACGGTAGGCTCTGCGGCTTCCATTTCGGCCTCTCCCGACGGTGCGGCGGGAGTGGCACAGGCGATCAGGGCCAATGCGGCCAATAGCAATAGACTCGCCCGCAATAATGTTTTCATGTGATTTGCCTCGACTGGCTGTTGGAGGGCGCAACGCGCTGGGCTGATAATACCAGACAGGGAACAGGCCAACGCATTGTGCAAATCATCTATATTTGGGTTGGCATCCATGCACATTGGGAAGTGGTGGGTTTGGCAGGCAGCAGTCTTCTGTACTGTCCTGTCCGCCGATTGGGTGACACCGGTCCTGTTCGTTGCTTCCGCTGTGCGGAAAGACCGAGCAGGCACTGCCTTCCTGCCTTTGGTGCGATGGAAGCTTGGATCTGCCAGGCCCGTTTGCCGACCACCTTGGATTCACCGTAAAGGGACCTGCCATGGCTGCTTTGTCGTTGCATGATGGACTTGCCCGCCACATCCGCACACGCGACGTTTCCTTCCGGACCAGGATCCTGGAAATGGCGGCGGACATCCCGGATGTCATTGCCCTGGGGCGTGGTGATCCCGATTTCCACACGCCTGCCCACATCGTGGCCGCGGCCCACAAGGCCCTGGATGAAAACCGGCATCACTACACCGCGGTGGCCGGACTGGAAGAGTTGACGGTGGCAATCGCGGCCATGCTGCGCCAAGAGCATGGTCTTGGCTATGCCCCGGAAGAGATCATTGTCACCAACGGCGTGGAAGAGGCCATCATGACCTGCATGGTGAGTCTGCTGAACCCCGGTGACGAAGTCCTCATGGGGAGTCCGCGCTTCACCAATTACGACAAGGCCATCAACCTGTGCCACGGCACCGTGGTTTCGGTCCCCACGCGCCAAGCACAGGATTTTGTGATGCAGCCGGAGGATGTGGAAGCCAGGATTTCAGAGCGTACGCGCATGCTGGTGCTGGTATCCCCGGACAATCCCACGGGGGCGGTGACGCCTCCGGAAACGGTCAGGGCCCTGGCCCGTCTGGTCCAGCGCCACAACCTGGTTCTTGTCAGCGACGAGATTTATTCTCGCATCCTGTTTGACGGTGCCCGGCACCTCTCGCCTGCATCCCTGCCGGACATGCATGAGCGAACCATAACGCTGAATGGATTCTCCAAGGCGTACGCCATGACGGGATGGCGTCTGGGTTACATGGCCGGACCTGCCGCCTACATCCGCCAAGTGCTGGAAGTCTGGCATACCCTGAGCATCAGTGCCAGTACGATTGCGCAGTATGCAGCGCTCGCTGCCTTGGCACAGCCGCGGGCCCCCTGGTGGGATCCCATACAGGCGGAACTGGAGGAGCGGCGCGCGTGTGTATTGTCAACGCTTGACAACCTGGACTTCACCTACGGATTCCCCGGAGGCGGCTATTTCCTCTTCCCCAACATAACTTCCCTCGGGATCCCTGCCGCCCGGTTCTGTGAGACGCTGCTTCAGGAAGGACGCGTGCTCGTGTTTCCCGGCAGCCAGGAGGGGGCGGCACTGGAAGGCGAATACATCCGCATGAGCATTCTGCAACCCCTGCCGCGATTGGAGGAGGCCATGCGGCGCATGCGCCGCACCGTGGAATCCCTGTCCTGAATGCGGAAGGCTAACCGGCAACGGATACTTTCTGCCTGCTGACCAAAAGGGGTTGCATTCGGAAATCGATCAAACCAAACAGGCCGTGATCGGATCCGGCTGGATACCTGAAAAGAAACCACTCAATTTCCCTGCATTCCGGTGTGGAAGCCACCTCCAACCTTGGGTGGGACTTAGCCCATCTGCTTCCAGTGGGCCATCTACCCGCCGGGAAGTCCCGGACGAACGATACCGAGAAGGTGATGTCCATCCGTGGGTTGGGTGGCGCGGCTGGGCCAACTGGTGTTACCGTGCGTCACGGGCGATCGGAACAGGTACGATTCCCACACACGATGCCGGCTACGGCCGGCAACCGCGCACTAAACGGGAGCGTCCGTTCCATGATTACATCGCTGCGGCTCAGGGATTTCAAGAACTTTGCCGACGAGACGTTGTACCTTGGCCCACTGACAATCATCGTGGGTGCCAACGCTAGTGGTAAGAGCAACCTGCGGGACGCCTTTCAGTTCCTGCAGGGGATCGGTCACGGGTTCACGCTGTCGGAGATTATTGATGGCCGGCTTGGACCGGGTGGTCTGGTTTTATGGTCGGGTATTCGCGGTCCCGGACTTGAACTGTTTCGCTTTGGGCAAGATACATTCGCATTGCACGTCGCTCTGCAGTTAGACAAAAATCAGCTCGAATATTCCATTGAAGTTGGCACAGAGTCGAACTCTGTTGGCTTCTTTCGCGTTGTACGTGAAGAACTGAAGGTGGGCGATCAGTGGATTTTCACGAGTCATCCTGGTGCTGGGGATCCGGTTCATCGCCAGGCCGACGACACGCATCTGCTGCTCCGCATGGCCAAAGCCAAAGAAAAAGGCCAAAGAAAGTTCGGATATCGGATTGCAGTCAGGCCGAACCAACCTGCCTTGACCCAGGTCCACGAACACAGTCACGTTCTGCGTGCGCACAAGGCCTACGCCGAGGCTGTTAGGTTTGTACTGGCAAACATGCGATTTCTGGATCCAATCCCGGAGAAGATGCGCATGCCGGCTTTTCCGGGACAAACAGTGCTGGGAGACAGAGGTGAGCACTTGCCGGCCGTGTTGAAAACCCTGTGGGAAGACCAGGATTTGGGTGCGACCCTTACCGACTGGATCAATGAACTGACCCCCATGGATGTCCAAGACCTGGTATTTCCGCCGGACCTCCTCACGCACGAAATTCGGCTTGCCATCGTGGAGCGAGACGGTAATCGGGTGTCTGCCTATGGCATGTCTGACGGAACTCTGCGGTTCCTCGCGATGCTGGCCGCCTTACTCGGACCGAGTGCTCAAGGACTTCTGTTTTTCGAGGAGATCGACAACGGCCTTCATCCATCCCGCCTGTATCTGTTGTTGGATCTGTTGAAAGTCACAACGGATGGCCAAGTTCAGGTCGTCACCACGACGCACTCTCCGGCAATTTTGGCCAAGGTCGACGGTGACACATTTGAGGACATTGCCGTGGTCTGTCGCCGTTCCGACGCGTCCAGTGCGGTCATTCGCCGATTGGCTAACCTGCCGGATGCACATGAACTTCGGAATTCCCAAGGGATGGACCGATTGCACACATCGGGATGGATGGAGGACATCATTGACTTTGATGATGAGGAACCGGTGGCGGCATGAGGGTCCTGATCATTCCCGAAGACTTCCGCCAGGATCAGTTCCTGTTGAAGCCGTTGTTCGAATCGTTGTTCTGGAGGCGGCTTGACATCGCCAAGTCGAAGATTCGAGTGTGTCAGGACCCCAATCTGGGGGGTGTAGGAGAAGCTCTGAAGGTCGAGCGAATCCAGGAGATCGTGGACCGGTACAAGTCCAGGACGGACATCTTCATCTTGTGCATCGACAGGGATGGTGAAGTATCTCGCAGACAGGCCTTGGACGGCCTCGAGGAGAGGGTTCAGGTACCGGATACCTGCGTGTTCTTGGCTGAAGCCGCCTGGGAAGAGATTGAGACATGGGCGTTGGCAGGGCTGGAGAACCTGCCACGTCAATGGAGGTGGCACGACATCCGGTCCGAAGTTCATGTCAAAGAGACGTACTTTGAACCTCTGGTTCGAGTCCGAAGGCTTGAGGCGTCACCCGGCAGGGGCCGCAAACCGCTCGGAGAGGAAGCTGCACGCCGGATTCACCGAATCCTGCAACTGTGTCCAGAGGACTTCGGCACACTGGCCACACGGTTGGAAAGCGCTTGTGGCTGAGACAAGTCTGGAAGTGCTTTTGTCGGTTGTTTGATCCGAAGCGGGGGTGCCAACTGCTTGTCGCCACGCCTTTGTTTCAGTCTTTGGTCAATCAACCCGGCACGGCCAAAGTAATCGGCCCTACACCGCGGGCACCAGTCCTATCCTGACCCGTGGCGTTTCGGCTTGGCAAACGAAGACAACATGGCAGCTCGATGGAATGCCTTGGCCTCGATCATCGGACCGCGCCGCGCTGGAACGTTGAAGGCGGCTTGAGGTCATCAAGGGATCGATGGGTTGTCAAGGAAGGGGATTGGTTTGCACTGCGTGCATTGTTCTTGCACGGTAGGTGTCGGTTGACCGGTCCCCATTGGGACCATCTCAAAACACAAAGCGCCGTACGCCTGAACCCAGGCGTACGGCGCTCGCAGGGCCTTGCGGCCCCGCGGCTTTCAAGGTCGGTTACTCGGAGGCTTCGGGCTCCAGGACCGACACGACATGGGAGCGGCTGAAATAATCGGCCGCCACGCGTTGCACGTCTTCGGCGGTTACCGCTCGCAGCCGGTCCGGGTATTCGGCGTCCAGTTGGATGCCGGCACCCAGCATTTCATACCAGCCGATATCGAATGCCCGGCCGGAGGAGGTTTCGCGTCTGCGGATGAAGGAACCGATCTCCCGGTTGACGGCCAGATCCAGTTCGTCCTGCTCCACCCCGTTTTCGGCGACGTCCTGCAGGATGGCACGGATGCCCGCGATCGTGGACTCCTTGTTGTCCGGCAGAACAATCGCATACAGGGCCAGGTGGCTGGTTCCGGACCGGGACGGGAAGAAGGATCCCGTCGAGTAGGCCAGGCCCTGCTCCTCCCGCAGCGTTGTGAACATGCGGCTGGCGGCACCGCTGCCCACGATGCTGTTGATGACCTTCATAACCGCATAGTCGTCGTCGCCGACGCCGGGAGCCGGGTAGCCCATCACGATCCAGGCCAGGTTGGCGTCGGGACGGGCGACCGTGGGTTCGCTGGTGGCTGCCAGATCGATGGTGCGCGAGCCGTGCTCAATCGGGTCGCCCGTGCCTTCCAGCGCCTTGAAGGCCGACTCCAGGCGCAGGGCCAGCAGTTGGGGATCCACATTGCCCGTGACCGAGATCACCATGTTTTCCGGCACGTAGTACCGGCTGTGGAACGCCTTGACGTGGTCCAGTGTCAGGGCCTCGATCGTTTCCAGCGTTCCCAGTTCGGGACTGCCGTAGCCGCTGTCGCCGTACAGCCCCGCCAGCAGTTGGTCGTAGATGACCCCGAACTTGTCGTCGAGGCTGGCTTCGAGGTCGAGCAGCCGTTCCGTCTTCAGGCGGTTGAACTCCTCTTCGGTGAACGCCGGCCGGGTCAGCACATCCACGTAGATCGGAAAGGCCTCGGTCCAGGTGTCGGCGGTGGCAACAAGCGTGACATTGGCCATGTCGGGCAGCTGGGACTGGCCCAGCGTGGCGCCCAGGTTCTCAATGTCGAGGAAGATCTCCTCTTCCGTCTGGTCCTCGGTGCCTCGCAGCAGGAGTGCGTTGGTGAAGGTGGAAATACCGGAGTTGGCCGCGGTTTCCACCGAGGTGCCGGTGCCCACGAACGTCTGGAAGGCCACGACATTGGTGGATGTGTCCTGGCGCAGGATCAGCCGCAGCCCGTTGTCCAGGACCATCAGGTCTTCGGATGCATCCGCCATGGGCGCCTCCGCGTTCATTGGAACCATGCGGACTTCCAGCTGCGATCCCAGGTCCACGTACTTGCGCGCCATCCGCACAATGTCGTCGGGGGTAATCGTGCGGATGCGATCGAGGTATTCGAACGCAAAGTTTGGCTGGCCCATCACGGTGGCGTAAAAGCCCAGCGTGCTGGCGATACTGCGGCTGCGCTCGGCGGATCTGTCCCACTGCGCGATCAGCACCGTCTTGGCGGTTTCGACCTCCTCTTCCGTAAGGTCCCCGTCCAGGACCCGCTCCATCTGGTCAAGCAGCGCCGACCGGACGACGCCGGCGCGTTCCGGCGGATACTGGGCGGACAGCTGGAAGATGCTGGGCAGCTGGGTGGTGAAGTAGCCGGCATCGGCCGACGTGACCACCCCCAGATCCCTGACGATGTCGCGATAAATCCGGGAACTGCGGCCGCCGGACAGGACGTACAGCAGCACATCGAGCGCAATTTGGTCATCCAAGTCCTGCGCCTCCGGCCCGCGCCACATCAACCGCACGCGTTCCTGTTCGATATCGCGGGCGATTTCAAGGGTTTCGATGGCGGTGCGCGGAGCCAGTTCCGGCGGGTTGAACTCCGGCAGCTCGCGCGGTTCCATGCCGCCGAAGGCATGGTCGACGGCCTGCAGGGCCGTGTCCGGATCAAAGTCGCCGGCCACAATTACGGTCATGTTGTTGGGCACGTAGTAGGTGTCCAGCCACTCCTCGAACGTCTCCAGCGTGATGCTGGAGACCGTTTCCGTCGTGCCGAGAATCGGCTGCCCGTAGGGATGGTCGCCGTAGAAGGCCTCCCAGGATTGGTAGGCCAGGTAGGAATCCGGATCGTCGTTGCGCTGGTCGCCCTCGCGCAGGACGACGTCCCGCTCCGATTGCAGATCCTCCTCCGTGTAGTGGCCGTTGATGAGCATGTCGGCCAGCATGGCGACCGCATCCTCGACGTGTTCGCTGGGTACCGTGATGTAGTACTGGGTCCAGTCGAAGGAGGTGCTGGCGTTGGACGTGCCGCCCCAACCCTCGATCACGGCATCGACGGTGCCTGCGTACTCCTTGGAGCCGTAGAAAATCATGTGTTCGAAGAAGTGCGCAATGCCGTTGTGCTCGGGGGGTTCGTGCATCGAGCCGACCCCGATCCAGGCGTTGACAGTGGCCACCGGAGCGCCATCCTTGGGTGCCAGGATGACCGTCAGGCCGTTGTCCAGCGATGTCACGGTGACGTCGTCCCGAATTGAATCCAGGGCCAACACGTGTTGGCCGGAAACGGGAGGCAGGAGGGCCAGCCACAGGGTTAGGACCGCCAAGGTGCACAGTGACAGGCGGGCCGCGATGCGTACCGACATGGATTTTCCTCGTAATGTGATTTGCAAGAAGTCTTCGATCCTATTCTACTGCCCGCAGGGGCACGGAGGGGTGGGAACCCTACGGCAATCGTATTCTGTTTTAAGGCGAAGCCAAGTGAATAAATATACTAAACGATTATAAGTACAACAATTGGACACCAAATTCGGTAACGAAACAAGCCAATTAGCCGACATTCTCTCGCACAAGATGCATTGCACAACGTCATAAATGCAAGCGATCGGGGACCGGGGTTCCATGGAGATAACAGGGCGGAACTCCCGAAGCCGGGCGCGGCGAGTGTGGCACCAGGACTGAAGGGGACCGGATGCAGGCCCACCACGAGGGCTTGGCCGACGGTGGGTGAGATGACATCACACGGCCACGGCAGCAGGCCCGGCTCCGGGCCACCGCAGGCATGGTCTCCCGGCTCCGAGGACGAGTTCCGGCTTTCCGAAGACCCGCCCTGTGCCCAAGTGCCATTCCCCATCAGAACGCGATGGCCCTGGCGGGAACCTGACCCAGCACGCGATCCTTAAGGCAATCCTAATGTTTGGCCGTACGCAGGCTCCACGCGGGCGTGGTTTCCCTGTGGGCCGTTCAGCCAGGCGCGCTGCGGGTTGCCGGCCAGAGCCTCGGCCAGCGGCTGGTCCTTGGCAATCCGGTAGTGGGGCAGACGGGCACTGGCCAACTCGGCAAATGCGGCCTGCATCGAACGGGCCGGATCAAAGGTTTGGCAGTCGACAACCAGGGCCAGGCTGCCCACCCCGCGCATGCGGAGTTCCCGCAGGGCCTGGACCCACAACGGGTCGGGATCGGCGGTTACCACCATCAGGGTCTCGTGACGCGACAGGTGCAGTCCGTCGTTGAGTATGAACTCGGCCATCGACACGCCGCCTTCCGCTTCCAGCACGGCCAGCGATTCCAGCAGCTTGCGTTCCTGGCGTCCTCCTCGATCGGGCGGAATGGTGATGCGCACCTGCCCGTAGGCCGTCAGGCCGACGGCGCGGCCGCCCCGCAGGAAGTGGCGGACCACGCTGGCGCTGGCGGCGATCGCGTACTCGGTGGTACTGGGGGGCAACAAGGTCGCGTCGGCCCGGGACTGCCGGCCCCAGCCGCCGAACGCCGCCGGCCCTGTCGCCGGCGGAGGTGTTGGCAGCGACACCCGGGGGCCGGCGGCCAGATCCAGAAACAGCTGCACATGGGCGGAGGGGTCGAGCTCGAACTCCTTGACAATCAGCCGGTTGCGCCGCGCCGAGGAAAGCCAGTGGATGCGATTCTGGCCATCGCCCGGCGTGTAGTCCCGTACGCTCGAGGCGTTGGTGGTAACCACCGGCGTGCGCAGCCGGATGCGCTCATCGCCCGAAAGGTCCGAGACCACCGGCGTGAAGTGGGGCAAGTCCACGGCGACCGGAAAGACCGTGATGCCGGTCCGGGCGGGCAGGTGCAGTTCCCGCATGAACAGCCCCAGGGGATCGCTGCTCCGCACGCGCATGGGGCCCAGCATGAAGCGGCCCCGCACCCGGCACTGGGTGCGAATCTGCCAGCGCCGCCGGCCGCCGCGCCGCAGGTTGGCCACCACCCGGCTGGATTCGTGGTGCGGCAGGGTCGAGTAGTCCGTCAGTTCCAGCCACATCTTGGGCATGCGCCCGTGATTGCGGAGCTCGAACACCTCATCGATGCGCTGCCCGACCTGGCTCGTGCCCGACGACGGAAAGCGCCGGAGCTCGATGCCGGCCAGCACGGTACGCGACCACAGCCAGCTCAGAATCAGGCCGCCCGTGCCCAGATATGCCAGATTGGAGAAGAACGGGTCGCCGGCATTGAACGCCAGCACCCAGAAAAGACCGATGCTCCCGATCAGGAGTGCAAGACGCCTGTTCAAACAACTGTACCTGTGGAGGCCCGGTCAGGCCACGGCGGCATCGGCGCCGGGCACGGCGGTTGTGCCCAGGATTTCGCTGACAATGGAGGCGGCGTCCACGCCCCGGATGCGGGCCGAGGGGCTGGCGATCAGGCGATGGGCCAGCACGGGGCCGGCCAGCGTCTTGATGTCGTCCGGGGTTACGAAGTCCCGGCCCTCCAGCGCGGCCCAGGCGCGCGCGGTCTTGAACAGGGCCAGGCTGCCGCGGGGGCTGGCTCCCAAGTAGATGTCGGGATGCTCACGGGTGGCCCGCACGATGTCCACTACGTAGGCGCGTACCAGATCGTTGACGTAGACGTCGGTGAGGGCTCTTTGGGCTGTCAGCAGTTCCTCCAGGGTTGCCACCTGCTCGAGGGAATCGATGGGATGGGCTTCCTGCTGCAGGACCATGATTTCCATCTCCTGCCGCTTGACCGGGTATCCCAACTGAATGCGCAGCATGAATCTGTCCACCTGGGCCTCCGGCAGGGGAAATGTCCCTTCGTACTCAATCGGATTTTGCGTGGCCAGGACGGTGAAGGGCCGCGGCAGGTCGTAGGTGCGGGTGTCCACGGTGATCTGCCCTTCCTCCATGGCCTCGAGCAGGGCGGACTGGGTCTTGGGCGTGGCCCTGTTGATCTCGTCGGTGAGCACAATCTGGGCCATGACGGGACCGGGCCGGAACTCGAACTCCAGGTTCTTCTGGTTGAAGATGCTGACGCCGGTCACGTCGCTGGGAAGCATGTCGGGCGTGAACTGGACGCGGCTGAAGGAACAGCCAATGCTGCGGGCGATGGATCGGGCCAGCATGGTCTTGCCCACGCCGGGTACATCCTCAATCAGCACATGGCCTTCGCACAGCAGTGCCAGGATCGTGAGCCGGATTTGTTCATCCTTGCCAACGATGACCTTGCGCACATTGGCCAGGACGCGTTCCGTAAATGTCTGTACCTGCTCCATGGGACCTGTCTGGATTGTGATGGCGGCGAAACGTCAGCATAACAAGCGGATGTCCGGCCGCAAGGTAATCATCACCGCTTTCCACGCCGGGACGGCATCGGTCCGGCCTGCCCGCCGGCATTCGGTTTGCTACCATTTTGACGACTCCGCCGCGACAGGATGGCGGACGACCACCCTCAACCCGAGTGCGAAGGACTGACCATGGCATTGCGCGTATTCAATTCCCTCGGCCGCGAAATCCAGCCGTTCCAGCCGCTGGAGGAGGGGTGCGTGCGCATGTATGTCTGTGGCCCCACGGTCTATGCCGATGCCCACATCGGCCACGCGATGAGCGCGATCGTCTTCGACATGATTCGGCGCTACCTCGAGTACTTGGGATACGAGGTCACCTACGTGACCAATTTCACCGATGTCGACGACAAAATCATCGACCGCGCCCGCGAGACCGAACAGGATCCGTTCGAACTGGCCGAGCACTACACCAACCGCTATCTGGAGCACCTCGGGGATCTGAATGTCAAGGAGGCCACGGAATACACCCGGGTCACCACGGAAATGCCCAATATCATCTCGGATATCCACGAGTTGGGCGAGGCCGGTTACGCGTACGAACTGAATGGCAGCGTGTATTTTCGGGTCCTGCGGGATGAGGACTACGGCAAGTTGAGCCAACGGCGGCTGGAGGACGCGCGGGCCGGCACGCGGGTGGAGGAAGATCTGGACAAGGAGGATCCGGCCGACTTCGCCCTGTGGAAGGCGGCGCAGCCCGGCGAACCGTTCTGGGAGAGTCCGTGGGGCCACGGCCGACCCGGCTGGCACATCGAGTGCACGTCCATGTGCCGCCACCATCTGGGTGACACCATCGATATTCACGGCGGGGGCAACGACTTGGTGTTTCCCCATCACGAAAACGAGATTGCCCAGAGCGAGTCCCTGACCGGCCAGCCGTTTGCCAACTACTGGATGCACAACGGCATGATGCAGCTGGCGGGAACCAAAATGAGCAAGTCGCTGGGCAATCTGATCACCATTGCCGAGTTCCTGGAAGATCATTCCCCGGACGCCCTGCGCATGGTGGTGTTCC
>JAPPAJ010000149.1:17395-29210 GCA_026705565.1 Caldilineaceae bacterium | reverse complement strand
ACGCCACAGACCTATTCACGGACTGGGCGGTGCACTACATAAAAAGTCGAACAGAATGTTCCCTGGCGCACCTGGCATCGCGTTTGGGCACAACGACGGCTTGGCCTGGAGCATCACCAATGCTGTCACCGACGTCCAGGATCTGTACGTCGAACGAGTGGACCCGAAGCGCCCCGATTATTGCCTGGTCGGGAACGAGTGGCAGCGCATGGAAACGTTCAGGGAAGAGATCCATGTCAAGGGGGAGGACAGGCCCCGCGTCATCGAAGTGCGCCAGTCCCGGCACGGACCGCTGGTTTCCGACCTGGTACCCGAACTGGACCGCGCCAACCTGGCACTCCAGTGGGCCGGTGCCGCCCCGGGACACACACTGACGGCCATTTGGCGCTTGATGACCGCCCAAAATTGTCACGACGGAGCAGCGGCACTGCAGTTGTGGCATTCCCCAACACTGAACCTGACGCTGGCGGATACGCAGGGCGAAATGGTCTGCCTGCTGGTCGGCAGCCACCCCCGGCGCAGGCAGGGCATGGGATTGATTCCCTCTCCCGGATGGGATCCGGCCTACGACTGGGATGGCTTTGTACCGGCCAAGGAGCTGCCGGCCGATTGGAATCCGTCATCCGGAATTCTGGTCAATGCCAACAACAGGACCACCGATCGCACCGACCTGCCTTGGTTTGGTTGCGAATTCGATCCGGGCTTTCGGGCCCAGCGTATCCACGACATGCTGGCCGACTTGAGCGATGCCACCGTGGCCGACATGCGCCGGATGCAGGTGGACACACACAGCCTGTACGCGGAGCAGCTGATCGCCGAAGTGGTGCGCCTCCAACCGCACGAGGGTTTCGAGACACATGCGGTAAATACGCTGGCCGCCTGGAACAGCCGCATGGATCCCGACAGCCAAGGCGCCGTCATTTTCCACTACCTGCTCGACGAGATTACGAATGGGATGTTCGGTCCCCAACTCGGGGACTTGCTCGGCCGCTACCGCGGCCAAGTGACCGGGGCCCTGTTCGATTTCTCCGGCTTCAAGTGGGTGGCCGCCACTCGAACCCTGGACTTCGTCACATCTCAGGCAACTTCACCACGGTATGCAACACCGGAAAACCCGAACAACACCAGCCGCCAGCAGTTTCTGGCGGCTGCCCTGACGCGGGCGGTGCGACGGCTGCGCAGTGAAGTCGGGGAATCCACACGCCGATGGGCGTGGGGCCGCGTGCACCAAATCCGTTTCAGCCACATCCTCGGCAGCGTGCGCATCCTCGGTCCCGTCGTCAATCGCGGGCCCTATCCCATTCCCGGAGACGGAACATCGATTTTGCAGACCGCGAGTCGGGCTGGCGATCCCACCGCCCTCGTGCAGGTGTCCCCCTCCTATAGAACGATCATGGAGATTGGCAACTGGGATGCTTGCCTGTCGGTCATCAACACCGGGCAGTCGGGCCATCCGGCATCCCGCCACTACGACGACCAGATGAACCTCTGGCGAGCCGGCGAATACCATCCGATGCCCTTCAGTGACGAGGCCGTGGAGGAGGCAACCGCCTTCATCATGCGGTTGCGCCCGGATTAAACAAACCCATCCAATAGGCGAATGTATCTTGAGCATCATTGAACACGGCTTTGAACTGCTGGCGGACAACCCGCTGCCGGAACTCGGCTGCAATCTGAAATCGTACCGTCATGTCCGGACCGGAGCCCGCCTGGTGTCGGCGGTCGCGGACGATCCCAACAAAGTGTTCGGCGTCTCGTTCCGGACTCCGGTCGGCGACTCGTCCGGAATCGCACATATCCTGGAACACTCGGTCCTGTGCGGGTCCGAACGGTATCCGGTCAAGAAGCCGTTCCTGGAAATGCTGCGCAATTCCATGCACACCTTCCTGAATGCATTCACGGCCCTGGACAGAACGATATATCCGGTGGCGAGCCTCAACCTGCGAAGCTTCCGCAATCTGGTGTCCGTCTATCTGGATGCGGTATTCCATCCGTTGTTGACGGAAGCCGCCTTCGAACAGGAAGGATGGCACCTGGACCTGGAAGAGGTGGATGGTCCCCTACAGTACAGGGGAGTCGTCTACAACGAGATGAAAGGGGCCCAGGCCAATCCCCATTCGGTTTTGATGCGGGCTTCCACCGGCTCCCTGTTTGAAGATCATCCCTACGCTCATGACTCCGGCGGTGTCGCCCATGAGATCAGGGAACTGACCTACTCTCGCCTGAAGGACTTTCACGCGCGCCATTACCACCCCTCCAACGCTTGGCTGTTCTTCTATGGTGACGACGATCCTCGTTGGCGTCTGGAAACCCTGGACACCTTCTTCGAAGAGTTCATGTTCCGGGCCGACGACACAAGGGTGCCCCTTTACCCGTTGGCCGCCACCCGGCGGACGGTCGAGTTGCCCTTCTCCCCGATCGATTCGGGACAGGAGACGGAGAAGGGCTTCATCACGGCCAATTGGCTGCTGCCCGAAATTGACGATCCGCTGGAACGCTTCCTGGTTGGCATCACGTCCAGTTGTTTGCTGGGCAGCCAGTCCGCCCCCTTGTACAAGGCGCTCATTGACTCGGGCCTGGGGGAATCGGTTGTGGCCGGCGGGTTTTCGTTCGACCTGCGCCAGCCCATGTTCACCGTGGGACTGGAAGGAGTCGAACCGGACCGATTTGACCGCGTAACAGCCCTGATTGAGAAAACCCTGTCCAACTTGGCGGACACAGGCTTCGACGACGACCTGATTGAGGCGGTGATCAACTCCAAGGACTTTGCCCACCGTGAGTTCGGCAATTCCTCCTTCCCCAAAGGCTTGGCCATTATGGCCGGGATGCTGTCCGGGCAGATGCACGGCGGCAAACGGCAGAGCGCGACCCTAGGGTTCCAGGACACGCTGAAGCAGGCCCGGGACCGCATTGAGTGGGATCCGGACGTTCTCACCCGTCCGTTGCGGATCCTCCTGCTTGACAACCCCCACCGGTCCACGGTGCGCCTGGTGCCTGACACGGAAGCCCAGGATGCCCAACGCCGGGCGGAACGGGAACGCCTGGACGAACTGGAGGCGTGCCTTGACCCCTCCGAGCGGGAAGGCATCCGGGATCGCAGCCTCTGGTTAAGGCAATACCAGACAGAACCGGACTCGCCGGAAGCCCTCGCGAGCCTCCCGGTTCTGAATCTGTCGGACATCGACAAGGAGACGCGGGAGTACCCGTGCGAAGAGATTCCTCTTGACGGGGTTCAGTACCTTTCACATGACATTGCGACCAACGGCATCGTATACGTCTCACTGCTGTTCGATCTGCACCACTTGCCTGAGGAGTTGTTGGACCACGTTGAGCTGTTTGCCGACGCACTGCGGCAGACCGGAGCAGGTGCATTGGACCATGTGGCCTTCAGCCGTCGGATTTCCGGCACGACCGGAGGCATCGGAGTCGCCACCGACCTCCACAGCAAGGAACGCGGCGAAGAGGCGGCCGCCCATCTGGTTGTAGGTGGCAAGTGCCTGGTACACCAGATGGAAGACATGGTGAATCTGTTGGAACAAATGCTGCGGTCGGCCCGGCTTGACAGTCGGGGCCGTGTCCGGCAGTTGGCAACGCAGGCGCGCAGCCATGCCGAATCGTCGCTGCTCCCGTCCGGCCACTCGTTTGTCGGCTGCCGGTTGGCGGCCAACAACAGCGAAGCAGACTGGTTTGACGAAGTTACAGGCGGAATCGCAGCATTGCAGTCGATGCGGACGCAGGCTGACAACTTCATCGCCGACTGGGATCGAACGGCCGCCGTACTGGAAGAGATACGAACCCGATTGTTCACCACCGACAATCTCCTGGTCAGCGTGACGGCACCGTCCAGCGATCAGAGTCGGCTCAGGGAACTGTTGCGGCCGGTCCTGGACAGGCTCCCGGACACTTCGGGCCCCTGCCAGCGGTGGCAGCGCACGCAGTTTCCCGAGGAGGAGGGGCTGGTGGTGCCGGCTCCGATCCAATTCGTTGGTCGGGCCTACGACTTGCGGCAAGCGGGGTACGAACACCATGGTTCGATGGCCGTGGCTGCCAGGTTGATCAACACCTCTTGGCTTTGGGCCAATGTGCGGGAACAGGGGGGTGCCTACGGATGTTCGGCTGGATACAACCGCCACACCGGCCAGTTTTCCTGCGTCTCCTACCGGGACCCCAATGTTGCCGAAACCCTGGGTGTCTATGACGCGTTACCGGGCTTCCTGGACTCCGCGGAACTGAGTGACCAAGATCTGATCCAGCTGATTGTTGGCACGTTCGGATCGTTGGATCGGGACCTGCAGCCCAGAGCCCAAGGCCAAACGGCGTTGGCCAGATTCCTTACAGGCAGCACGCGCGACATGCGTCAGCAACGCCGGGCAGAGATCTTGGAGACGCGTCCGGAGCATGTGCGCACCTTGGCCCGATTCCTGCAGGGGGCGGGGGCAACTTCCAATACGGTGGTCATGGGGTCGGCGGAAGCGTTGGACAAGGCCGAGACCAGCGGTGCCGTGCGTTTCCGCGCGCGGACTGTTCTCTAGAGGCATCCGAGCGACATATGGTGTCCGCCACACCCCCGCCCTGGTCGGGATCTCCCCTGTTTGATCCCCAACGCCCAGCCAGGGGACAGGGCTGGCCAAGCGCGGCGAAGGCCGCGGCTTGGATGGTGCGCCAAGCCGCGTGGGTTGCCGCCCGCGAACCGGTGGTACAGGCCCTGGTGTCCGATTGGAACCCACATCGATCCCGCCTTAATGACCTGCCTGCGGGACCATTGAGGGGAATGCTGGCCGGCATCAAGGACATTTTCCATGCAGACGGTCTCCCCACCCGAGGCGGCACCTCCCTGCCCGTTGAGGCCCTGTCAGGGTCGACCGGCAACGCCGTGAGACGGCTGGTTCGGGCCGGAGCCATGATTGCGGCCAAGACCGTCACCACCGAATTCGCCTACTTCGAGCCGGGACCCACAACGAATCCCTGGCACGCGTCCAGGACCCCCGGAGGCTCCAGCAGCGGTTCGGCCGCGGGTGTCGCCGCCGGGTTCTTCGATGTTGCACTCGGGACCCAAACGGTTGGTTCCGTGATCCGGCCAGCCGCCTTTTGCGGAGTTCCCGGCTACAAGCCCACGCTGGGCACCATCCGTCGCGATGGTCTGCTCGTGTTTTCCCGGACCGTCGACCACGTAGGCTTGTTCAGCCGCACCTGGGAAGACATGCTGGCCGCGGCCAATGCCCTGTCGATGGTGGCGATGGCTCCACCATCGTCAAAGTCTCCGGTGCTGGGTCTGGTAACCGGCCCCTATGCGCAACAGGCATCGGGATACATGCGCGGCCAAGTGTCCGCATGGTGCGAGCGAATGGAACAGGCAGGATTCCAAGTTCGCGAAGTCGCGACCCTGCTGGACATCGAGCAACACAACAACGTGCACAGGGACCTGACTGCCCGCGATTTGGCTGATCGGCATCAGCGGCTGTTCGCTGACTTCTCGCACCTGTACCGGCCGCGCACGGCGGCCTTGATCGAGGACGGAATGCACGTTGACAACCACCGTTACGCGGCCTGTCTGGCCAACAGGGCTGCAATCCAAGCGGAACTGCGCGGTGACATGGCAGCAGCAGGGGTGGACCTGCTGGTCAGTCCGGCGGCTCCGGACGTGGCGCCTGCCGGCCTCGCGTACACCGGTGATCCGGTCATGAACCTTCCCTGGACGCATGCCGGTGTTCCGGTCGCGACGTTTCCCATCGCCCTGGACGACCGGGTCCCCGGAATGCAACTCCCGGTCGGAGTTCAGGTGGCCGCCGGTTTCGGCCGGGACTCCGACCTGCTGCACTGGTCAAGGACCCTGGCCGGGCTGTCCGAGCCCGGGCTCCCCAATGCATCACGTCATGAAAGTTGACCTGCACCTGCACACCCACTTCAGCCCGGACTCCCTGGCCCCAATCCACAGGGTCATGGAACGAGCGCGGGCACTCGGTTTCGACCGGATCGCAATCACCGACCACAACTGCATCCTGGGTGCCCAAATCGCGTGGGAACGGGATCCGGACTTCATCATTCCCGGGGAAGAGGTTCGGACGGATGTGGGCGAAGTGATTGCATATTATGTCAAGGAAGAAGTGCCCAAGGGACTTCCGTTGTTGAAGACGCTGGACCTGTTGAAAGAGCAGGGAGCCGTGATTTCCATCCCACATCCTGTTGACAGGCTACGCTCCTCGGCATTGGGGCTGCAGCACACGTTGGAAATCGTTGAACGAGTGGACGCCGTCGAAGTTCTGAACTCCCGTTGCATGTTTCCCGGGGACAACCGTCGGGCCTTGGCACTGGCGCAGCTGCACGACAAGGCTGTTACGGCCGGGAGTGACGCCCACATGCCGATGGAAATCGGGCACTGCGGTGTCCATCTGCCCGCGTTCGACAATAATGCCGATGCATTCCGGGCGGTGCTGAAGAAGGCAGTTCCGTTCGGGACCGTCGGACCTTGGTGGGCCCACTTCGGGTCCCGTTATGCCAAGATTCGAAAGCGGCTGCTTCCGTACGATGCCAGCAGTTCCGAACCCATCGGACGCCGTTGACGGTTCAACAAAAGAGCGGACGCGGCACGAGCAGGCGTCAGGCGTGCGATGGTACCGGGGTCCTTCCAATAAGATTGCGCAGGTAGACAAGGCCCACACCGGCCGCGGCCGTCAGCAGCCAGGCGAAGGCGGCGACCCAGGGAGGCATCACCAACTGCAGTATGGAATTCGCCTCTGCAAGCTGCGTGGTGACCGGAGCCACCGCATTGGCCCCCAGCCAGTACATCAACGGCCATAGCGATGCATACGACAACCATGATCCCAGAGCTTCAATTGTGCCCAACGCAGTGATACCGGGCAACCCGACCAGGCCCAACAGCAGGCGCGCATAGGCAAACAAGGGCGGAATGACCAGAACCGTCAACAAAATTGCCAGTTTGAAAGGCCGGAACCGTTCAGGCACCGGATCCAGAGCCGCAACGCTGGAGAGGAGCCTTGCCTCCAGCCGTTTTGAGGGTCCCGGCAACTCCAGCCGATCCATGGCCGAAGAAACCGCCCTCAACTCGGCTTGCCGGGCCCGACACGTTTTGCAGGTCGCCAAGTGCTCCTGCAGCCGGTCTGCGTCCTCGCTCGTCAAACGACCTGCCAACTGGGAGGCCAGCAGCTCCTCAAACCGCGGATGGACGATTCGTACTTCCATGTCTCAAGGCAATCGGCGTCGCCCGGCCAGGAACTCCTAAATCACACTTGGCCGGATCCGGCCAACAGCAGGTCCAATGCGTCCAACGACGGCTGGCGGTCGTGGCGCACGCCTATTTCCCGACGCAGAATGTCTGCCAGGCGACTGCGTCCCCGGCTGAGCCTGGACTTGACGTTCGACTCGGAGGTTCCGGTGACCTGCGCGATTTCGTGCACGCTCAGGTCGTTCCAGTAGAACAGGACCAACGTCTCCCGATAAGCTGGCGGCAGCATGGCAAGCCTGTCCATCATGGCCGACTGCCGATCCTGCTGCATGGCCTGATGTTCGGGATCCGGGGCATCGTCGGCAAGCCAATCGGCTTGTGCATCGGGATCCGGGGTTTGGGAGGTCGGACGGCGCTTGCGGGCCCTGAGGCGGTCAAGGCAACAATTGCGCGTGACGGCGAAAATCCACGTTCCATAGGTTCCGCGCCGTTCGTCGAACCGGTCCAGCCGCTGCCAGGATTTCAAAAAGGCGTCATGCACGGCATCCTCAGCATCTTCCCGGCTTCCCACCAGCGGCCATGCGTATCGCACCAAGGCTGCGTGGTAGGCCATGAACAGAGCGCCGTAGGCATCTCCGTTGCCAATCCGGGCAGCGGCCAGCCAACGTGCCTGGAGTCTTGAGGTTTGTTCATCGGCGAACATGGGGACCGGTCGGATTCGATGGAGGGTCTGTTCTATTTACGCCGCACGACGGAAACAGGTTGCAAATCCAAAGCGCTTTGGGTTTCGAAGGCGAATCTGATTATATACTGCGCTCTGCGTTGCGGACACGGGGACGGAAACCGAACCCGTGTCGGATTGCGCTAGCCAACCGTATTGAACCCGCCAACCGGAAGTGCCCGATGCACACCACCTATCCTTTAACGGCCATTGTTGGTCAGGACCGCATGAAACGGGCCCTGATTCTGAACGCCATCAATCCACAGATTGGCGGTGTCCTCATCCGGGGCGAACGCGGCACGGCCAAATCCACGGCCGCGCGTGGCTTGGCCGCGTTGCTGCCTCCCATCACGGCCGTGGCCGACTGTCCATTTAGCTGCAATCCGGAGCGGCCCGACCAACTTTGCTTCCAGTGCCTTGAACTGACGAACTTGGTTTCGGCGCCCACGGTTGAAAAAACCACCGCCTTTGTGGACCTGCCGGTGAGTGCAACCGAAGATCGCGTGGTGGGTACCCTGGACATCGAGAAGGCCATCCAGGAAGGCCAAAAGCATTTTGAACCGGGGGTGCTGGCCGCCGCCAACCGGGGGATCCTGTACGTCGATGAAGTGAATCTGCTGGATGACCACGTGGTTGATCTGCTGTTGGATTCCGCGGCCATGGGGGTGAACACGGTGGAACGCGAAGGAATCAGCGTGCAGCACCCCTCGCGTTTCGTCCTGATTGGTTCCATGAACCCCGAGGAGGGTGACCTGCGACCCCAGTTGTTGGATCGGTTTGCCCATGCCGTGGACGTGACTGGCATCGAGGATGCCGAGGAACGGGTCGCCATACTCCAGCGCCGGTTGGAGTACGACCTGGACCCGGACGGTTTCGTGTCCGAGTGGAAGGCAAGGGAAACGTCGCTTGGCGAACAGGTCATCGCTGCCCGTCGGTGCTACCACGAAGTGGAATACACCGACCGGGACTTGTACACGATAGCTGCGCTGACCACCAACTTCGGCGTGGACGGACACCGGGCTGACATCGTCATCCTCAAAACGGCGTGCGCACAGGCGGCCTTCGAGGGTCGTCGGCAGATCACCACTCGCGACATCCACTACGCCGCCGAATTGGCGCTTCCGCACCGCATGAAGAAGCAGCCCTTCATGGAGGCGGGACTGCATCCGGACCATCTGCAGAAGAACTTGGAGGAGGCGGAAGCCCAGGCTCAGCAGATGGTCGACAGCGACGAACAGGCGACCGAGGATGTCGAAGGCACACAATCGGCCGATGAAAAAAAAGTGAAACGGACGATGACTCGGGTGTAGTTGACGAACAGCAGGAAGGCGAAGGCAACTACCTTCAGCCCGATGACAGTCAACCCCAGAGTTCGTCGTCCGGAGACAAGGCCGGTACCCAGAAACGGGTGGAGGTCGGAGAGCAGTTCGACATGCAGAAGGTCACCTCGCCACTGGACAAGGTGACCCGGGAGAAGGCAGGCAAGCGTTCGTATTCCCGCACCAACCGGAAACGAGGCCGGTACATACGGGCGATTCCGGCCGGAGACCGACCTGAGGATCTTGCGTTCGATGCCACGCTGAGGGCAGCGGCGCCGCATCAGAAGCGCCGCCGCGCGGCCGACATCGACAACAATCTGGCGCTCCAACTGAAGATGACCGACCTGCACCGCAAGATCCGGGTCAGACGCACAGGCAACCTCATTTTGTTCGTTGTGGACGCCAGCTGGTCGATGGCGGCCAGCGAACGCATGGAAGCCACCAAGGGTGCCATCTTCAGTTTGCTGGTGGACGCCTACCAACGGCGCGACCAGGTGGGGCTGGTGGTTTTCCAGCGCGACCGGGCGCGTGTCGTGTTGCCGCCAACGAGCAGCGTCGAATTGGCACAGAAGGCTCTGGTTGACCTGCCGGTGGGAGGCAAAACCCCACTCAGCAGCGGCTTGTACGTGGCCTGGCGCGTGTTCGAGAACGTGCGCCGCCGCGAACCCGAGACCCAGCCCATGATGATTCTGCTGACGGACGGTGCCGGCAATGTCAGCATGACCGGGCAGCCGGCGCAGGAGGAGGCGTTGAAGATTGCGGAACTTTATGTCCACTCCGAAATCAAGTCCGTAGTGGTAAACATGGAGCATTCCGCCTTTGATCGAGGCCTGGCTCAGACCTTGGCGGACAGTCTGCATGCCCAGTGCTACAACCTGCCTGCACTGAAAGCCGAAACCCTCCTGCAAACGGTGCAGGAAATCATGGACTAGCCGCCCGGCCACCGGCTCGTTGCACTGTGTGGTCTTCGGAGGCCGGAGCGCGGACAGTCCGAACGCACAAACAACCAGGGAGTGCTACGATCGCGCATTCCGCAAGTTTGAGACGAGGTCATGCGTCATGGCTCTGACACAAGAACAAATCACCGGCTACAAGCGCGAAGGCTTCCTGAATGCCATCGATGTGGTCGGAACACAGGAGGCGTCGCAGTACGCCACCGAGTTCGACCGGATGGAACAGTACGTTGGCCGCGAACGGGCCCAGATTGAGCTCATCGACTATCACTTCGAGGAAGAATTCATTTGGCGCCTGGCCACCAACGAAACCATTCTCGACTGCATCGAAGGCCTGATTGGCCCCAACATCCTGTTGCTGGCCACGCACTTCTTCAACAAGTACGGCGAAGGCAGGTTGGGCGAGTCCTATGTTGCCTGGCACCAGGACGTGACGTTCTGGGGCCTTGAACCGCCGCTGGCGGTTACTGCGTGGTACGCGGTCGACGACAGCGATGTCGAAAACGGTTGCATGCAGGTGATCCCGGGTTCCCACGATCTGGGTCTGCTGGAACACGGGCAGGCCGAGCGGGCAGGCAATCTCCTAAGCATCAACCAGGAGGTATCAGTTTCGCCAGACCAGGCCGCCGCCGCAACGAACTTGGAGTTGCGGGCCGGCCAGATGTCGATCCACGACGGGACCCTCATCCACGGTTCCCTGCCAAACCACTCGACGCGGCGGCGCTGTGGCCTGACGCTGCGATATGTTCCAACCTGGATCAAGCAGACGGAAGACAACTCGCACGGCAAGAGTTGGAAGGCGATCCTGGTACGCGGCGAAGACACCTACCGGCACTTCGAAGAAGTCCCGAGGCCGTTCGCATAAGATGGCAGGCTGACCCTTGCACCGGGAGGGTCGCCGCCTACAAGCAAGCCTTGGACCCTGGCATGCGATGCCAGGGGTGCATCGTCAGATTGGCACGCGACAGTCGCACGTTCAAGCAGTCGGGCTGCCGGTCGAACCGGGTACTTCGCATAGCAAAACCTCTGGGGAACGTGTACCCGGCGCGATCGATGCCTGGTGCCTCCAATAGCGTGGAACAGCTTGGGTTGGCATGTGAAGGAAACCGGGTGTCAGCCCCGCATGCTCATCGCGGCCTGTGGGCCCCGGTAGTGCACCATGATGATTTCCGCCAGGATTGCCACCGCAATCTCGGCAGGGGTCCTGCCGCCGATGTCCAGTCCGATGGGCGCGTGCACCTTGCTGTACAGGGAACGGTCCAAGTTGAACTCCGATTCCAGGAGCTCCCATACCGCGCGTATCCGCCGCTTGCTTCCAATCATGCCGATGTAGGCTAGGTCGTCCCCGATCAGTTCGGTCAGGCAATCAACATCGTGCTGGTGTCCTCTGGTGACCAGAACGACACTCGTGTGCCGATCAAGCTGCCCGGCGTTCCGCATTGATTGGAGGGTCGCCACCAACGGCGCGGCCCGAACTTGATCGGCGGTGGGAAACCGGGCCTGGTTGGCATATTGTGGCCGATCGTCCAGCACAGTCACCTGGAATTCGCAGAGGTTTGCCATGCTGGCCAGCGGCACGGCTATGTGGCCGGCGCCAACGATCAGCAGGTGGGAAGGTGCGGCATGCACCTCAACGAAC
>JAPPAJ010000149.1:0-17385 GCA_026705565.1 Caldilineaceae bacterium | reverse complement strand
TCAACGAACAGGTCACACTCCATCTCCTTGGTCCGGGCATGCAATACCTTGCTGTCCCGGCCGGAGATGATCTCCAACACCTCCTCTAGAATCGTCCCGGGCAGCCGGAGTGGACCCTTCTGGGCTGCGCCATCGGCAGGATCGACAAGACACTGGTCGCCAACCGCCATCCCCGATGCGGGCTCTCCACGGGTCAACGTGACCACGGCGACCGACTTGCGTCCGCGCAATGCTCGATTCAGTTCCTGGAGCAGGGACAGATCCATGCCAATCAAGCCGTCGCCAACCGACGGGAACGGAGAAGAATTCCGAAATCGTGTTTGGGTCGGTACGCCGCGTCAGCCGCTTCCCCGCTGCCTGCCTGCCTGTTTGGTTTCAACCACGGTAGGCAGGCGGGGTTGGGTACCCAACCCCGCCTGATTTCGCAATCGCGCTGCCCGCCTTTGGTTTGCATGCGGCGCGCAGCCAGTGTTCGGGGGCCGGGAACTGCCCAAGTCCACAACACGAAAGCGGTCCGTTATCCGGCATCTGTGGAACCACAGCGTTCAACGAAAACATCCATGATCCCGCCGCAGACCCCGAGACTGTCCATGGAAATGTCTTCGGTCAAATCCACGCGCACGGTGCGAGGTTCCCCATCCTGGATCACGTCCAGGGCGGCTCGGATCACATCCGCCTCTCCGCACCCTCCTCCGACCGTGCCAACGTGGAGCCCGGCCGGATGAATCAGCATTTTCGCCCCGACTTCCCTGGGGACCGATCCCTTCACCATCGTGATGGTCGCCATGGCGACCGTGGTACCATCCTCAATCAACTGCTGGAGCTTCGGATACAGAGAACCTGTCATGCATCACCCGGTGTCTGACATCGCCTGAGCGCGGTAGGAATCATACTGTTCCGGCGTGTCCAGATCACGGAAGTCGTTAAACGAATCCACATTTACGTACGCGACCGGCAGTTGCGGATCGCCCGTCACGGCTCGCAGCGTGCTGGAGACCGGCAGTTCGCAGATGCGCGGCCACAGGGACATCGGCAGATAGATGGGATGTTGCCGTCGCATGCCGTGGCTGCAGAACACCGTCCGATCCGGATTGTTAGCCACAGTGCCGACCAGGGCCTGCACCGTGGCTGTGGTCAAGCCCGGCTGGTCGCCGAGGGCGACCAGGCACCCGGGTTGGGTATCCGTTCGCGACAGATGGCGGAGGCCGCATTGAACGGAACTGAGCATTTCCCCGGTGACCCAGTCCGGGTTGTACACGGTTTCGACCAACAGGCCGGCCAGCACAGCCGACACTTGGGTGCCCGAGGCCCCCAACACACACACGACAGGGGTGCAGCCGGCAGCCAACAGCGTGTCGACAACCGTTGTCAGGACAGTGCCGGTCCCAAGGGGCAGCAACTGCTTTGGGCGCCCCATGCGGCGGGAAGCACCCGCCGCCATGACCAGAACAGGCAAGGTCATGGCGGTGGTTGTCGACGAGTTGGATGGTTGCATGTTGAAACAGGACGGCCCGTAACGGCCCGCGGTCCAGTCGCTCCGCAAACCTACTTCCCGTTGCCGTCGGGATCAAGCATCCGGAATCCAAAACCGCGCACTGTTTCGATGAACTGGTTTCCGCCCGTGGCGTCTGCCAGCCGCGAACGGACCCGGCTGACCAGGCGATCCACGTTGCTGTCGGCCACGCCGTCGGTTTCCTCCGGCCACACGGCGTTGGCAATCTCGTGCTTGCTCACCGCTTGGCCCAACCTGTCGTGCAGCAGACACAGCAGGTCGAACTGCTTCAGACTTAGGGGAGGATTCAGGGGCACACCGTTGATGAGCACATGACGACTGGCTTCGTGCAGTCGGAGTACCGACGCGGTCTCGGACTTCTCCAGACTCAGGTTGGTCATCGTCGCTGCCGGATCCTCAAATCGGAACCGGGTATTGGCAAAGGTGACAACCGCGCCGTCCGTCAGGACCACCGATTCATCCCGGGACAGCCGGTACTGGTTTACCGAAATGCCATTCTTGCTGCCAATGTCGCGCACCAGGTATTGGCCGTCCAGGCGATCGATCATGGCATGCTGGCGCGACGCGAACTTGTCATCCAGCACAATGTCGCAGTTGGGCGCCCGGCCAACAATGCTCGTGCCTTCGCCCAGAACCACCTCCTGGCCGCTGCTGGGGCCGTTCAGACAGACCAGCTTTCCGTGAACCTTGAAAGACATCCGTCCCTCCCACTGAGCAAGTGCCGGTTTGGCGCACTGTCACAACCGCGCTGTCCAGGCCGCCCGCCATATGCTAGACTGCCGGACGCTTGACTGGTCTTGCCTCCTGACCAACCCTTATTGTGTACGGATTGTTGTTGGCGGTCAACAGGGGGCTTGGTAGCCGTGTCGGCGAGCCGTTCGAGGTTCGCCCGACAATGCCACGCAGTTGCTCTTGCACGCCTAGAAGTCAAGGGTACCCGTGCAGTCTTTCGTAGGCCAGCGCATCGGACGCTTCCACATCTCCCGCCAGATCGGGAGCGGTGGTGCCTCGACAGTCTACCAAGCCTATGACGCGGTCAACGCGCGCAGTGTCGCGTTGAAAGTCATGCTGCCCAGTTCCGACGAGACCGCGCATCAGCGTTTTCGGCAGGAAATCCAGATTGCCAGCCGACTGTCCCATCCCAACATTGTCCAAACCTATCAGGTAGGCGAGTTTACGGAATTCAACGCCGGCTACCTAGCGATGGAATTGGTCTACGGGGAAACGCTGGAATCAATGGTTCGTCGGGTCGGCCAACTCAATTTTGCGGAGGTTTGCGTCCTCCTGGCGCCGATTGCACGGGCCTTGGACTACGCCCATCGGGAACAACTGGTGCATCGGGATGTGAAACCCAGCAACATCCTGATGCGGCCGTCCACACTGTACGACGAGCACCACATCCAGATTGCTTCGCTCGACTACCCGTTCGTGCCGTTGCTGACGGATTTCGGGATCGCCTCGGCCGTCGATACGCCGGAATTGACAGCCACCGGCCGCACCGTGGGTTCCCCGTCCTACATGTCGCCCGAACAGTGCTCCGGTGCCGTGCCGGTGGACCGCAGGGCGGATGTTTACGCCTTGGCTTCCGTCCTGTACCGGTGTGTGGTTGGCAAAACGCTCTTCGGCGGCTCCACATCCGAAGTGCTGTACAGCCAGGTCAATGTTGAGTTCGATCCCGAAAATGTGGATCTGCAGCAGGTCACGCTGCCGGGGCAACTCCTCGAACTGTTGACCAAGTGCCTTGCCAAGGATCCGCGGCATCGCATTCAGACCGCAGCCGAGATGGCGGACCAGCTGACCGAGATCGGCGCTAGCACAGACATCGGCCCGTTTGATCTGGCAGGGGACCGGGACAATGCCGAGACCCAAACCATGCCGCACCTTGCCACATCGCCCCAGCTCAAGGTGGCACCAAGCGCCCAATCCCTTCTGCGGAAAGTTTGGTCGCGAACCTCAGGGCCGCTGACATCGCCTTGGAGCCCGGCACTGGGGCTGGTGCTCGCGCTCGCCGTCATCGTCCTAGTGGTCACGGCCGTTCCGCTGGATCGCGGGCGCACAAACTCCACAGGCACCGTCCCGGCCGAAACGGCAACCCCCAACGTGCAGACGGCTACCGGTGGAACCAACGGGGACGATGCCACCAGGAACCAGTCCGCGACATCGGATCTTCCGAAACCTCCGGCCGTGCCAATCCTGCCGCGAACCACCCCAACCGGCACCGCCGAGGCGATGGCGGTGGTCCAGGCCCAGGAAGGGATCAATGTTCGCTCCGGCCCCGGCATCGAATATCCGGTGGTGTCCAAGCAGCGGTTCGATACAGTCCTGAGGTTGACAGGACACGATGCGACCAAGTCTTGGTGGGAAGTGGATCTGAGCCAGCTGACGGGACAGGCAGGTGCCAGAGGCTGGGTGTCCGGTTCGGTTGTCCAGACCCGGGATACGGATCTGCTGGAGCCGGTGAGCGTGGTATCCCCCGTGCCTGAACCGACCGCCACCGCCACACCGGTCCCCACGGCTACGCCAACCCATACCGCCACACCGACTGCCACGGTGACCCCCACCCCGACCCCGCAGTCGTGGCGGGACGCCTGCACCAACTTCCAATTGCATGAGGCCTTCCGGCAACTGTTTGATGAGTTCGAGGCTCATCTGGAGTTCGGGTGCCCGTCTCAGGTCTCCAAGTCGTTGCCGAAAGTCAACATTCAGGAATTCACGTGGGGCGTGCTCCTCTATGCCGTCAACACCAACCGCGTGTACGTAGCCACCGTGCAGGACGAAGATGCGGACCGGAGACCGGATGTGAAAGGGGCGTCCGTCCCCTTCTTCAACTACCCCGCATGGGACTTTGTCTTTGTGTCCCCCCGGCAAATGCTGCCGCCCAACAGTGGCAGCGACCAGTCCGACGGGCAAGTCGAACCGGATGCGGATCGATTCTTCGAACCGTTCCTGGATCTTATGTACGAACGGACGGGCAACCGGATCATCAGTTTGCGCGATCGCCTGGGCCCGGCGTTGGGACCGTCGCGTGTCATCGTCGGAACTCTGCAGGAGTTCGAACGAGGTTTCATGATTCTGCTCTTGGACGAGCAGGCAGGCGATGTCATCGTGCAACTATTGAAACTGAAGCGCGAGACGTTCCAATGACGGCGGCACACTCATCATCACCGGTTCGCCGCGGCCTCAAATCCGGTGGAACGGCCCATCGTTTCCGAAGGGAAGAAGGCACATGATTGCAGTGGTGCAACGCGTCAGTCAGGCGTGCGTGTCGGTGGATTCCGAAGTGGTCGGTCAAATAGGCCGGGGCCTGCTGGTGTTGCTGGGTGTGGGCCATGGCGACACAGACGCCGACGCAACCTACCTCGTTGACAAGATTGCGGGGCTGCGAGTCTTCGCCGACGAGGCGGGCCGGATGAACCTGAGTGTGGCCGAGGCAGGTGGATCCGTGTTGGCCATCAGCCAGTTCACACTGTTGGGGGACACGCGCAAGGGGCGGCGGCCCAATTTCATGGCGGCTGCGCCCCCGACCATGGCGGAAGCCCTGTACGATGCCGTAGTGGCGGGTCTGGCGGCACGGGTGCCAACGGCCCAGGGACGCTTTGGAGCCATGATGGATGTGGCCCTCGTGAACGATGGTCCGGTCACCATGGTGCTATCCAGCCGCAGGGAGTTCAGCCCTGTGCCAGAATAGGCGCGGCGTTGCCAAACGCCGGCTTCTGTCAAAATTGTTTCCCGCCGGCATCCCATGATTGATGATCCCACTGCAATCGGCGCGATTCTACGGTCTGAAATCGAAGTGCTGGAAACCTATCTGCTCAAGGGCGATGTCTTCAGGCAGGTACCGATCTCCAACCTGGGCAACCGTGCACACTTGATGTCGATCGCCGACTATCTCGAATATCGGGACATCTGGCGCTGCTTCGAACGGCAGGGATTGGTGCCGGAAGGCCACCGCGCTTCTTCCCCACCGCTGGCCGAAGGCAACAGGCTGCTGGATATTTTCTCCTCCGAGACCGACACCCTGGCACAGCGGGAACTGGCTTCGCGCGTCCGGTCGTTGACCTGGGCGATGGATGAATGGAGCCGGGAAGGCGAACCTGCCCAGGCGCACTTTGCCACCGCGATGGGACATCGGGCTCGCGTTCAGCGACTGGCCGACTTCCGCGGCTGGTCCGGTCACCAGGCCGAAGTTGCGGACTTGGACCGGCGAATTGAATCCCACAGCCTGCCAGGGCCGTTTTGCGGACCACCGCGGGTTCGGGTCGCTTTCCCCGAAGCCGACTACTGGTTCCTGTATCGGCGCGTGCGGGTCCAATGAATCCGGTTGCCGGCCCGCAGGTGCGGATCGTATCGATGCCACGCCGGTCTTTGCAGGGGACGGATCCCCGACACGGGTTGCCGTGCGGTCCATGACCGAGGTTCGCACAACCGGGTTGGAGGCCGCGGCCTCCAACTGGAGACACTGGCAGCCGGGTATCTTTCCGGTCTGGGCCGTGACCTTCCTGGCATTGGGGCTGTCGACCACGGCCCTCGCGGTGTTGGACAGCCAACTCGGGGCCTACGGAAACTCGTTGGGACTGCCTTGGTTCGGAGGCTCGTTGATTCTTGGTCTGGGTTTGTGCGGAACCGTACTTGCGGTTGCCCGGACCCGGCGCTCTGCCCGATTCCTGCTGGCATGTGCGACCGTCGTCTTGGGGGCATTGGCCGCAATGGGACTCATCCTCCTGAGCGGACAGGACTCGTTGCAATCATTTGATCCCTCCATGCCGCCGCTGCTCGGCGCATATGTCGCCGGTTGTGCTGTTCTGGCCCTCAGCCTGGCCTGTTTCGTACCCGCGGTGCGCCGCTTCCTGGCCCGTGTCCTGCCGATGCAACCCGACAATTTCGTCCATGCGATCAGCATTGCCTGGACCGTTCAGGTGATCGGTTGGGTCGTCCTCAGCTTCGTACCGTTCAATCGGCCCTTGCTGTACGCGATGTTCGAGGCGGACATGGAGTCGCTGGCATCGTCGGAAACGGCCACCCTTGTGTCGTTGTGTTCAACGCTGGTTTGGAGCATCCCAACAGCTCTGTTGGCAATCGGGTTTCCGCTCACGCGCAACCTGGGCTGTGCACTCGCGCGGTTGGGTTTGGGGTCGGTGCGATGGCGCGGCATCAGCATCGGATTCCTAGTCGGAATCGGCTTGGCCGTGTTCATCACGGTGGCCGAACAGTGGATTGTCTCCCTGGTGGCGCAAACCGGCCTGCCCATGACGGAAGCGGAACTGTTCGAGGAACTGGCCAGCCTGCCCACCAGCCTGATGGGCGCTGTCCTGTTGGGTCTCAGTGCCGGGATCAGCGAGGAGCTGTTGGTGCGGGGAGTCCTGCAACCAAGGCTGGGAATCGTGCTCGCCAATCTGGTGTTCGCGATGGCGCACGGCCTGCAATACGGGGCCGACGGCCTGATTGTGGTGTTCCTGCTGGGCTTGTTGTTCGGTGTGATCCGAATGCGTTTGGGCCTGGCTCCCGCCATCGTGGCCCACGCCGTCTACGACATTGTGCTGGTGGTGGCCCACCAGTGGTCGACCTGACCCCGGACGGCGCGGACCAATCGGTTCAACGGCTAGTCTTCCAGTGTGCTGGTGTCCCCCAGCGGTTGGCCCAGTGCCTGTGCCTTGAGCAGGCGGCGCATGATTTTGCCGCTGCGGGTCTTGGGCAAGGATGCCGTGAAGTGGATTTCCTGGGGCACGGCTATCGGTCCCACTTCCGCGCGGACATGCCGTTTGAGCCGGTCTGCCAAGTCGTCGGCAGGCTCAACCCCGTCGTTGAGAATGCAATGGGCACTGATTCGGTTGCCGCGCAATTCGTCCGGCAATCCAATGACCGCCGCCTCCGCGACGACTTCGTGACTGACCAGTGCGCTTTCAATTTCGGCGGTGCCCAAACGGTAGCCGCTTACTTTGATCACGTCGTCCATGCGCCCGATCACCCAGATGTAGCCATCCGGGTCGCGGCGGGCACTGTCACCCGGAAAGTACCAGCCCTGCTCGCTGAACTCCGACCAGTATTGCTCTACATATCGATCCGGATCACCCCATACCGTGCGCAGCATGCCGGGCCACGGATGCTTGATGACCAGGGAACCTTCCTCGTTGTCGGCACAAGGATTTCCGTCCTCGTCGACGACATCCGCGAGCACCCCGATGAACGGCAGCGTGGCGCTGCCGGGCTTGAGCGGCACGGCCGGCGTGGGCGTAATCATGAAGCCGCCGGTCTCCGTCTGCCACCAAGTGTCGATAACAGGACAGTTGCCCTTGCCGATGACGCGGTGATACCAGCGCCAAGCCTCCGGATTGATGGGTTCGCCCACCGTGCCCAGCAGCCTGAGCGTGTCCAGTCTGTGTCTAAGGGGCCACTCGTCGCCGAAGCGCATCAGGCCCCGGATGGCGGTCGGCGCAGTGTATAGGATCGACACGCTGTACCGGTCCACGATTTCCCACCAACGATCCGGTTCGGGGTATCCGGGCGCGCCTTCGTAGACAACGCTGGTGGCACCCAGAATTAGGGGACCGTACACGATGTAGCTGTGACCGGTGATCCAGCCGGGGTCTGCCGCACACCACCAGACGTCGTCGTTGCCCAGGTCGAAGGCATAGCTGAGGGTGGTTGCGATCTGGACCTGGTAGCCCCCGTGGGTGTGGAGCACGCCCTTGGGGCGGCCGGTCGTGCCGGACGTGTAAAGAATGAACAGCGGGTCTTCGGCCGCCATCACTTCGGTGGGACAGTCCTCGGAGGCCACCGACGATGCCATCAGGTCGTGCCACCAGTGGTCCCGGTCCGCCTCCATGCCAATGTTCTGCCCGGTACGCCGGCACACCACCACCGACTGCACGATTGGGCATCGTTGCATTGCTGCGTCGGCGATGTCCTTCAGATCCACGGTCTTCCCCCGCAACCATGCCCCGTCGCAGGTGACCAGAACCTTGCTTTGGCAATCCTCGATGCGGCTGGCCAACGCCTGTTCACTGAATCCGCCGTACACCACGGAGTGGACGGCGCCAAGCTTGGTGGTCGCAAGCATGGCAATAATCAGTTCCATCACCCGGCCCATGTAGATGGTGACCGTATCCCCCTTGGCCACCCCCAGACTCTTGAGTACGTTGGCGAACCGGTTGACGTCCGCCGCCAGTTCGGCGAACGTCCAGGTTTGGGTCTCGCCCTGTTCGGACTCCCAGATGAAGGCGACCTTGTCGCGGCGCGCGCCGGCTACATGGCGATCCAACGCATTCAGGCAAATGTTGGTCCGGCCGTCCGCAAACCACTTGTAGAACGGGGCTTCGGAGGCGTCCAGGGTCTGCGAAAACGGTTCGAACCAGTCCAGGAGTTCCACGGCCCGGTCGCGCCAGAAACCCACGGGGTCCCGCAGCGCGGCACTCCGCTGCTCCAGGTAGTCCGGATGGGCCAGCCCGGCCACCAATGCAGGTGCCGGATGATGAACTTCGGATGTGTCGGCGGTGAAATCCTGTTCGGTCATTATCTCCTCCGCGCTTGGGGTGATTCTTGGCCGGCGGACTTGCGCCGGCCGATGGCAATGTATAGGGCAGGCAGGACCGGCCGGATCTTCAGTCCCGGTCCTCCAGTGAAGCCTTGACGATTTCAGCCAGTTGTTCGGCATGGTCCGCGACCGGGAGGCCCATGTTGCGGAACATGTTGATCTTGTCCGCCGCCGAAGTACCGCCCCCTCCGGAGACGATGGCACCGGCATGCCCCATCCGCTTCCCGGGAGGTGCCGACACCCCTGCGATGAATCCGAAGACCGGCAGATTGGGATGATGGGCCTTAAGATATTCGGCCGCGGTCTGCTCGGCGGTTCCGCCGATCTCGCCGATCATGACAACCCGCTCGGTGTCTGGATCCCCGGCAAACATCTTCAACACATCGATGAAGTTTGTGCCTTGGATTGGATCGCCGCCGATTCCGACCACCGAACTTTGGCCCACCCCCAGTTGCGACAGTGCGTCGGCCACTTCGTACGTCAATGTGCCCGATCGGCTGACAATGCCTGTCGTCCCCGGACTGAACAGCTGGTTGGGCATGATTCCCATCTTGGATTTTCCGGGCGAGATTACCCCGGGGCAATTTGCACCCAGAAGACGGGACCCCTTCATGGTGACATAGGCTCGCACCTTAATCATGTCGTGCACGGGGATGTGTTCGGTTATGCAACAGATCAGCCCGATGCCGGCATCGGCCGCTTCCATGATCGCATCCGCTGCAAACCGGGCCGGCACGAATATGATGGAGGCGTCAACGGCCTGTTCAGCCACCGCCTCCGCCACGGAGTTCCACACGGGCAGGCCCAATACTTCCTGGCCTCCCTTGCCCGGCGTCACCCCACCGATGACCCTGGAGCCGTATTCCAGCATCCGTTCAGCATGGAAGCTGCCCTGCCGGCCGGTAAAGCCCTGCACCAGGATGCGGGTGTCGGCATCTATCAGAATACTCATGCTGCGCCCTCCCGGGCCAGTTCCACCACGCGCTTGGCCGCTTCCGAAAAGCGGGAAGCAAACTCGACGTCGTAGGGCTCAAGAATGCGGTGGGCCTCCGCCTCGTTGGTGCCCACCAGGCGCACGACAAAGGGAATCCGGGTTTCGATCTCGTCCATCGCCGCAGCCATGCCCTCAGCCACTTCGTCGCACCGGGTAATCCCACCGGCGACGTTGACCAGCAGAGCGCGCACGCCCGGGTCCCTGACCATGATGCGGACGGCCTGTGTGACCTGCTCCACCGATGAGCCGCCTCCCAGATCCAGAAAGTTGGCAGGATCACCACCGTAGTACTTGACCGCATCCATGGTTGCCATGGCAAGACCGGCACCGTTGGCCAGGCAGGCCACGTTGCCACCCAGATACACGAAATTCAGGCCCGCGTTGAGGGCCTCGACTTCGGTCGGATGCTGGTCTTCGCTGCCCAGTTCGGACCCGAACTCCGGTTGGCGGTACAGGGCATTGTCATCCAGGGTCATTTTGCCGTCGAGTGCCACCAGTTGATCACTGTGGTTGATGATGAGAGGATTGATCTCCAGGAGGTCCGCATCGTGCTTGATCAACGCGGCGTGCAACTTGGAGACCAATCGGTGGAACGCGGGCCAGAGGGCCACCGGCAACTCAATCTCGCGTGCCAACCGAGTGCACTGGTAGCTGCGGATGCCCATGAACGGATCCGCGTAAATCCTTCGGATCTTATCGGGACTGTGGGCTGCCACCTCCTCGATCTCCATGCCGCCTTCCGAACTGGCCATTACCATAATCTGCTGACTGGTCCGGTCAATCAATGCCGCCAGATACAACTCCGCCTTGATGTGCGCCGCCTGTTCCACCAACACCCGTTGCACCTTATGGCCCTTGATGTCCATCCCCAGGATGTGCGCCGCCGCATCTTCGGCCTCATCCGGGTTCCCGGCAAGCCGAATGCCCCCGGCCTTGCCCCTGCCACCAGTCAGCACCTGTGCCTTGACTGCCACCATTGAACCGAAGTCGATGGCGATTTGCCTTGCGCCGTCGGGTGTCATGGCCACGGCGCCCTGCGGCACCGGTATGCCTTCCCGTTCCAGCAACGACTTCGTCTGGTATTCGTGCAGGTTCATGCAACAGCCCTCCTCCTGAGGACGGGATTGGCAGCGGCCGGGTTTCGTCAGTCCGAAGGAAGCCGGTTGCGGCCCGGCAGGCCGAGGATCGCGGTCGCTTCGGCTACCGTCGCTGGTTCCAGGTTGAGCAACTGCAGAATGCGCACCGCCCTGGCTACCAGTTGGGCATTCGACTCTGCCAGAACGCCGCGCGCGTAGTAGAGGTTGTCCTCGAACCCAACCCGAATGTGGCCCCCCATTAGAGGTGCCACCGTGGTCATCTCCAACTGGCGCCGCCCCACGCCCAGAACCGACCAAACCGCATCCGGCGGCAGTTGGCGATGCATGAAGAGCAGGTTGTCAATGGTAGCTGGAATCCCCCACCGGATGCCCATGCACAGCTGATACCAGGGCGGTGCAGCCACCAATCCTTCGCGCACCAAGACATTGGCCTGGTCGATGTGGCCCACATCGAACACTTCCAACTCGGGCTTGATGTCGGCTTCCAGCGTGCGCCGTGCCGCCTCCCGCGCCCAATCCGGAGTGTTGAGGAACGGTCTTTCACCCAGATTGAACGTCCCTGCATCCAGGGAACAGATGTCCGGGCACAGTCCCAACACTTCCAGGCGGTGCGCAGTGTCCTGCCCCGCCAGGTTGTAGCCGCTTGTGGTGAGATTCACAAGCACCGGGCAGGCCGCCCGGATACGCTCCACGGTTTCACGGAACAGGTCAAGAGCGGACGTTGCCTTCCCGGTGTCGGGTTCGCGGACGTGGACATGCACGATGGCGGCCCCGGCGGCGTGTGCCTCAATCGCGCTGTGCGCAATTTCCGTGGGAGAGTAGGGAACTGCCGGATTCATTTCCTTGGTTGGCTGCGAACCGACCAAGGCAGCAGAAATGATGACCGGTGTCATGGCACTGAATTGCCGTGCCGGTTCGGGATGGGCGTGGCCGCGGTCACTGGGCGAGCACTCGACTGTGCCGTGGGTCAGGCGGTCTTGTTTTGAATCTTCTTCCAGCTGTCGCGCAACGGAACGGTGCGCAACAGCACGGACCTGTCCGGCGCGGCCGAGTCCGCCTTGAAGTATCCAACGCGCTCCAGTTGAATCGTGTCGGCACGGGCATCCTCGAGTGCTCCCGGTTCCAGCTTGGCACCCGTCACGATCCGGCGGGAATTCGGATTGAAATGGTCCATCACCTCGTCCGGGGAAGCCTGCCCGGCGTTGGGGTCCGCAAACAGGTGTTCCAACAGATGCACTTCCGCCGGAACGGCTGTGCGCGAGTCGACCCAGTGGATGGTGCCCCGCACCTTGCGCCCGTCCGGAGCGGTGCCGCCGCGCGAAGCGGGATCATGGGTACAGCGGATTTCGAGAACCCGTCCATCGCTGTCGCGCACGACGCCGGTGCAGGTCACCAGCCAGGCATAGCGCAACCGGACTTCGCGGCCGACGGCAAGACGGTGGAAACGGCGCGGCGGATCGTCCATGTAGTCCGCGCGCTCGACCCACACCTCCCGGCTGAAGGACACCGTCCTGGTGCCCTGTGAAGGATCTTCGGGGTTGTTCACCGCCTCCAGCAGGTCCGTTTCCCCTTCCGGATAGGTCGTTACCACCAGCTTTACAGGGTCCAGAACCCCCATGCGGCGGCATGCCGTCCGGTTCAGCTCCTCCCTGATGCAGTACTCGAACTTCTGGATTTCGACCATCGTGTTGGCTCTGGCCACACCGACCTGCCGGCACAGGTTGCGAATGGCGGCCGGCGGCACTCCCCGTCTCCGCAGTCCTGCCAGCGTACCCAGGCGGGGATCGTCCCAGCCGTCCAGGAGGCCCTTCGCCATGATGCGGCGCAGGACTCGTTTATGCAGTACCGTGTGGGTGAGTTCCAACCGGGCGAATTCCAGCTGAACCGGCTTGTACACTCCCAGGCGGTCCAGGAACCACTGATACAACGGGTTGTGGTCGGCAAACTCGAGGGTGCAAATGGAGTGCGTGACCCGTTCGATGGAATCACTCTGGCCGTGGGCCCAGTCGTACATCGGGTAAATGCACCACTGGCCGCCGGTCTGGTGGTGGCTGGCATGGGCGATGCGATACAGAACCGGGTCCCGCAGGTTGATGTTGGGGGAAGCCATGTCGATGCGGGCCCTCAACACCTTGCTGCCGTCGGGATGCAAGCCGCCCTTCATTTCCCGCAGCAACCTAAGGTTTTCCTCCGGCGATCGGTCGCGGAATGGGCTGTTGCGACCCGGTTCGGTCAGTGTGCCGCGCATCTCCCGTATCTGGTCGGCACTCAAATCGTCGACGTAGGCGTGGCCGCGGCGGACCAGTTCCTCGGCCCACTCATACAGTTGCTCGAAATAACCGGACGCAAACTTGACGTCGCCGTCCCACTGCACACCCAGCCAGCTAATGTCCGCCTGCATCGATTCGACGAATTCAGGGGTCTCAGTGAGTGGGTTGGTGTCGTCGAACCGCAGGTTGAAGCGTCCATTGTTTTCCCGCGCCAAGTCGCTGTTCAGGAATATCGACTTGGCATGCCCGATGTGGAGGAACCCGTTGGGTTCGGGCGGAAACCGGGTCGTGACCGGACCGTCGAGGTTGCCGCCGTCCAGGTCGACCCTGATGCGCTGGCGAATGAAGTCTTCCGGGCGTTCAACGACCCCGGCTTCGTGCGGCATACCTTGATTCCTTGGCGGCGGCAGTCGGGAATGACCCCGGCTCAGGGCGCGGATTCTAGCAAATGGACCGGGATCGAGGCCCCGTCCCAAGGAAGAACCATTCAATGGCTGTGGCGGTAATGGGAGGCCAATGCGTCCCGCCCAAAGTCGTTGGCGGGATCCCTCCAAACAGAGTGGATATGGTTGGCGTCGTTCTGGTAGTTATCGAATTCAATGAGAAATCCAGGAGCCTGAATGCGGTAGTAGTGGGGTTCCCGGCGACGCGCGCTGCCGGACCAGGCGAAGTGCAGGGGTGCGCCCGAGAGATCGCCAATCCGAGCTTGTTCCGCTTCGGCCACATCGTCCGCCAAACAGCTCAGGTAGTGCCCAACCAAGGCTTGCAGACTGGAGGCCTGGTCCGGTTTAAGGCTGGCAAGGCTGACGCCGGCTCCGTGGCGTCGGATCAACAGCCGGTCGACATCCTCAGGGCCGGCCCCGGTCGCCCGCATCCAGCCGTCGGCGTCGAAAGATGGCGGCAGTTCATAGGCCACCCGGGACACGCTTCCCAGGAGGATGTCCTGCGGTGCGTAGGCCGAAAGCAGCGCAGTCCGGCGCTGCGACCCGTCAAGCGACTCGAACAGGGCGCGGGCACAGTCCTCGAGATCATGCAGCGGTCGCAGACTTGCGCCGCCGCGCAGCGCGCTGTCGGCGGGGTTGGAACCCAGGAACAAGGGATACGGGGAGAGCAGGCGTCCGTTCGCCACGGCAAAGTGCAGGGACACATGATGGCCTTCGAACCGCCAACTCCACGGTTCGACCGCATCGGGCCGTCCAAAAAGGGACAGGCAGTAGTTCTGGGGATCCCGCCCCGGAAGGGGCCGGGTAAATCCCTCCTTGCCGTCCAGGATTGCTTCCATGGCCATGATTAACTGGACCGTGTTGTACCCGGTTGGACTGAGCGCATCATGCAGCAATTGCATCACGAGCTGGTGCTGCGGCCGGGTCATGTCCCTGAGTGCCAGGCCCTGCCTGGCAATCGGTGTGTAGTTCCAGAAAGTTCGCTCCTGCTCGTTCGCAAAATCGAGGCACAGACAGTTCTGCTGCCCCTCGTCCAGTGCGTCCAGCAGCATGGAGAGCCAGTGTCCCATGCGTTCGGCCGCGTCGCGCGCAACCTGGAGGCGGGAAGCGTCATCCATGATCAAGTCCAAGTGCTGTGCAAACAAATGAAGCCGCGTGCGCGGCTTCAAGCAGGCGGCCGGGCGGCCAGGACTGGGGGACAGGGATTTGAACCCCGACTACATGATCCAGAGTCATGTGTTCTGCCGATTAAACTATCCCCCACCGCAGGTCCGGTAACCGACCTTGGGAATCCATTATAAGCGACGGTCCACTGGAAATGGTTGCGCCGGCCGCGGTTGCGCGCCCCTCACCGGTCCCAGGAAACGGGACGGGGCATACTGGCGCGCCGGCCACGCCGGCGGCAGTTAAGCTCCGGTGGAGTGGTCGGCTGCAGCAAGCACCTGAGCCGCGTGCCGCAGGCGAGTCACAACGTTGTCCTGCCCCAGTGCCTCGGCAATCGGAAACAGGGGCAGAGATGCCCTGGCACCCGACAGGGCTGCACGCATGCAGCCGAAGTACAGCCCCGGTTTGGTGTCAGTACGGGCCGCTGCGTCGCGGATTGCGGTTTCCAGTGAGGCGGCATCGAACACCGGCATGGTGGCAACCGTGTCTGCCGCGCCCTTCAGCAGTGCAACACTGGTGGCCCTGTCCTGTTTGCGGGCCAGCAGCATGTCCGGATGCGGATAGTCCAGTCCGGCCGGATCGGCAAACAACCACTCAAGCCAGGCAGGAGCTTCCGACAGCGTGCGAATCCGGTCGACCAATTCTCCGACCACAATGGACAGGCCGGGCATGGCGGAGAGTTGGGAAGGGGTGCGTCCAAACGCCTTGGCGAGATACGGTTGCAGCATCGCAAGCACAGATTCCCGATCCATCTTGCGCAGATACAGGCCGTTCATCCAGGCAAGCTTGTCGTACGGCATCGTTGCCGGAGCCGCGGAAATGCTGCGCACATCGAACCGTCGGACCAGTTCGTCCCGGGCGAAGACTTCCTCGGACGCATCGGCGGTCCAACCCAACAGGGCCAGGAAGTTGAACATTGCCTCGGGGAGATAACCGGCATCCCGGAACTCGTCAACGTGCACGGGCATGACGGCGCCGTCGACGAGAGGCGGGTGGCGCTTGCTCATTTTGCCCGCACCGTTGGGATTGAGGATGACCGGCAGGTGCACAAAGGCCGGCACGTCCCACCCAAGAGCCTGGTACAGCAGCCAATGGTAGGGTGCGGTAGGCAGCCACTCCTGTCCGCGCAGTACATCGGTGATGCCCATCAGGTGGTCATCCACAACCACGGCCAAGTGGTAGACCGCCATGCCGTCGCTTTTCAGGAGCACGGGGTCGTGCAGGGTTGCCGCGTCGACCGAGATACGGCCCCGGATCAGATCGTCGACCTGGACGGATCCGGAATCGGGCACGGCAAGGCGGATCGTGTGTTCGTGGCCGCGGTCCGCCATGGCCTGGGCCTGCCGTTTGGGCAAGCGGCGACAATGGCCGTCATAGCCAGAAGGCCGGCCCGCATTTTGTTGTCGGCGGCGCAAATCCGCCAGCCGCGCCGGTGAGCAGAAACACCGGTAGGCGTGACCGGCCCCAATCAGATGCTCGGCATGGCTGCGGTAAATCGCACCGCGCTCGCTTTGGACATAGGGACCATGGTCGCCGCCGACTTCCGGGCCTTCATCCCAATCAAGTTCCAGCCACTTCAGCGCCGCAGTGATCGACTCGACACTTGCCGGATCGAAGCGCTTGCTGTCCGTGTCCTCAATGCGCAGAATGAAGGTGCCTTGGTTGTGCCGTGCCCAAAGCCATGTGAACAGCGCGGTGCGCAACCCGCCCAGATGCAGCTGGCCCGTGGGGCTGGGTGCAAACCGCGTGCGGACACTTCGGGTTTCCTGGGCAAGCCGTGCGGCCGGTGTGGTGATGTCATCCCTCCTTGCGGGACTCGGAGCCCGTGCTGATCCGGTTGATCACATCCGCCATGGCCTGGGCGGTGACATCGATGAACGGGACTCCTTCGGGGGTAACGCTGTTGCGGTCCAGATAGCCGCCGCGCCCAGTATGTTTCATGGCGCCCATGTCGATCCTGGTTGTCCGTCCGGCAGCGGTTAGCCGCCGCCAAAGAGACAGGCGCGGAATCAGCCATCGACTGGGCGAGAACAACAGACAAAACCGATAGGCTTGATCCGTGGTACCGATGAATTCCCAGACGTGGTTGGCGCGATCGATGCCCGAGGCGGTGAAGAAGCAGGCCAGCATGAGGACGTAAACCGGCAGTCGATACTCTTCCCACAGATGTTGGACCGCGCCAGCGGCGATTTGGCCGGCCCCGCTGTAGGAGACGATCACCAAGGGCTTGGGCTGGTTGAGGTCGTAACCGTACTGTTGCAGATGATCGGTGATAACGTGGGCACAGCCGCGGTTGTATACCATGGCGTACCGGCTATCGGCGGAAATCAGGATGTGCAGGATGTTGCGCAGGTTGATAAGGTACCCGAGGGC